>JAJRQD010000059.1 GCA_024280435.1 archaeon | reverse complement strand
TGGTCACACAGATATTAATTTCAGGATCCGTGAATTCACAGCAATGATTGATTTCTTCCAACGCAGGTTGTAAATTTGCGTTTAGATATTTATTGCATTTAACAGAAATAATTGCGCTTAGAACCTCCTCTTTTTCCAAAAATAATAATTGCGTATTTTTTTTTATTCCACATGATTCGGGTGATATAATTGATGAATACTAGTTTGTCAATATAAAATAAAATTGCGAATTAATTGAAAGATGCATAGGGTGCATCCGAATTAATAGATACATAGGCAATGATACTCTTTTATCTATAATTAGGTTAATTTCTGTCTGGTGGATGAGAGATGCACCTACTATAAATGCATGATCAGAAAAACAAGCAGAGGTCTGTACAGATGCAGTGATTGCATATACCAATACAAAAATCAATATCATGAGAGCTACACCTCACAGACATGCTGTGCTATAAGAAAGGTAAACAGAGTACACAGAGGATTATACAGGTACAATAGCTTTGGAGATAAATATATTAATGGAGTAATAATGGTAAAAGTAGCCTCAGAGAATGTATCACATTCAATGGAGTAGTGGTGAATTCACCAGGGCGTGTGAAATTCACAACTTAAAATTTGTATGTACAAATAGGATGATAAGAATGGTAACTCCAAAAGCACTTGTTTCAATCAAATGTGGGGAAAAAATAGAGTAGTGTCAGATCAGTTGTCCATCTCATATAAGAATATATAAGTTCTTAAAGTATGAAATAGCAAATTTAACAAGTTAGGCTACTTTTATACTGTTTCGTTCAATATCATTGCCTTCATTAATTTACTATAAATAATATATTATAAATGAGACGAACGATCATATTTAGAAATTTAATTGGCGCTTGTCCCATCATTTTACGCGCATTATCAGAAATTTATTTTATAAAATTACAAAATTTAGAAATTTGTTAGTATTAATAAAAACTTAGCCAAATAAGCAAATACCATTATTTTATAACAATTTTATACAAATAATAAATTCTTGTATAATTTATTCAGCACTAAATTAGAGTTATAATTGAAATGTGTTAATTGAGTAATACAAACTTTCACAGATAATGGAAAAAAGCTATAATGTAATTAGTGTAAAAGGAATTATACACAGGGTATTATTAAATGAGTGATGGGTTAAGTATTGATTTTGCAATTATTTTAGCTTTATTGGAAAAACCATTGAGCTCTGCAGTAGAACTGTCTTCAGATGTGAATTCTCGTTTAAAACATAAAAAAATGAGTGAGAGTACTGTCAAAAGAAAGCTGAGATACCTTATTGATTATACCGATAGAGAAATAGAATATGCAGATGATCAGATCATTCCTGAATCATCAAAGCATGTGCGTTCGGAATTGAAAGGTGCGATTAGAGGGGTAACTGCAAGCATTAATTATGATTTATTGGATATGCAGATCCATTCTTTTATTCTACTACCAGATAAAAAAAATTGGAGAAAGAATTTTGAGAAAATAGATATATTCTGTGACAATCATCCATACACTGTGTTCAAAACACAGATATTTGGAGATAGAAATGCTGTTTTTGCCCAATTTGCAATTCTAAAAAAATACAATAGTGTTAAGCTGTTATTATTTGCATTTGATGAACTGATCAATAATAAAGTAATAGAAAACTATGAGCATTTTATGAATATCAACAGAACTATCAAATCAAATTCTCAACTGAGTAAATGGGACGAAACTATTGGAAAATGGACCATAGAGCTGGATAAAATAACAGAAACAGTGGCAAAACAATTTGAGGATAGCAATATTATAAAATCTGAAAAAAATATAGTTGCTAATTTGAAAATTTTTGATGTAATTCTCATCCGGGAGATGACAAAGAATGCCAGACGATCACAGTCCGAATTACTTGAGAATATTCCAAAAATCAAATATTATAAAAAGGTGATACAAAAACTACCACTGACAAAACAGTCAATATCAAGACATTTATCTTATTTAAAAAATATAAATTTATTTTCCAACTACAATCTAGTATATGATAGGATTAAATTTGGAATGTTCAATCAAGTTCTGTACATAATTGATACAGATGATAAAAAAATGTCGGGTCTCATCAAATGTATCAAAGATGGAATTATTCCATTTCCTGGTTCTTTATTTCAAACATCAACCGCATGGATACTATGGTTAAATATCCCCCCAGTAGAGATGATTGAGATTACAGAAATAATATCTGCCAGTTTTCCACAAATGAGATACTTTATCATGATGTTAGCCTAAATGTAGGACTTGTATTTCCGTCATCAAGTGAACTTTGGTTCAACTTCAATCTTTCTGTAAGCAAAGTAAACATTAACGCCAGCTATATTCTAACAGTTGATGTATATAATTCTGCCTTGGAAACAGGTTGGTACTGGGCTCACAGTTATGCACTGATGGACAGCAATATACTAAGTAATACTAGTTCATTGTACTTTGATCCACCAGGATCTGATGATGGAGATCCCGTTGGTAATGTTATTGTCACTCCTACTGGCCCTTAAAACCAATTAAAACAGAGATTTTATCTATGATATTCTATAGTCAATTCCAACAAGTAAGTCTATTTTTTGTTATTCTATCCATTATAATATTCATTACAGGATTATTAATTTCAAAAAAAAGTTTAACATATCAGATAGTAACAGGTATATTACTTACCTCGTATGTCCTATTTGTGATTCAAATAAATGATTTGAATTTGAAATATTATGCATATCTTTTCCCATTTCTGCATTTGATGGTTGCATTATTTTGTTTTAAATTCACAATAATTAGTCTCAATAATTACCAAACATACTATGATCAAGTTGAATTGTACTTATCAATATTTTATTTGCAAAATAGTATAGTATGGATATTACTCTACGTTTTAGATATTATCAGTATTGGAAATTCATCTATTTCCATAGAGCTTGCCTTAGTATTAAGGTATATTGGTTCATTACTTCTTTTATTCATTATTGGAGCAGGAATTGCCATTTACTATTCTACTGTAATGTTTTTTTCTCCTACAAATAAAATTTGGACTATCATTAACAAGATATTAATGATTGTCTTAGGTATTACCATATCAGAGATTTTTAATGGGACCTCAGATAATTTATTAATCATTCTAGAGAAAAATAATCAAATGGTTTTTTCATTTCCAAACCCACAAAGGTTTGAGACAATGTTAGGTATTATTTTATTATTCTTCCCATACATTTTACTGTTTTTACAAGCAAGATATTCTAGGAAGAAGTTGGAGAAATTTATTGTAAATGAAGGACGAATTGATCCATTAATTGTCCCAAGAATAAAAATTATTGAATTCTCCTCAATTATATATATTGTAGGTGCTAGTTTCACATTAATGTTATATATTTTACCTCATTATATAGTACAACTTAATGTTGAAAATGGATTGATACAAGGTTTTTCGGTTGTTTTCATAATCATACTTATTATTTCAGTTAGATTTGCATTTCAGACACCAAATTGGGTAAAGCATAAAATGTTACAAAGAGTTAGTTTCACAGCAAAATAAATTCATATTTTAACACTAGATTTAGATATATATAGTTAATTTTTTTTGAATAGATTAATATAATTTAGCAATCCAGAAAGCAAATAGGCTCGATCTACTTCTATTGGAGCATACTGTACTTTAGATGTCCAAAAGAAAGAATGCTGGTAATTTAAATTTGAATCTAGTCTCTCCATAAGTAAATTGTACACTTTATGAACCATATTTTCATCAATTGCAAGACCATGCATAGCAGCTTTAGTCAAACCAAATAATGATAATGACAATTCTTCAGTATGCAAAAAATAGTTATTATTCAACATATTTCTTATCTCATCTTCCAATACGAAAAGGTAATTTTTAGCATAATTTACCAGTGTAGGTAACAAAGACACGACTATATTACCCAATTGCATTATTTTTGATGAGACAAATTTCGTATTCAAGACTACATCGCTACCCAACCCATCCAAATATAATTTTATCTTTTTTATAGCTAATTCTGAACCTTCAGTTGGAATATCCAAAAATGCTTCTAATATATGCACATTTGTGAGTAAAGCAGGGTCATTTTCTATAAAATAAGTTTTAAAGAACTTTTCATCCTCGTATGCCCATATTGATTTTATTTTATCTGAAACATCAACACCCAGTTTTTTTAGCACAACAAGTGCCACAGAAGTATCATCAGCATCTAGTATTGGAAAAGAATACCCGAATGAAATTCCTTCTTTATTCCAATTAGAGATCAATTTTGAGCTTGGAGAAATCACTTCACGTCCAAAAGTGTAATTTGTTTTAAGTAATGGATATAAAGAATATGCTATATTAAAATAAGTGTAATCACCAAAATGTTGAAACATCCCATTCTTTTTCAAAGATTCTTTCTTCAAATATTTCATTGCTCCTGGAATTGCTGATTTCACTCTGTGTTTTATAAATATTGAAGTGCTAGCAGGACTTGCACATAAAGAGCCATTTTTACTCTGAAAACTTGATAACTGTTCTGCTTGTAGCTTATTTTTAACTAATGCTTCCATAGAGAAAAAAAGTGGATTGTACATTGAATAGATTTGATCCCCAATGAATGATAATTTTTTTTCTTTTGCTTTTTCTAATCTACTTATTGAAACGTTAAGTGAATTCGTTTTTTGCATAATTGTATTTAACAACCATATATAAATAAATTCAAAAGCTACCGGAAGAGGGTATCTTGATTTCAATACCTTTTCTTGATTTTCAGTTATCCAATTTACACCTCGTTCAAATTGTACTGAATATTTTAAATTTTTATTCAATTCTAATTCAACTATCATATAGGCAACTGCGGCAGTTGATAATAAACGATCATACGGTTGATATCTATCTGCACCCCATGACCCATCTGAGTGTTGTAATGACAAAACTCTTTTTACCTGTACAGGGAATAAGCTATATCCAACATTGTTTTTAATCGCCCCAATTACTGCTGTATCATAAATAACACCCGGCATAGATCCATTCCCTAAATTATTGATTAGTTGACTTATTGATTGTAATATCATATCTCTCATAATTACTAAACAAAATGAAATCATTTGTTCTACTGTTAAATGTTTCGAAAATTCTCTATATTTTATTTTTATGACTTTCCTTATATATCTGATGAATAAGAGAGATCTCCCCAAATTAAAGACGGAGCATATTCTTTATCAGAGATTTTAGATACAAATATGTCACTATATTTCTTATATTTATCATTGATTGATATTTTATGTAAAATAGTAAAATATAAAATTTGATCAACTAAATCATCATTCAAATATAAAGAAGGAAATTTGGTATAAATACGCAGTTCGTCATCAGTAATTAATGGTGGGGAAACTTTTCCTCTTGGTCTTCCATAATAAAGTGATAAATCAATATTTGGTATATTGAAACCATAAAAATCTTTGATAATCATTGGTTTATCTGTTAACTTTTTATATGCTGCCTTCTTAGTTAACCTCATAATATCTTCAGAAGGGGAGGTTAAAGTCAAGAATAATAGATTTTTATGATTGTCAGCAGACCTTGTTAATTGAGATAAATTATCCATTTTATCAATAACTTCTAAATAACCAATTTCTTTGTAAATTTCATTAAAGCCAACAAAGCTGACATTTACTTTGTTTTGTCTATAAAAATTAAGATATTCTTTATCCATCCATAGAGGTTCAATTCCCAGTTTAAATGAATTTTTAATATATTCATCACCACGATTTATAGAAGTATTATCATGAAGTAGCACTAAAATCGTTTTAAAACCCCTATCAAACAATAATTTAATCGATCTGATAAAAGTAGACTTCATTAATTGATAATAATTATCATAGCTGAATTCCTTTCCTAATTTTTTTAATTCACTCATAGCGAATCTTCGAGTACCGTCTACTGCAAAATAAATTGAACCTATGTTGAATTTATCAATAAGATTCTTTTTTTCATTTTTTGATAAAGATGTAAAATGATTGAAATTTAATGATTTGTGTGATAAATCCATAGTATCATTAATGTTACAAAATGATGAAATTATTAACTTTTCCATCGATTACAAACCATTAAAATGAATTTTATCACGTATAAACTAATTATTGATCGATTTTTAACATCAAACTAATGCATTAACTATGATTTAAATGACAATATTAAGCTAAGTTGAAAATAACACAAAAAGTTTTTATGCTTAATTTGATTATACTATTTGATGTCAAAAAATAAAGAAAAGTTATTAACAAAAAAATTCAATATTTTTGGAACTTCATTAACAATTGCTAATATCTTAGAATTAATAGGGGGATTATTAGTTATTTTATTTGTTTCAACCATACTAACCCAAGAAGCTACTTTTGGACGGCCTAGAGCAGAATGGTTTAGATATTTTCTAGCTGCTCAACTAGGTGCATTATTAGGTATCCCACTAATTATGATCATTTTTGGAAAAAATGATTACAGATTCAGAATGAGCCTTCACAGTCTAATATTAGCAAGTGAGGTTATAATTTATTCTGCAATTCTTGATGCACTTGATATTTATAATTCAAAATACACTTTATCTGAATTTATGATACTAATACTACCTTGGTTCACCATATTGATGATAACTGGAATAGGAGTTATTTTCTCATTGTATTCTGAAACACATATATATTTTGATGAATTGAGATTAGCAACAGATGCCTTCAGCAAAGGACAATTTGATTACAGAGTTACTAACAAAAGAGTACTTGAAGATACTGTTTTCTCCATTATTGGGATTACAATGAATGAGATCATGAACACCACCCAGGGCCTAGTGCAGAACCTCAATGCCACAACAGTAATTATCAATGCAACTCATGATCTCAGTGCAACTACACAGCAGGTAAATGAATCTACCGAACATGTTGCATCTACTTCACAATCCATGTCAACAGTTGCCAGTGAACAGGCAAATAATGTACATGAGATCTCTCAGAAATTACAGCTACTTGATGATAGCATTCATGGTATAGTGGAGAAAATCAAGAAGAATTCAGAGGGAGTATCACAGATTGCACTTCAGACCAATATACTCGCACTCAATGCAGGTATAGAGGCATCACGTGCAGGAGATTATGGTAGAGGTTTTGCAGTTGTTGCAGAGAATGTACGTAAATTATCAGATGAATCAAAGAAAGCAGCTGAGAATATAATTGCAGTATCCAATGATATTTCAGAATCACTTCAGATAACCTTCAATGATATCAGGCTAAGAATTGATGATATATCTGCATTATCCGAGGAGACTGCTGCCTCAGCCGAGGAGGTTGCATCTGTTGCAGAGGAGATGACCTCTTCAATGGAGGAACTGAATGCATCTACTGCTGAACTTGCTGAATTTGCAGATAAAGCAAAGGAATTTGTGGAGAGTGAGGGTTTGGACTATTTAATGGAAAATAAATAATTTAAATACTAGGAATAATAATATCATCAGTATAAAACAACCTTGTTAGATTTATTTATCCAGAAATTATGAATTATTATACGAGATGGACAATTGCCAACTACTCCATCCGTTATTTTTTCCATGAAAATTGAGGATTAACAAATAGAAACTCTTAGTAAACCAAGGTACATACTATAATTTATGGAACATTTAGAAAATGGATATGCATCCTATGGAGGTATCGCCTATGAGAATACACCAATTGCAGAAGTTGACATAATTATTCAGGGAATTCCATATGATGGAGCCACATCGGGTAAAAAAGGAACTGCAAAGGCAATTAATGCATTACGATCGATCTCTGTGGATATGCAGACCATGACACGAAAAAGTATCAGCATAGAAAATTTGATACTGAAAGATGTGGGAGATATTCCAGTTTATCCAATGTCTGCTGAAAAAACCAGAGAATATGTTGAAAAATACACTATTAATTTACTAGATAAATCGAATGCACCCATAATTTCAATCGGTGGAGACCATTCTCTTAGCTATCCCCTGATCAAATCTCTATCCAAAAAAGGCAAAGTAGCCATAATTTGGTTTGATGCACACAGAGACCTACTTCCAGAACTTATGGGAACAGAATATAGTCATGCCAGCCCATTGTTAAGAGCAATTGAACTGGAGAATATAAGTCCAGAAAATGTACTACTAGTGGGTACTCGATATATGACCACTGAGGAAGAACAGATAATACAAAAATATGAAATAAAAGAACTACGCATGGTTGATCTTGAAGAAAATAATTTTGACCTGCAATATTTCAGAGACAAGGTAGTAGAAATTTCAAAAGATGTGGATTATATATATCTATCAATCGATATTGATGTATTGGATCCTGCATATGCCCCCGGAACGGGTACTCCAGTTGCAGGTGGAATGAGTACCTCACAATTGATGCAATATATAGATGCAATACCTGTAAAAATCAGAGCAGCAGATATTATGGAAGTATCACCACCCTATGATCATGCAGATATAACAATCAAAGCAACTATGTCTATACTTACAGAACTTATAAGTAAATTGTGCAATAAATAGACGATACAAAATAAATGACATTTTACCATAAAAGGTTAATACTGAAAATATTCAAAGTATGAAAATATTAAGACTTCATTTTGACAACATATCTATTTCTTTAAATAAAGAAAAATCAATTTCAGATTATAAGAGGATTAATATGACAGGTAAAAAGTCTCCTAACGGCATATATAGTGCCCGTACGTTAAAATTGAAGCGTAAGCATTTTAGATGGAAAGATAAAAGATATTTACGTAAAAAATTAGGCCTTGATATAAAAGCAGATCCATTAGAAGGTGCACCCATGGCTCGTGGAGTAGTACTTGATAAATACGGAGTAGGTGCAAAACAACCAAACTCTGCACTCAGAAAATGTGTAAGAGTTCAATTAGTAAAAAACGGCAAACAGATAGGTGCTTTCGTACCCCATGATGGAGGTCTATTATATATAGATAGCCACGATGAGGTAATTGTACAGGGTATTGGTGGTAGTTCTGGAGGTGCCAAAGGTGATATTCCAGGTATTAAATGGAATGTTGTTTCAGTTAATGGTGCGGATCTTAAACAGTTAGTTACAGGTAAAAAAGAAAAACCCCAGCGTTAGTTTCCTTGTCATTATTATAAAATAAAAATAAAAACTATTTTTAGCCGTTTCAAAAATATTTAACTAAGTATTGATTATACATGAATATATGAAAAAAGCATTTGTTAATGCAAGGATTATTCCAGTAGAGGGAGAAATCATCGAGAAAGGAACTCTCTTGATAGAAGATGACAAAATAGTAGATCTAGGTATAGATTTATCTATTGATGGATATGAAAAAATTGATTGTAGTGGAAAAACAATTACACCTGGATTAATTGATGCTCATTCACACGTGGGTGTATTCGAGGAGGGTACCAGTGCAGGACATGTTCATGATGGAAATGAAACTTCTGATGTGACAACTCATTATTTAAGAACGATGGATTCATTATTCCCATTTGATATGGGATTTGAAGATGCAAGACAGGGTGGTGTAACCACTATGGGAGTTACACATGGATCTGCCAATCCAATTGGTGCACAATTTGTGGTTGTTAAATCTGTGGGCATCACCGTATCTGATCTGGTGATTAAAGAGCCTGCTGGGGTTAAATTTGCAATGGGTGAGAACCCAAAGAGAGTGGGTCAGAATAATAAACGTGCACCCCATACAAGAATGGCTGTGGCATGGACCATTAGGAAAGCATTCTATGATGCATTGGATTATAGAAGAGATCTGGAAGAATATGAATTCAACAAGTTAAAGAATGAGAAGGAAGAGGAAGGAAAGAGAAAATACATCAAACCTCCTAAGAAAGATCTTGGAAAAGAGGTATTACTAGATCTTATTGATGGTAAAATGCCTGTAAGATCACATGCACACAGAGCGGATGATATTGAAACTGCTATCAGATTATCAGAGGAATTTGGTTACAAGATTGTAATAGAGCATGCAACTGAATCATATAAAATCAAGGATTATATTGTGGAGAAACAGATACCTGTTGTGATAGGTCCAATATTTGGTAGAGGTAGTCGAGTCAAGAATGAACTTAGAGATCAGCAAATGAGTACTCCAGGCGTGATGGTAAGAGCAGGAGCCTTTGTTTGTCTGACCACAGATGCTCCAGTAATTCCAATCGATTCTTTGAGAGACTCTCTCATTCAATGTATCAGAGAGGGATTACCTGAAGATAAAGCACTTGAGATTGTAACCATTAATCCTGCAAAAATACTTGAGGTGGATGACAGAGTAGGAAGTCTCAAAGCAGGAAAGGATGCAGATTTCCTCATATTTGGTGGGAATCCACTGGAATCCCGTACTAAACTGCTTTCCACATACATTAATGGAAAACAGGTATTCAACAGAGAATAATGCATTAAATTTCATTAAATACTATATTAATTCCCATTGAATACAATCAAATTTACATTATTAATAAAATTCAAGAATTCATATGGATGAAATCAAGATAATCAAAAAGGATAAATCAATCACAATACAGCCTAAAATCAATATATATGAGGTAAATAGGAAGATAGCAGATGAGAATTTACAGAAATTCAAAGAAAATAATGTGATCTCGATTGATATAATGGGGGCCATAGGTGCTGGAAAGACCACAATTCTTGAGAAAATAGTTGAGAAAATTAAAGATAGATATAATGTTGTTATGATAGGAGGTGATATAGCAACCACAATTGATACTGAACGAATAAACCGGTTTGGAATTGAGGTGTATCAGATAAATGCAGGATGCCATCTTGATGCCCCGCTAATCAAAAAAACCATCAAAAATATTAATCTTGCAGATACAGATATAGTATTGGTTGAGAATGTTGGCAATCTTATATGTCCAGCGGAGTACGTACTTGGTACAGACATGAGAGTATGCGTTGTTAGTGTGACAGAGGGTCCATATATGGTTATGAAACATCCAATAATTATAGGGCATTCGGATATTGTGGTGATAAATAAGATTGAGATGGCAGAGTTGATGGAGGTAGATCTGGAAAAACTGCAGGAAGATGTGAGAAAGATAAATCCAAGGACAAAGATTGTGTTAACAAGTGCTCGTAAAGGAAAAGGTATAGATGAGTTGATAACAGAGCTGGGATTCGATTAAAAATGCATGAATTTTCATTTACACAATCAATAGTAAATGCAGTGATAGAGAGTATTGCATCATATGATGTAAAATTTGTACAGGAGATTGAGATTGAGATGGGTGAATATTCTACATTTATCCCAGATCAGATTGAATTCTGTTATGAAATACTCACAAAGAATAATGATCAACTTAAAGATGCAAATATAGTGTTTACTGAGAAAAAAGGTGTGGTGGAATGTGTTTCCTGTGAATACAGAGGTACATTGCAGACAATAGATGGAGATATTCAATCTTTTTCCTGTCCAGATTGTGGTGAATATCTAACAATAATAGAAGGAAATGATTGTATTATCAAACAGTTAAAATTGATGAAATGAATACATTGGAATTCTAAAACTATTAATATGAATTCCTACCCATTTGCAGTATGGTTGATGATGCAATACTCTCCAAAGAAGCTTATCTGTTATATCAAAATGCATATGGTTTTGAACCAGATAAAGGAAATCTCACCTCATGGAAAGGAGTTGTGAGAGATAGATCAGGACAGGCAGTGAGCATAACAGTGAATATACCCCATAATTTTCCAAACACACCTCCAGAAATATATTTACCAAAAGGAACAAGTCATGCTATTGCAGATCAGAATGGTCAGATAATCACAAGAACAATGCAGAGATGGAAAAATACAAATCATGTATATCAGGTGATCAGAGAGGTTAGACAGGGTATATCATCATCTAATTTTGCCAATGCAATCACTGTGAATGCAAGGCAACAGGATGATGCCTTGAATCGTCAGATAGTTAATTTAAAACAACAATTAATTGATAAAGAAGTAGAATTAAAAATGCTGATTAATTCCAAAGTTGAGAACACCACACTTGATCCCAGAGCTATTGCAGAGGAATCACTGATGAATGTGCAGGCAGATCTGTATGCATTGGAAGAGAGCTATGATAGACTTGAATTGGATGAGGTGGAATTCTTCAAACTGTATATGAAGTTAAGAAAAAGATATTTCATGATTGAAAATTCATTAAATTGAGCATTTAACTGTTAATCTATTAAGAGATGAATGAAGACGTTTTATTTTCCCATCAGAGATCGCATCATATCCCGGTTCAAGATCACTAACATAGCCCAGTATTATATTTGATGCATTACTACCATGCATTATAAAGTAACTCAATAGACTTCCAACATTGGAACGACTCCCACCATGTTTCTCAGCTGAGATCTGTGTTGATACTTTATGAGTGAGTTTAGTATCCTCAGTAGGGATTTTATCTTTTGATTTGAGGATTTTATGAAAATCATTCAACTTGTCATCTATTACCCATCCAAGTGTTTTTGCAATTTCAAGAACATCATCAAAAGCAATATGAACAATCTCTCGTATACGCAAATCATTCAAACCGTTTGGATATGGTTTTTTGACCAAAGCCAACACAGGGCTGACCACATTCAATAATAATTTTGTTCTTACTTCTGAATATATATCATCCACCTCAATTAGTTCAAAATATGGTTTAAGAAGAGATATAACCTTTGTCAATGCACTACCCTGTATATTTCCAATATATGTGGGAGCTGCTCGGTGATAATATACTTTATTATCCTCAAGAAGAGTTGCAGACCACCAAATCACTCCCTGAATAATATTGGCATCTGGGAATCTAGACTTTACCGGTTTACTAACATGCATTCCATTCTGCATACATAGAAAAATTGTATTCTCATTTGTGTTATATTTTTTCTCTATAATATTCAGAAGTATCTCTGATTGTTGTCTCTGAGTAGTGAGAATGATCATATCAACATTTCTCATCCCAAGATCATGACTATTAAGCACTTCTACTTCTTCTTTCTCATCCACCACCCCTACTATTGAAATCTCATACCTTCCATAGGTACCAGAACGCCTTAATAACTCAACATCATGGTCTTTGGCCAATAGTACACCAATAACAGTTCCAATTGAGCCTGCACCTGCAATAACAATTTTCATATTTATAACTCATTGATTATACAGATAATTATTGTGTATCACAATTATATACAAGTATATTTTTGGTGAAAATAAAAGCAAAGATATTTTATACTAAAATGATGTATACTAGAATATGGTGAACTATATCAAAGCAATCGATATTCAGGTATTGACACTTGCCAACTCAGATGGTATACCAGATGAGAGGATGCGGCCTTTTTTGAGATTAGAGATGGAAGATGGAAGAGAATTTATTATGTCAGGAATTCCAAATGAGATTGCATATAATATCTCCTTTGAGTTATCACTACAGGAGAGCAGTGATCAGAGGATGCAGATACATAATCTTGTGAGTCAACTTGCGCTGGTAGAGAAAGTAGAGATTGATTTTATAGTTCCAGGTACTGAAGTCTATCAAGCAACAATTTATCTCACACCAGAAGGATTCAAGACGCAACTACAATTCCAGATGATACCATCAAATGCAATATTACTTGCAATTTCAAATAACGCGGATATTTTTGTAGCAGAGAAGTTAATCAGAGCTGTTGATGAGGTGCATCAATAATCATACTTCAATAGTTAATATCAACTTCAAATCTTACATGATCTCGCGCAACTAATCTATTTGTTTATAAAAATATAAAATATCTTTACTTATAAGATGAATTTATTCATCTGAAAAATGAGTGATAACAAAATGGTATCAAAAGTACGCGGGCCTACAGATCCCCATGTTGCGAGCCTAATTTATCAGCTAAGAAAGGCATCTAATGCCAACGAGGCTGCTATTTGGCGAGCGATATCAAAGAAGCTCAAAAAGCCAAGAAGGCAGAGAGCAGAAGTTAACATCAGTAAAATCGCAAGATATATTGGTGATAGTAAAATAGTACTTGTACCTGGTAAGGTACTAGGTGCTGGAGAAATCTCAAAGCCAGTAACAGTTGCTGCACTTGCAGTGAGTGAGAAGGCAAGAGCCAAGATTCTGGCTGCCAAGGGTAAGGTAATAACAATTTCCGAGCTTGTGAAAGAGAACCCCAAAGGCACAGGAGTTAAAATCCTAGGGTGATTATGATGAGTAAACAGAATATAACATACATCGATGGAACAGACCTTGTATTGGGTCGACTTGCCAGTTTTCTAGCAAAGAGATTACTTGCAGGAGAAAAATTTGTTGTTGTCAATGCACAGGATCTAATTATTACAGGTAGAAAACTTGCATTAGTCAAGGATTATCAGCAGAGAAGAGCTAGAGCTACACATACTAATCCAAGGAGAGGTCCTTTCTTCCCAAGATTCCCAGATAGAATTTTGAGAAGAACTGTAAGAGGTATGCTTCCATGGAAGACCACCTCAGGAAGATTGGCATATCGTAGATTATCTGCATATATCAATGTACCAGATGATTTATCTGAAAAAGAATTTATTAAAATTCCAGTTGCAGAGAGTAAATCACTGAAAGCATACATCACAGTTGGTGAGCTTGCAAAGAGAATCGGCTGGACACATGAGGAAAGAGTAAATTAGGTGATTTATGATGAGCATTATACTAACTTCAGGTAAAAGAAAAACAGCAATTGCAAGAGCAAGATTGAAACAGACAAAAGGTCAAGGTATCATCAGAGTTAATGGAGTACCACTAGACCTTGTAGAACCAAGATATTCCAGAATTAGGATGCAAGAGCCTTTATTACTGGCAAAACAGTTCCTAACCGATGATTTGGATATAAAAATCAGAGTACACGGTGGCGGAGTAACAGCAAGGGCAGAAGCAGTCCGAATTGCGATTGCAAGAGCTATTGATAAATATCTAGGATTGACAGAAGTAAAAGAGATTTTTGAGAATTACGATCGTACCATGCTTGTTGGTGACAGTAGAAGAACTGAGCCAAAGAAAGCAGGTGGACGTGGTGCAAGAGCACGGTTCCAAAAATCATACCGTTAAACATATTTCATAAAACTATAAATAAAAATATCATTGATTAAATAATCAGTATAAAAGTAGCCTAGCTAGATTTATTTTTTCATTTTCAGAATGTATCCTTATACAAGATGGACAACTGCTCACATACGTTCTTTTGATCAGAATAGTTATTCCGAATTTGATTAAAGATCAAGTTTTACAAAATGAGAATTTATTTTTGAGCCTTCACAAAAATATAATAGTATTTAATCAAATGTCCTCATATTCGTAATCATCATCGTCTTCTTCATCTTCATCATAGTATTCCCATTCATCATCATCGTCATCAGCTCTCTGATGAAGCTCTAGGCGTGTTATCACTTGCCATATTAATGATCGGCTATGCATGGGGCAATTTGGATCAGCGGTACTGTCTTCAAGTAACTCGATTGCATTGATTGCTCGAACTGCTAGTTCAAGCGATTCATTCTGCAAAATTTCGATACTTTGGGTGGCAGTTCTTCTTATATTTCTTGGTATGGCAAGATCTTCGCTGATATTAACTAATATTTCAATTGCCTCTTTAACTTGGTTTTCTTGATTTGACATATAATAATCACCATTTTAAACACATAATTTATTCATAGCAAAATTGCTACAATTTATGTTGCTCATTATTAGTTTTTAAGTCATCTATATAATATTGACTAAGTAAATAAAAAATGTGAAAATTGTCTCTTTTGAAGTCATTCATTTTCTAGATAATCAAACTTGAATTTACGCCAATCATAGTCTTCTCTAGCCATAAGTGTTACACAAGAGCTGACGGAAGTATCAATTATACTTAGTTCAGGTGCAGTTTCACATATTTTCTCAGAGAACTCAACAATCTCCTCAATTTTTGGCATTCTCTCATATCCATGATTATCCCTGGCATCACCAACACTCACAAATCCTTTAGCTTCTAAGAAATGAGCACCGGATCTTAGGAATAGCTCTGCATATTTTTCAGGTTCCACCATATTTTTATCCTTGACAAGAGTTAATCGAATAACTTTTCTTGTATCAATACTTGACAGTAAATCTATCGTCTCATTCAGTTTTTGCCATGCTTTTTTGGGATCAAATGGCCTTGTGATACTAGAGTGTACCTTGGGAGATGCACCTGCAACAGTCACATACAATTGTGTAGGTAATGTTTTAAGATTTGCAAGCACCTCTGGATTTGTACCATTGGTAACTAAAAATGTGGTCATTCCTGCCTCATGACATAGCCTGAGAAAATCATCAAGATGTTCATAGAGTGTGGCCTCACCAGATAATGATATTGCCACATGTTTTGGTAAATTAGCCCGTTCCCATTTTTCCCTTGGTACATTGGGATGACCACCAAACCCTGACATCAAAAATCTCTGACCCTCAATCATACCTGCAAGTACTTCTTTGGGATCTTCATGAACCACATTTTCCATATTATCCCCATTTGCATAAGAGAAACCCCTCCAACAGAAACTACAACGCTCAGTACACCAAGTGAGAGCAGGTGATACCTGTAAACACCGGTATGCCTCTATTCCATAGAATTTGTGTTTGTAGCATGAACCTTGAGATCGGATATCCTGTTTTGTCCAATGACATAATTTAACACCTGAATGTTCCCCAACAATATAGTATTGCTGCTTAACAAGTTTTTCACGTAGATCATCATTGATACCGATATTGAGATCAGTCAGACTATCTTCCATATTTTTTATATTGGAGATCAATATTTTAACATTAAGATAAAAAACCACCAAATATCAGATTTCAAGTATTCACATTAAGAATATCGATATAATAACTATAGCTATGTGAACTGTCATCTTCATGATTGAATCATTCATTAATTCAGTTAAGGGATTGTATTTGACATAAATTGATATAGTTTATCATTTTTATCTGCTCCTAATAGAATTCTTTTTTTTAATAACAATTTTATTGAGATCATGCAATCAATTGAACCTGAGGTTTACCAATCTAAAAATATAATCAGAATTGTTACAGCAACCTCATTATTCGATGGGCATGATGCTTCTATTGGCATTATGAGAAGAATACTGCAGGATTCTGGTGCTGAGATCATTCATCTGGGACATAATAGGTCAGTAATTGATATTGTCACTGCTGCCATTCAGGAAGATGTGCAGGGTATAGCAATATCAAGTTATCAGGGAGGACACATGGAATTTTTCAAATATATGAAGGATTTACTCGATGAATTTGGTACAGGGCACATAAAAATATATGGTGGAGGTGGTGGTGTAATCGTCCCAGATGAGATTAAAGAACTTGAGGCTTATGGAATTGCAAAAATATTTTCTCCAGATGATGGTAGAAATATGGGCTTACAGGGAATGATTAATCAGATACTGGAAGGATGTGATTTTGATACTTCAGAGTACTTCAGTGATGAGAGTAAGGAAAAAACAGAGCTATTCTGGAGATATACCTCTGGTTTGATCTCAGAGATTGAGAACAAAGATAAACTGTCTGAGAGAATTATCAAGCTGGGAAAAGCTGAAAAAGAGATACCAGTAATTGGAATTACCGGAACTGGTGGAGCTGGAAAAAGTTCACTGACTGATGAGTTGATAAGAAGATTTTTGATTGATTTTGATGATAAATCAGTAGCCTTGTTATCAATAGACCCATCCAAGAAAAAAACAGGTGGGGCTTTATTAGCTGATAGAATAAGAGTGAATGCATTATCACATACCAATAGAGTATATATGAGATCACTTGCCACTCGAAGATCAAATCTTGCCACTAGCAAAGCAATAATAGATGCAATAGAGGTCTGTAAAGTGCTGGGGTATGATCTTATAATTGTTGAGACCAGTGGTATTGGACAATCCTCAACAGAGATCACAGAATTATCAAATATACCGGTATATGTGATGACTAGCGAATATGGTGCTGCAACCCAACTAGAGAAAATAGATATGATTGACTTTGCAGATGCTATTGTCATCAATAAATTTGAAAGAAAAGGTTCATTAGATGCATTGAGAGATGTTAGGAAGCAGTACAGAAGATCTCGTAAGCTATTCGATGGTGAAACACATCCAGATGATAAACTGCCTATTTTTGGTACAATGGCGAGTCAATTCAATGACAAGGGTGTAAATGCACTGTATCTTTATCTGATAAAGCTAATTGATGCAAAGTTCAAAGGTTTTAATTCCACAATCAAAGAAAAAATGAATATACCCGTTGGTATGTCTGATAGAAAATATATTGTTCCACCAGAAAGAGTTCGTTATCTTGCTGAAATTGCAGATACAATCAAAGAATACAAGGAGAATTCAAGAAATCAGGCAGAAATTGCAAGAAAGTTATGGCAATTAAAATCCACAAAAAATTTACTTATTGATGCTACAAAACCAATCAATGAACGCGAGGTAAATCAACCACCTCGTATTGATAATCTACCGGATAACTTCAATGAGATTATGGATAAACAGATTTCATTCTATGAGTCTCTACTTACAAAAGAAGAGATTGATATGATAAATAACTGGGATGAATTGGTTGAAAAATACAAGAATGATGTATTTGTATATCAGGTTAGAGATAAAGATATCAAAGTACCAACATTCAATATATCTTTATCAAATAGGAAAATACCAAAGATCGCATTGCCTAAATTCAAAGACTGGGGTGAGATCCTAGAATGGATGAAATTAGAGAACGTACCGGGTAATTTTCCATACACAGCAGGAGTTTATCCCTTCAAGAGGGTAGCTGAGGATCCCACAAGAATGTTTGCAGGAGAGGGCTTATCAGAGAATACCAATAAGAGGTTCCATTATCTTGCGAAAGAACAGAAGTTTGCCAGATTATCCACCGCATTTGATAGTGTGACCCTATATGGACAGGATCCACATGAGAGATTAGATATTTATGGTAAGATTGGAGAGAGTGGAGTATCAATATGTACTGTGGAAGATGTTGAGAGATTATATGCAGGATTTGATCTGTGTAATCCAATCACATCTGTATCAATGACAATCAATGGTCCAGCTCCAATAGTGCTTGCATTTTTTATGAATGCAGCAATTAGGCAACAGGTAAGGAAATGGATTGTTGACAATAACAAAGCATCTGCTGCAGAAGCCTATGTAAGAACAGGTGATAACAGATATGGTTTCAACGTACATTCAGGAGAACACTGGGTTGTGGATGATAAAACACCAGAATTGAAATCATGGGAGGAACTTAGGAAATTAATTCCTGATGATATATATGAGGAGATTAAAATCAGTACTATGAGTAAAGTCAGAGGTACTGTTCAGGCAGATATACTGAAGGAAGATCAAGCACAGAATACATGCATATTCTCAACAGATTTCAGCCTAAGATTGATGGGAGATGTACAACAGGCATTTATCAACTACAAGGTAAAAAATTATTACTCTGTATCAATCTCGGGCTATCATATTGCAGAGGCAGGTGCTAATCCCATATCACAGCTTGCATTTACCCTGGCCAATGGCTTCACATTTCTAGAATACTATCTCAGTAGAGGCATGCATATAGATGATTTTGCTCCAAATTTCTCATTTTTCTTCTCCAATGGACTTGATCCAGAATACAGTGTTATCGGTAGAGTTGCAAGAAGAATATGGGCAATCGCAATCAAGAACGTGTACAAGGGTAATAAAAGGAGTCAAATGCTAAAATACCATATTCAGACATCTGGTAGATCATTACACGCCCAGGAAGTTGATTTCAATGACATCAGAACCACACTACAGGCATTACTAGCAATTTATGATAATTGTAATTCACTACACACCAATGCATATGATGAGGCATTGACAACACCTACTGAAGAATCAGTTCGCAGAGCAATGGCAATCCAACTTATAATTAATCAGGAATTTGGAATAGCCAGGAATGAGAACCCTAATCAGGGAGCATTTATAATCAACGAGTTGACAGAGCTTGTTGAGGAGGCAGTACTGATGGAATTCCATAAATTAACAGATAGAGGAGGAGTACTTGGTGCTATGGAAACACAGTACCAACGAGGAAAAATACAGGAAGAATCAATGTACTATGAATGGAAGAAAATGGATGGAAGCTATCCCATAGTTGGTGTGAATACATTCCTTAATCCAAACAGAGAGGATAATGCATTGGAAGTTAAAGAGTTGATCAGATCAACTCCTGAGGAGAAAAAGTTCCAGATACAGAGATTGAAAGACTTTCAGAAGAAAAATGAGAAATATTCTTCTGATGCAATAAAGAAATTACAGCTCAAGGCAATTTCAGGTGAAAATGTATTTGAAGAGCTACTTACTACTGTACAGTACTGTTCACTAGGTCAGATCAGCAATGCACTGTACAAGGTTGGTGGAGAATACCGAAGGAATCTATAGGTCGATACAGTTGAATAGCTCTGAATTACTCGATAATTTTCTAAAAGGTGATAAAAGAGCTCTTGCAAGAATTATCACTCACGTGGATAACAGATCCAATATGGGTACTGAGATAATGAACAAATTGTATGGAAAAGCAGGTAATTCACATATAATAGGGTTCACAGGACCACCAGGAGCTGGAAAAAGTACTCTTGTCAGTGCAGTTATCAGAGAATTCAGGAAAAGAGGAAATACTATCGCAGTCATTGCAGTTGATCCAACTTCCCCTTATTCCAGGGGTGCACTTTTAGGAGATAGAGTGAGAATGTTGGAATTCACAGATGATCCCCGTGTATTCATCAGATCCATGGCATCAAGAGGTAAAGTTGGAGGATTATCCAGCTCCACATATGATACAATGACAGTGCTTGATGTATTTGGTTTTGACATCATAATAATTGAGACTGTTGGAGCTGGACAGGCAGAGATTGATATAGTGCAAACATGTGATACAACTGTAGTACTTGCAGTACCAGGCCTTGGAGATGATATTCAGATATTGAAGGCAGGTATAATGGAGATTGCAGATATTTTCGCAGTGAATAAGTCAGACAAAGTTGGTGCTAAGGAATTGAGTATACTGATAAAGAATATGCTTATCTCAAATGATAGTAAATGGCAAGTGCCAGTTTGTCTTACCAGTGCAATCAACAATACAGGTATAGAGGAGTTTGTGAATACACTCAATGATCACTGGGAATATATTAAGAAAAAGAAAAATATACTGCACGATAATAGATTGCAAAACGAAATAATAAACCGATATACTAACAGTATAAAAAAAATAATTATTTCTTCGAGTATACTGAATAATTGTAGCAAACTGATCAGATCAGGTGAAATTACATTCACAGATGCATTGAATTTGATTACTAAACAACTACAATCATAAAAATTATTCCAAAACATAAAATCAATACTTTTATGTTCTGAATGAATTAAAATTATTGTACTATGAATAATCAACATGATTTTTGTATCAGGTATCAATCATTACTAGATAAAATAGATGTGTTTTGTAAAGATAATAATATCAAAGCACCAAGACTTATTGCAGTATCCAAAACAAGAACAGTAGAAGAAATTGAAACAGCATGGAATTGTGGAATTAGAGATTTTGGTGAGAATTATTCAATAGAATTATTTAATAAAATTAAGGTTTTACCAGATGCCAATTGGCATTTTATTGGACATCTACAGCGTGGAAATGTTAAACATGTACTAAATGCCACCATACACACAATAGATAGTAAAAAACTTGTAGACCGTCTTGTCAGGTTGAATTTTTCAAATGAAGTTATGATACAGGTTAATATCAGTGGAGAAGATAGCAAATCAGGTATTGAGTTCAATTCAGATATAATTAATGATATGATAGAGTATTCTCGGAATAAAGATATAAAGCTAACAGGTCTAATGGCTATTGCCAATCCAAATTGGAATGCAGATGAAACTATTGTCGCATACAGAAGATTAACTGAGATTGGCAAATCAAATAATCTTGATCAATTCTCCTATGGAATGAGTAGTGATTGGAGAGAGGCATTATTAGGCGGTTCTACAATTCTAAGAATTGGTACCTCAATATTCGGTCCAAGAGCAATTAAACAAAATTGAAATTTAATTTGCAAATATAGTTAGCTTTCATTTTATTAAACACAAGTATAAATATGGTTGCGAGCATACTATAATATATAGTCTCAATAAAAAGATGTGATATTATGATTCAACCAACACTTTTCTTGGATTTACATGGCGTGTTAGTTGATACTTCCAAAGTTTTCAAAGAATACAAGAGGATCACTATAGATCATCTTGAGGAACATTTCAATATAATTGGTATGGAAGCTGAGAAAAGATATGATGAGGCTATGAAAAGATGGGAAGATGTTGCTTTTGCATATCTAAGAAATCCTACCAAGAAAAAAGTAGGTCCTGAATTCTTAGAATTTCTTGAGAAATGTGATAAATTATTTCCACAATTCCTGTATGAAAATCTAAAAGTGGATACATCATGTGGTATATTAAGAGAACGGCCATTTGAATACAATGTATCATCCAAGACTGATGAGGTACTTTATCCCGAGGTGAGAAAGACACTTGATATATTGAGAAATCAGGAATATCCGATGTATGTGGCAAGTTCCAGTCATTCTTCACATATTTACGGTGTACTTGAAGCAAATGATATAGAGGATTTTTTCACAGATGTCATTGGTTTTGATAATGTGGCAGCAACAAAACATACACTGAAATATTACCAGAATATGCTTAAAACAGCAAATTCTAATCCAGAAGATAGTGTAATGATTGGCAATTCAATGCATGAGGTATTGAAGCCAAGATCTCTTGGTATGAAGACAATACATATTAATAGAGAGAGAAGAGTCCCAATGGAGATCCGTAAAATGGCAGATCTCTCACTTTCAGATATAGCACTACTTCCAGTACATCTAGATATTATAGAGCTGATGTGATTGATTAAAAAACAAACAGATATGGAAAAAGCATTGGAATTGATTTCAATGGGTAATGTTCATAAAATAGTAGATGCTGAAAATAGATATGTTGTAGAGGGGAAAACAAGCAAATATTTAGTCATGCTACCTGATTTTTGCTCGTGTGATCATTTTGTATTCAGATGTTTAAAAGAAGCTAAGAAAGTATGTTATCACATTCTAGCTGCCAAGCACAGTAACAAACCAAAATCAATTGAGAATGTAGATTTGATACAGTTTTTTATCAATTAATTTGAATTTAATACACACTTTGAATGCGATCCAATGCAATTGAGGCAGATATAGCGATATCATTATCTTTATGATCAATATATTTCTTTATTGTATTCTCTGATATTGAATCTCCAAGTGTAGCCAGAGATAACAGGCATTCATGGACCACAAATGCATTTGTATCTGTTTGCAAAGTATGAGTAAGTGCATCTGTCGCCTTATTTGATGCGGTCTCACCCAGTGCAAACACAATCTCATGCTTCACAATTGGAGATTTTTCCACAAATAATCTTGAGATCAATGTATCAACAGCCTCTTCAGAATTCATATCAAGTAGTGAGAATGTTGCCTGTATACGTGTTTCTTTGACATCATCAGATATGGCAATAAATGGATCTTTGAATTCAGTTTTACCCTTTAATCTTTGTAATGCAATTTCAGCAGTATCAACAATATCTGTATCATCATTATTGAGTAACTCTTCAATAACATGTTGGGAATTAATATATCTTGTATTTGCAACTGCCAGAGCTGCTTCGTGAACCACAAATCTATTAGTATCAGTTTCAATTGATTTAATTAAAGCAATATTTCCGGCTTCATTATTCATCTCTCCAAGGCAGTAAGCGCATTCATGTCTAACAATTGGATTTGGATCATTGAATAATGCATCTATTATTGCATTAATTCCTTTTCCCATTGATAACAATTGAAATACTGCCTGTATTCTAGTTTCAGCAGATTTGTCAATATCCAGTAAAACATCGCTGAGATCATTCATTAAATGATTTAAAGTAGATGTATAAAAAAAAGTGAGGAAACATTACTAGATCTCAAATAATATATTTGTTTTATACAGAAAAATCTCAATAATATGTATCTAAAAACCAATCCAATTTACTCATAGTTTAAAATTCTGTTAATTTAATTTTTCAACGAAAAAAGATCCGCCTGAATGCTAATACTTTCATCAACTCAAAGCAAGAAATATGTAGATAAGATATCAATAAATAACGAATATTCTATAATATAATCCAATGACAAAAAATAATTATTGGAAATAACAACAATTCTATAAATAAAACACGTAACAATCAATTAGGTTATTAATTACTAAATATAATTAGAGATCAGAGATATTTTAAAATCTCTAAAATATACATATCAAAAAATTTGATATATACCATTGAGGGGGTCGCCCAGCCTGGCCAACGGTGCTAGGTTCAGATCCTAGTCTTTTAGAAGTTCGTGGGTTCAAATCCCACCCTCCTCACTTTTTATAGATATTTCATTTTAAATATAAAAATAGGTATTTTTTCCAAAATTACTCATTCAATGGAGTAGTGGTGACATCATCTCATCAGAGCGTGTGAAATTGATTTATTTCACAACTTAAAATTTGTATGTACAAATGAGATGATGTGATGATAATGAGTAATTATTCAAGTGATAATTGATTAAATTATATTGGCCCATGATTTGATTTTAAATAAATCAATTTATTTTTCAAATATATGAGAAAAGAGTTTCTTAAGGATATTTCTGAGACAGATCCAGATATTCATCAAGTGTTGATTAACGAATTGAACAGAGGTAGAAATGGTCTTGAGATGATTGCATCTGAGAATTATGTTTCCAAGGCAGTATTACAGGCTATGGGATCTGTGTTGACCAATAAATACAGTGAGGGTTATCCAAACAAAAGATACTACGGTGGTAATGAATTTGTGGATATCTCTGAGACATTGGCAATAGATAGGGCAAAAGAGTTATTTGGTGCAGACTATGCCAATGTACAACCTCATGCAGGTTCACAGGCAAATATGGAGACATATTTTGCATTGTTAGAATTGGGAGATCCCATTCTTGCGATGTCATTGGATCATGGAGGACATCTAACCCATGGACATGGTGTTAATTTTTCAGGTAAATTTTACAAATTCTCATCATATGGAGTTGATTCAGAGACACATTTGATTGATATGGATGAGGTTAGGAAGAAAGCACTTGAGACCAAGCCCAAATTATTACTTGCGGGCTTCTCTGCATATCCTAGGGAGTTGGATTTCAAGGCATTCAAAGAGATTGCAGATGAGGTGGGGGCATATTTCATGGCAGATATTGCACATATTGCAGGTCTGATCGCAGCCAAGCAGCATCCAGATCCAATTCCATACTGTGATGTTGTTACAACCACCACTCATAAGACTCTTCGTGGTCCAAGAGGTGCATTAATTCTTGCAAAAGAAGAGCATGGAGTTGCACTCAACCGTGCAGTATTTCCAGGAATGCAGGGTGGTCCATTGGAACATGTGATAGCTGCAAAAGCAGTTGCATTCAAAGAGGCTTTGAATCCAGAATTCAAGGATTATGCCAAGCAAATCAAGGTAAATGCCAAGCATCTGACTGATGGTCTACTTGAGAATGGTGCCGAACTTGTATCAGGAGGTACTGATAATCATCTTATTCTGTTGGATCTTAGCAAATACAATGTTGGTGGTAAGGTTGCAGAACATACCCTAGATGAGGTTGGGATATTCACTAACAAAAATATGATACCATTTGATAAAAGGTCTCCATTTGATCCATCAGGAATTAGAATCGGAACTGCTGCACTCACCACACGGGGTCTTGGTAAGAATGAGATGATTGAGATTGGAGAATTAATGGTTACCACATTGGGCAATATTGAAAATAAAGACAAACTATCTTCAGTCAAATCACAGGTTGCACAAATATGTGAGAGATTCCCATTATATGACGGTTATACACTACTTAAATAATTATTACTTTTTATGAATAATTCCTACTTTCATATTCAAAACTATTTTCATTTATATTATTTTACTCTATAATATCACAAATGGATTTTCAATGTCATCCTCCTGATCAAATGTGAAGTAAGATGGAACAACTATTGCATGCAGAGACCTGTATGCTTCAGGATCATATTCCCATTTTCCAAGCAGTTCATTAAGATATCTGATGATAAAATCAGGATATGCTTTTGGAGAGGGTAGATCATTCTTCTGTGCATAGGATAGTACTTTGTTAAGAAACTCACCATCTAACTGCAATTCATAAGTTGCTCTTATCAGATAGTGCAAGTTCTCAGTGGAATATGTCCTTACCTTTTCAAATTCCTGCTTATTCAGACCATTGTACCATGTTTCCAGTGCTTTCCTCTTGAGGATCAGATCATTTGTATCACTTGAAATCAAAACATCATTGAGTATCTGTATATTCTCAGTATCACCAAGTGAATGAATTATCTGATACTTCAGATCATTAGCACTCTCAATCAGTAATGTTGCCAGTAATTCCTCTCGTTTTGCAATAGGAAGTACTTTCATCACCTCAATAGCATTAATTCGCTTTAATAATGAATTTGAGCTTCTGAATCTCTCTACAATACCATTAACCATATGACTATAGTTTTGATGATTATTAGTATTGTTAACTATGAGTTTTTTAAGTGCGGTTAGGGTGATATTCCGGATAGTTGATGATTCATCTGCAAGTAATCCAAGTAGATAATCAAAATCATTGATATCACCATATTCACCAAGTAGATGAATAGCAGGATATCTTAATACCAGATCTTTATGCATCTTTTTCTTTCTAGCCTGCCATGTCCATAGCTTTTTCATTATTGCATTCATTGACTAATCTCTCCCTGTCTGATAAGATAACGAATCGCTCGATGCTGAGGTTCTGTTAGCTTCTGAAGATGTTCATAATTGGCAGTATCAATTTTTCCATCTTCATCTCTCTCATCACTCTTGTAGGCACCCTTTCTTTTTGTTACCTGCACAGCTCTGACAATCAATGGCAGATCATATGGTGATGAGGGATATCTTCTATCTGTTGTTTTATCTGCCACACCTAGATAAGATGCCACATGCATTCCTGCGAATTTTTTGAATACAATCACATCTGGCAATCCAGGTAAAGGAGTTACAAAAGTATCTTTTCTTGCCTGTAAGTGATTTCTCAATATCAGTAATTGTTCCTGACCAATTGTATCCTCCTGTATTCCAAGTACAGCAACTTCTCTATCTTTTAACACCACTCTACCATGGGTAGTTACCAGTGCACTATCCTCAAGTAATTCAGAGAATTGCTGATATTTTCGTCTCTGTATTTTACCAACATATGTGTTTGCAATTTTATCAAATTTATTTGCTCTCAGTGGCCATAGGTCAGACCAGTAACTGGATCGGGATCTGTGCCAGATAATAGATTGTTTATTCAGATTTTCTCTGACAATCTCCAATTCTTTTTTAGTATCACCTCTGTTCCATATTTTTATAAGTTCATAATCATTTCTCAGTTCTCTAGCATTCTCAAAAATATCTCCTACATTCTCTCCATGTTCTCTGAGAAATCTATTTCCAATTGTACCCAATGGTTGTCCAAGATTTGCCTTCAATCTAGCCTCAATTCTCTCTCTTACCTTGTCATCAAATGATCTCAGATGTTCATTCAGAACTATATCTGCGAATCCATTAACAATGAGATCAAAGAGTGGTGCTTTATTTACCGCTTTAGATCGTTTTTTGGTAATATCTTTTATCTCTAACAGATAATTGTAGAATATTGATGCACTACGAATAGTATTTGGTGGAACATAGAAATCATCCTCATTATACAGACTTAGTAATCTGATAGAGGCGGTGAAATCCTGAAAATACTGCCATATCCATGGAGCACTTCTCTCATTCACAAATTCGAACACATTATTTGTGAACAGATCTGAGATGATTGCATCATACTTGAATAGTTGTTGCAGAGTATCAGGGAATTTAGATTTAGTATGCTCTGAGATCAGTACTTTTGCAAATGCATGCACTAATTTAGCCTCCATGATCTTTCCATCAGGATCATTATCCATTCTGTTAGTTGGCATGAATATTTTTGGTTTTCTAGAACCATATATCAGATCTATACCTGAAGCCACATGTTTTTTCTCTTTGAGACCCTGCAATACCTGTAATTCATTGGAGGATATGACTGCTTTTGGAGTTCCTGCCCTCTGTGTCTGTAATATCACTGAATCATACAGTGATGGATCTACAAACATCAGTAATTTGTAATCCTCAGGTGTAGTACCAACTATTGAATTGACTGATTCTCTGGCCCGATTGTAGACTTCGATTAATTTATCATCTTTTATCATAATATCACCCGCTTTCGTTGAGAATTGTCTCCTTGAGTATTTTCTTACCAAGGTTATCCACCTCTGTTGGATCAATCAGTATAGGTTTTGTTATACCTGATAACATTCTGTTTGTATCAAGATAGAGTGAGCTACCAATGAATTTAGAGCTTGCCATAAGAAAATATGAGATGGTCCATTTTCTGCTGTTAGTATTTTTAAGAGCAGTAAATATTTGATTTAATTGTATCATACATTCCTGAGCGCTTTTAGGTGTTTTAGTATCTATATTGTCTTTGAAATATTTTGCAAATTCCTTTGATTTAATTCCAGGAATCATTCCATCATATGGGACATTAGGTCGTCCATCAGATAGATACACCAGTTGTACATCATAATTATTATCCTTGTATGTATCAGTTGCATGTTTAACAGCAGCCATTGTGGCATGTACCAATCTAGTCTTACCTTTTGCCTCTGCATCCATGAGAAAGTCCTCAAATCGATCATTATCAGTGATCACATATGGGTTCTTCACCACAGGTATCACATGCATTTTGAAACTATCAAATTCCCTTCTTTTCCTTCTATTAACCAATTTGAAGTAATAGAATAATCCAAGAGATGTGAGAAGTGCACCATCCAATCGGGTCAAGCCATCTTTGAATACTTTCTTTCCCATACTCTGAGACATATCCACTATAAAGTATATCAATCCCAGTCTATCTTTGTCAATAACACGGAGATCCTGTTGTTGTACTCTTTCTGGGGGTATAACAGCCTCTCTTTTGATTGCAGAGATATATGTTTTTTTCAGATGTATTCTACCTCTTGGTCTTGCAATAATATCATCAACTGGCCATAATGAAATCTGTCTGAGCAGTATATTTCCAAGAATACTACCAATCTCATCAAGTACATCATTTCTTGATATTCTTCTTTTTCTTCCGAATTTATCAGTTATCTCAATATCAGTTATCTCAGTCAACTGATTCATAATATCATATGCAGTGGTTAGATTTCTACCATACTCTTCTTTCATCAGTTGCATATGTTTATTGATAAATTCCTGAATGTCCTCAACAGTAAGTAATTGATCCAGATTTACCAATTCAAGTGCTTCTGGAAGTGTTCTATCCAGCATGAATTTTAGTACTCTCAGATTATCCACTAGCTCATCCTCTTCTTCCTCTCCGATTTCTGTGGTTAACAGACGTTCTTGAATTGCCTCGTATGAGGCACGAGTTGAGGCAGCAATACTTAGGATGGTACCTTCACGGCTGGATCTGCCGAGATGTGGATTTCTCCATTGTCTTAATAATTGAGCAGCATCTTGAAATTCCATAATGAACTCTGTTGATGAATAATCAACAAGAGGATCGGGATAATGTGCTTGCGTCAATTTAAATATACGGTGGGGCATTATAAACTCCTCAAAGGTAGTTTATCTGAAGGAGAGCTTCATAACTAGGCTTTAGCTGTTCAAATATATATGAAGCCACATCTTTCTCCTTCTGCTGAAGTTTCTCGAATGAATAAACCACCTTCTTCAGATCCTGTTCTGTAAGGGAGGTAAGTTTATCCAATTCCTCAGTAACCTCATCAACATTCACCGCAGTCTTACCCTCTCTGATCTCATTTCTCAGTTTGAGCTTCACTGCCTGCATACCATTGTTTATCAGAGTTGGATCGATGTCATACATCTCAAGAGCCTCTTTTACCGCATCAAGTGTGACTACAATTCCATCAAATTCCTCAGATGTCTTTGATCGTATGACAATCTCACCAATTGCATTGTTAAGAGTTCTCAGATCAATATGAGGTGATCTCTGTGGATTGTGTATCTCATCTAGGCCAGAATAGAAATCAGATCTTGCAACTCTGTTCTCAGAGCGTACATTCTGTGTTTTCAATGATTTGGGTATGGATTCATTTGCCACATGACTAATAAATTCATATGCTAATCTTGAGATGACATCCTTATCGGATGAATCTGTTAATTCGAACATTTTTATAAGTGCAGGATTTGCAGTTATATTTGATTTGGACACGATGAGATGATCCTCAAACATATCCTTGACAATCTGAATTCTGTTATCAACATCTCTTGCAGGCCATAGAACTTCTGGAACACGGTTGATTATTGGCTGGCTTTCCTCACCGAATACAGTCAATGGACTGTTAGATGTGAATATGATTGCACCATCGATGAATACTGTCTCACCGGCAAGATTATACTTGATCCCCTGTGGATCCTCAAGGAAACCCATCAGAGATTCTAGTAAAGATAGATGTAATCTCTGTATCTCATTTACCACCATGAACCCCTGTGATAATGTACCGACTTTGTGTGATTTATAAGCAAATGTTTCATTTGTCTCACCACCTAGTAATTGTTCAAGATTCTCCACACCAGCAAGTAGCATATACAGACTCTCAGGATCATTTCTTGGGTCTATCTGTGTCCTTCTGACAATTGTTTTCTCAACCTCAACCTCTTTTAATCTGTTAATGATTGATTTTGCATTTTTTACCATATCCTCTGTATTATCAAGGCTAATTGTGACATCCTTTGTAGATATTGTTCTCTCAATATTCTCACGGCAGAATGGGCACAGGCTCTGTAATACATTAATTGAATTGAATATATTCCGATCAAAATTCTCAGAAACATGTATAAGATATCCTGCATCCTCAAGAAATGGACATCCTGCAATCTGATATTTCTTGGAATTTATCTCTCTGGTAATATGATCCAATAAAACTCTTGCAAATAGAGTTTTTGCCTCACCAGTAGGCCCGGTCAACAATACTTTTCCACCCACTGCGATTTTATCCATAACCATGTTTTTTGTGGCTTCATTTCCACGTACCACAGGGTCTGCAATAACTCTTTTTCTAAATTCGGGATCTGTCACCACAGATCTTACAGATACGCCTCTGTATTTTTGTTTAATAAGATCATCTAATTTCATTTTAATTCCCTATAATGATGCCAATTAAAAATCAAAATATATTATTTGTGTAAGAAACCTAAAATTAAAGCAAGTTCATTATTCAGTCTTAATTTCAACTTCTGTACGATGAACTATTGCAGATATGTGAGTTAACCAATTTGATACATCATTTGCCACATTATCATTGTACTCAAATATTCTGTATACTCTATCAGTCATTCTGATGAGAGATAGAGCTTCTGTAACCTCTGCAGTGGTTAATGAACCGTATTTAGAGGTATTTGGAATTATTATGGCAACAGGTATTGGTCTATCTTCTGTTCTCCATACGAAATTCTCCCAGAAATCCCTTCTTATCTCACTGATCTCATCATCATTCACATATAAATTGATGATTGCGCCGTTATATTCATCATATGTACTTGGAAAATGGTAATCTGCAAAATGATCCACTTCATGCTGTACCCATTCGATACTATCATCAGAGTTCTCTCTCAAGGAGTCTAGCAATGGAGAAGTATTTCCGACTCTTAGGTAATGAAATTTTAGATTTGTCATATCTACTTTATTGAATATATATTTGAGGAGATCTTTCATAATTTAAATCCATAAATTTGATATTAAAACAATTTTATATAATTCATTATTATTATTTAATTTACAATATATAAATAAAAAATACGCTATTTAATGATACACTATTAAATACAACTATCGCAATTCTCTTTCCTACCATTCTATTTCAAAACTAATAAAAAGATAGAATCAGAATCACAACTTGATGAGATTACGCTTAATCTTGAAATTGCATTTTGTAATGCTACTATTATTCATACTCGCAACACAATCATTCGCATATACCACCACAGATGGTATAGAAACAGGTGATGTGGTAAACCTTGATTATACACTATCTTATGATGGAGAGGTACAGCAACAAGGACCTAACTTTCAGACGGCAGTAACTGATCAGGCATTAATTGTTGGATTCTATGAAGGGCTATTAGGTATGAAGGTGGGCGAAGATAAAGAGATCGTAGTGACACCAGATAAAGGATATACCGACCCAGAGCATGAGTTATATGGAAAGACACTATATTTTGATGTATATATCAATGGAATTGTGGAAAGTGTAAGAGGTGATGAAGAAACAGGTACAGATGGCGGAATTGGTACCACTCTCAAAAAAATAGGTAATGCAATTATGGTTCTTGGAGGATTAACAATTGGTGTATTTGCACTTCAGTCTGTTAAGAACAGAGCAACAATTCCAAAATGTGAACATTGTAGTTCCATTGGTAAGAGTACATTAAGTGAGGGATATTGTAAAAGCTGTGGGTTATACTATTGTAGAGGGTCATTCATCAAAGGCTGTCCCAATTGCAATTCAAATACATTCAACCCGTTATAATTTATCAAGATTATCAATAGAGAAATTGCACTTGAAAGTCTCAAATTTAAGAGTATGTCTAGTTGTTTTTGGTAGAAATATTTTCCCTGCCAACACAATATCAAGTACCTCATTTTTTGTATATGACCATGCAATGACTGATGTATGATTATTATCACTGTTATCCAGACACATTTGTGCATCATCATAGTATATGATCTCATCCAACCATCTGGATCGGATAAGCTCAAATATATCCTCTCGTTCACCCTCAATTCTATAGAACCTATCTTTATTCCCCACTATCGCAGTGAACTTACGCTCTTTAAGATCATTCATATTTAATTCTGAAATCATATCAATCTTAAATTTCAGATCTGATAACTCATCAATGATTTTTTCAACAGGAATATTTATCAGAGGATACCATGTATCAAGTTTCACTAGTTCATCATCCTGATAATCCAAAAGAACAGCGGGTATATTTTTGTATCTGAGATGCTTCAATCCTGCAGTGCGATGGTGTCCATCCAGTATAAGATTTGAGTATTTATCAATCATTAATGGCCAGTATATAGTTCTGCTCTTCTGTATCCCATCTATGAATTTTGTCAGTTCATGAGGAATAGTCTGCTCATGTGGGATTAAATCAATCAGATCCACCAGCACTATTGGATAATTCTTTCTGAGAATTTTTCCTTTGTTGCTTCTAACCTCAATGCTCATACTTCAATTGTTTTTCTAGTATAAAAAAAAGCAACGGCATAGGAGAGAATAATATTGTACTTTATACTATATTTTTCAGAGCTATAATCTGTCTGTAAAAACTATCCTAGATATATTTTTAGCAATTAAAGTATTTATTCGAAAATTAATCAAGCTAGTAAAAATAGTATATTTATTTTTATTCGAGTATAATATTTGAACAATTACAGGTAGCCGATACTCCAACTATTCCATCCACAGCTTTTTCGATTTGTGATGAAAGAAGGAAATAAAACAAGCAATATTTTTTAGAACTATAAATCTATAAATATCTACTTGTAAAAATTAATACAATCTTAATTTTTTAATAAAGCGCGGATATAAATAGGGTTAGAGCTCATGTGCATAATACTATGCGCATAAAATTTTTAAGTGATCATTAATGAGTAAAACGCTACCAAAGACCATTAATAGAATTAAGTTAGGCCTCCTCAGCCCCGATGAGATCAGAAAAATGTCTGTACAACGTATCTTGACAGCAGATACATTCTCTGAGGATGGTGCACCTATCGAATCTGGACTAATGGATCCCGCTTTGGGAACTATTGACCCCAGCCAGAGATGCACAACATGCGGAAACAGAATAGGAGGGTGCCCCGGTCATTTTGGCCATATAGAACTCCAGAGACCTATTGTACACGTTGGATTTAACAAAATTATATACAAAATTCTTCAAGTAACATGCAGAAGCTGCTCTAGAGTTATGCTGAAACCTGAAAGAATAATACGAGAGGCAAAATCCCAGAAAACTATCAAGGAGGAAACTGGGACTATAAATACCGTATTTATAGAAACACTGTGGAAACGTGCAAAAATCAACAGAGACAAACTTATCAAAGATAGAAATGGATGTTACCACTGCGAGGCATTTCAGAATAAAATCAGACTGGAGAAGCCAACAACATACTACGAAGAATTTGAAACAGCAGATGGAAACAAAGTATCCGATAAACTGACTGCACTAGATCTGCAGAATAGATTAAAGAAAATACCTGCTGATGATGCATTATTACTCGGAATCGATGTAAACTATGCCAGACCCGAATGGATGATACTAGAAGTACTACCAGTACCACCAGTAGCCGTAAGACCATCAATCACCCTGGATTCAGGTATCAGATCTGAAGATGACCTAACACACAAACTCGTAGATATCATCAGAATAAATCAACGACTGCAAGATAATAGAGAATCAGGTGCACCACAACTAATTGTCGAAGATTTATGGGAATTACTACAATACCACGCAACCACATACTTCGATAATGAAGTATCAGGTATACCACCAGCAAGACACCGATCTGGAAGAGCACTAAGAACTATAACACAACGTCTAAAGGGCAAAGAAGGAAGATTCAGATCAAATCTATCCGGGAAACGTGTAGATTTCTCAGCTAGAACCGTAATCAGTCCAGATCCTCTACTAAGCATAAATGAAGTGGGTATACCAAAGGAAATCGCAGAGATACTTACAGTACCTGAGAAGATAACAGAATGGAATATAGAGGAGATGAAAGAGCTGGTAATGCGTGGTCCAAGTGGACATCCCGGTGTCAATTATATTATACGTGATGATGGTAGGAGAGTTGATCTTCGTTTTGTGGGTAGTACCAGTGATATTGCAAGTTCTTTGCAGCCAGGTTTTACGATTGAGCGTCATTTGAATGATGGTGATGTGGTGTTGTTTAATAGACAACCTAGTCTTCATAGGATGAGTATTATGGCGCATAGGGTTAAGGTTATGCCACATAAGACTTTTAGGATGAACCTTTGTGTTTGTCGTCCTTATAATGCAGATTTTGATGGAGATGAGATGAATTTGCATATTCCTCAGTCTGAAGAGGCCAGGGCAGAGGCTAGAATATTGATGCTAGTACAGGAGCAAATTTCTACTCCCAGGTATGGTGGACCTATTATTGGAGCAATACAGGATTTTATTACCAGTTCTTATTTATTTACCAAGAAGGGTACTTATGTTAATCGTGAGATAGCATCTGAGTTGGTTACAGCAGCGGGTGTGGATGAGTTACCGGATGCAGATCACATGTCGAAGGATGGTGAGGAGTTATGGTCTGGAAAACGGTTATTCAGCACATTATTGCCTAAGGGATTGAATTTTGTAATGCGTAATAATTTCTGTAAGGATGGTTCTTGTAATGTTCATACATGTCCACATGAGGGTTTTGTACAGATCATTGATGGAGAGTTGGTAAAGGGAATTATTGATAAGAAGGGTTTTGGTGCAGAGGTCTCGAATTCTGTTCTACATAGAATATTGAAGGAGTTTGGTACAAATGCTACAAGAAGGTTCTTGGATGGTATTACAAAGATGCTCAGTGCATATATCACAAGATATGGTTTCTCGATGGGTCTGAATGATGTTGATGTACCTATGAATGGTCGTGCTGCTATTCAAGAGACAATTGATAAGAAGAAGTATATTGTAGATGAGTTAGTTGCCAAGTATAGAGCAGGTAAGTTGGATAGACAACCGGGTAGGACACTTGAGGAGACACTTGAGGGGTTGATACAGGATGAACTCTCCAAAGCTCGTGATGAGGCAGCAACCATCTCAGCAGAGTTCATAGGTATTGAGAATGAGGCGGTTATCATGGCAAAGACCGGTGCAAGGGGAAATATGACAAATCTGGGTCAGATGTCTGCAAATGTTGGTCAACAATCAATTCGTGGAGACCGTATTCATAGAGGATACAGATCTAGGACATTACCACATTTCAGAGAAAATGATCTATCAGCACCTTCCAGGGGTTTTGTTGATGCATCATTCAGATCTGGATTGACTCCTCTTGAGTATTTCTTCCATGCATGTGGTGGCCGTGAGGGTCTTGTGGATACAGCAGTTCGTACATCTAATTCTGGATATATGCAGAGAAGATTGGTCAATGCATTGCAGGATTTATCGAGTCATTATGATCAGACAGTACGTAATTCATCAGGAGATATTATTCAGTTTAGATTTGGAGAGGATAATGTAGACCCAGCTAAGAGTGATTTTGGGTTGGCTGTCAATCTTGATGTGATTATGGACAGAATCCTTGATACAGAAGAGACAGAAGAATAGTTGGTATTTATTTTATATTATTTTTACAAATCTATTTTTTAGCTATTTTACTATTGCAATTCAGTATTTTCACATATCTTGGTATGTCAATGATTGAATCGGTTAAATGAATTATAACCACAATTTTTGCAATCCTACACATTCAGCAATTCTTTGAGTTAAATATTGATAGATTATACATTTTGGCTCTGTTAATCTGAATTAGTATTGAAACTAATTTGATTAAATCAGATATTAGGCTTGAATTTTATAGAGTTTTATTTGACTATTTTGTGAATTTTCTGTAATCAGGATTGATAGTCAGGTTAATTATTCCTGTACCCAGAGCAATTTCCTGTCCAACCATGACGTTCTCAACTATACCAGATAATTCATCACTCAGTCCACTGATAG
>JAJRQD010000058.1 GCA_024280435.1 archaeon | reverse complement strand
TGCACTGGACTCTGCAATTAAAATGGGAAAAGGTGTATCAAAAACAAATAAAAATAAAGTAACTGTCAATACAGAGGCTGTATTCGAGGCAAGAAATGAATTTGTACCGGATATGAATCCAGCAGATCTTTCATTTGAAGAGAAAATGGAGCTATCTCAGAGAGTAGAGGAAGTTCTGAGAAAACATGATAACAGAATAATCAATTCAATTGGCAGATACAGTGAAAAAGTACAGAGAGAGCAGGTAATAAATACCAATGGCACTAATGTGGTGACTGATTATGGAGTATTCAGATTGTCAGGTATGGCAACAGCAAGATCTGGAGACACTGTACAGAATGTATCCGACAGTATTGCCACAAATGCAGGTCTGCAGAGAATACTGGATTGGGATATTGAGGATAGTATGACAAAACTGGGTAGCCGTGCAATGAAACTACTGGAAGCAGAATCTGCACCTTCGGGTAAGATGAATGTACTACTTGAGCCCTCGATTGTAGGAGTTTACATACATGAGGCATTTGGACATGCAGCAGAGGCAGATGCGATCATCTCAAAGAAATCAGTACTTAGAGACCAAATTGGTAAGACAATGGCCATACCAACTGTCAATGTTGTTGATGATCCAACCCTTGAAAAGATGAGAGGTTCTTTTGCATACGATTCAGAGGGCTCAAAGACACAGAGAAGGCAGATAATAAAAGATGGTGTACTTACAGGTTACTTCAATGATCTTGCCACAAATGACATGCTAGATGAGGGTAATGCCCTGAATGGTTCTGGAAGAGCAATGGATTTCAGACATACAGTTATGCCAAGAATGGGAAATACCTATGTAGAACAGGGTGATAAATCATTTGATGAATTACTAGAATCCATTGGAGATGGAGTGTATCTGCAATACAGCTATGGTGGCTATGTCAATCCATCTAATGGACAGTTCTTCTTCAGCTCACAATCGGGATATAAAATTGAGAATGGTGAGTTAACAGTACCTATCAAGAATTCTGGAATGTCTGGAATGACTCTAGATGTGCTCAAAAATACAATTGGGGTTGGTAATGATCTGTGGATTGATGCCTTCCCAGGTGTATGTGGAAAACCATCACTCACAGGTGCTCAGATGCTACCTGTTACGGGTGGAGGCCCACACATAGCAGCAAAGGATATTGTTGTTGGTGGTAGGTAACTTCAGTTAAATTAATTTGATTAATGATAATTTGATTAATGATAATTTGATTAATATTATTTGATTAATGATAATTCGATTAATGATAATTCGATTAATATTATTTGTACATACAAATTTTAAGTTGTGAATTTCACACGCTCTGCTGATGTCTCCATTGAATGTATTTTAATTCTCTAGGACTACCATTATTGCTCCATTAATATATCTCCACAGTTATTGCATCTGTATAATCCCCTGTGTACTCTGTTTGCTTTATAGTTCCACAGTATGTCTGTGCTGTGTAGCTCTCATGAATTTTAGCAGTGGTATTAATAAATAAACAGCATTTATAATCTATATTTTTTTACCAGCTTTATAATAGTCTCTATATTTCCGTTCAGGATCCTCATAAGCTGCATAAATACCGGATATCAGGAAAAATGCAGTGAGCCCAACAGACCAGAGCACAGACCACTTGAGAAATAGTGAGATACTGAATAGAAACAATCCTATAACAAGACCAAGACCCATTGACATGAAGCCCTCTTTCTTGTTATGTTTGATGTATTTCTGTCTCTCTTTCTCTTTAAGCACTGGATATTTAATACGTTTACTAGATTGTTTCAATGATAATGATTTATCGGACTTATCAATCTTAACTGGTTTATCATAGTATTTTATTTTTGTTGCATTGACAAGATCTTTCTTGTTCAACTGTTGAATATTGCCACATGAGCATAGCTTACCAAATCCACGAGGACCCTTGCCCATAATTGGAATTGGACCAATACTGATCTTGTTCTGATATTGAATTATCTCTTGTGTGGTCTGTTTTTTACAAACCTCACAATTGGATTTAACTTTCTGATTGCTCCAACCACGTGGTATCTTTCTCATAAATTACTTTTTTTCTATCTATTTGTATCACTTTGGTTTGCAATACTAATACTATATGAAAAATATAAAACAAAGCTTACGATTTTTACATTGCAATTATAAATTATCTGATGAATAACTCATTTATATTGACAGTATTTGTAATCATTATATGACAATTGAAAGTGATAGTAAAGTCTCCCTTCTTGATTCTCTGGCTGAGAGAGGAATTAAACTAGGTGAGGAATTGGGTGCATCCCAGATCGAGATCAATATACAATCTGGGTTCACACGCTCGGTTGAGATAAAGAATAACTCCACATCTGGTGCACAACAGCAGTCAAGAGGTGGTATAGGAGTACGTGCTTACTTTGGCAAAAAACTGGGTATAGCATCTGCCACACTGCTAGATATGAAAAGTCTTGAGGAAACAGTCGCATCAGCGGTTAAATTGGCTAAATTAGCACCTGATGACGATGATTTCAATTCATTACCATTCACAGATAAGAAAGTTGATAAAATTAATGGATTATTTGATCCATTCTTGAAGGAATTAGACCCTCTGGAGTTTTTGGACTATGCCAATTCAATGATACAGGGAGTTGTAGATACACATGAGAAAGCAATTGCAGGTGGTAAATTTGATAATTATTTCCAGGAAGGATTTGTGAGAAATTCACTTGGTATCAATCAATATAGCAAAAGTACTGCTCTGGTTGCCTATGCATCTGTTGCAGTGCCAATGGATCCCAGTAACGTTGGTTCTGGATTTGAATTCCATGGTGCAACAAAATGGGATAAAAATTATGATTTCTATGAGCTGGGAAAGAAAGCAGGTAACAAATCAATCCAGATGTTAGATGCAAAGGTTGCAAATACAGCAGAGCTTCCCGTATTATTCAATGCAAGAGCAACAAGAGGTTCAATTGGGGCAATTATAGGAACTGGAGTAAATGGTTTCTCAGTGATGAACAAAACCTCATATTTCTCAGATAAGATTGGTTCAGATATTGCAGTAACAGAGCTGAATGTATGGGATGACCCATTAGTAGAGGCTGGTCTGGGGTCTCGTGAATTTGATGCAGAAGGCTACCCATCGATGAGAATAAATCTACTTGAGAATGGTGTATTGAAGAGCTATGTCACGGATTCATACACTGCATTCAAGTTAGGAGTGGATAACACCGGTTCTGCCAATAGATTTGGTATATCAGGCAAACCAAAACCAGGAATTGCACAATTACAGATCGGTGCGGGAGATGCATCTGAAGCACAATTGTTGGAGGATATGAAAGAGGGTATTTTCATAGAATCAGCTGTTAATCCAAATGCAGGATCTCCAGAAATATCATCACAGATCAATCGTGGCTTCTATGTGAAAGATGGTGAGATACAGTATCCTGTCAAGAACACAATGATTGCCAGTAATGTATTTGATTTTCTGAAAAATATCAGTGCAATATCCAAAGAGCTACTTTTTGAGATGGGGCAACAATCACCGGCTATACTGGTTGATAAGATGACCATATCAGGTGAGAAAAGAGCATAATCAAATTTATAGATAAAATAAATTATATCTTATTAATTTCAATTTGTATTAATTTCAATTTGTATTTCTTTAAATTAATATAAGTATGATTAAATTCAAACGTGTGGAAGATAAAGAAACTGTTTCTATGAAAGAGAGAAAAATAATTGCAGTGGGTACAATACTTGTGGGATTGTTTATTCCCACAATCAGTAATGTAACAATTGGTATAGGCCATTACGGAGTTTTCACCGAGAGAACATATTATTGGCCATGGCTAATTCTGATAAGAAAAACAACAGAGGCATACACAGCAGATCAATGGGTGGTATCTGGATTTCCAGTATCAATTATCATATTCATTCCATTTATGTACATGTTCAAGTATAGTATTGCAATATACCGATCAGATGATAAAATTATAAACAACTCTGCATTAATTGCATTTACTGCATTTTTACAGATGGCAATAATTTTTATCATGTCTAAATCTCAGCAGATTAACAGAGAGGAGCTGGTATCAATCAAGTACTATCCTCAGTGGATAATTATTGTATTCCATGCCTACTACTCATTTAATAAATTCTACTCTGATTATCAACGGAAAATAAATGTTGCAATGAAGAATAAAACTAGAGAAGAATAGTATTTTTTTTTGTATGTTTGACAATAATTTTAGAAATGTTTTTTAATGTAAGAGGCATTTAAACTTTGTAAATGGTTGTGAATGTGGAAAATTCCTATCAAAATATAATTCAGAAAAATGTACTGGAGAAAATATTTGAACGTCCAGCACTATTAATTTTATTTTTATATGCAGTAGGAGTTTATTTTATGGCAAATTATCTAGGTACTACAAGATCTTTTCTCATACCGAATTTACTATTATTCACACCCAGCATTCCGGTAATACTTCTGGAGAATAAATGGATAAAAAATCATAAGAAAGAGAATATTATTTTATTCTATGATGTAATTAAAATCAATAGAAATTCATTTATTTTCACGGGATTTATCTCTTCATTTTTGATTATTTTAACTGCATATATGATGGAAATGATGTTCAAAGTTAATTCAACCTATTCGAGAATACTAGGTGTAAGATACTTTTACAGTATCAAAATAAGTAGTATCCTAGCAATTGTTGTAGCCACCTTAATAATAAACATGTTTATTGTTGCAGCTTTTTATAGAGTAAGAGCTGAAGAGCATGATACTGGAAAGAGATACACATTCATATCCAGTCCAATACAGGTGGTAACACTGATTAGCTATTCATTTATCGGTATATTCACTTCAATATGGCTTTTATGGATGGGAAGCATACTTGTCTCACCACCCGAAGTACATGCAAGATTAAGTATTGAAGCAGTGACAGATGGTTCATTTACCTTTATCCTGATTATGTACATATCGATATTATTCGCAACTGCCTATGGATCTAAAATGATACCGTATTTGATAAAAGATGGCATGTATAGACGTCCTGAAAGACCTATGTTGAAAAAATGGACCAGAGATATAATATTCTTCGTTCTAGTGATATCCTATTTTGCCTATATCAGATATAATTCAACAAATGTGCTTTATACCTCTGATTGGTTACTATATGATACCACATTATTGATTATTCTTCCATTCTTATTCTATCTAATGGTCAGAAAATATCAAATAGGAGGTAAAACCTGCAAATACTGCAATTTATTACTTTACAATGATGAATGTATGAGTTGCAGAACAGATGAAATAAGATCACTTCCATACATATCAAAGAAAAAGAAAAAAATAAGTTATGCAACCTGTTCAAGATGTAAACAAGTATGGGATGAGCTTTCCCTGAAATGTAACAAGCATTATAATTGCGATATTGATAATTGTGATGGCAGTTGTGATAACATCTGTGGGTTCACAATCTCTCTCACATGTGAGTACTGTGGATCTCCTGTGAATCCATTGTGGAAAAAATGTGCAACATGTAACAGAGATAGGGTAAATATAATTGACAAGGCACTCAGATCACCAGGATCTGAAGGATATGTCAGAAGTATGGCTTATTCTAGATTTTTAATTGCAATAATCATACCTTTGATCATCTTTCAAATAGTATCACTTATCAGTGTAGTTATATCTATTTTGTTAGAAAAATATTCACTAGATGATCAATACTATGTCTATTTTACTTTGAGAATTGGAGCAGTAAAACTAGCAGTAATGATAATGGCACTAACAGGACTTATTGGACTCATGATTACCACCTCAAAAGAGAATACCCGATCATTGGGCCTAATTGCAAACAGATATGCAATTATCGGTGGGTCTATATTAATGCAGACTATATTCACAGTATACTTTTTTAAAAGTATAAGTGATTTATTCAGTGCGTCAGATAGCAAAGTTATAACAAGAATACTGGTTTTTGCCATATCTGCATTCTTTTTCAGCACTAGTATTAAGGCAAATTTCAAGCTACTACTTAGTTTCAGACCAATTAATCCATTTAATCCAAAATTGGCATTGAAAAACAGGATTGATGTTAGATGATAGATACAATTCAAGATGAAAAAGGTTTTGCAAATAATTACAAAGTTCAACGATTCAAAACAGACCCTAATAAATCAATTTCAATATCATCTGGATCATTGATACTCTCCATTGGATTTGGTACTGGTTTAACCTTGCATGCAATCTTTTTGCCACTAAGTCTTGGATTGTTTGAATTTGATGCATTTCAAGGAACGGGTTTATCAGGTATTATTAATTTGCTTATATTTTTATTTGCGACAATAATATTTGACCCATTCTCAATAATTTCATATTTCATACTTGGATTTTTCACTGGAGGATTCATTGCATCAATAGTATACGGTGTCGAGGGTAAAAAAGGTCCTAAATATAGTGTGATACTTGCGTTCTCAATCACAATTTCAATTACCTTTATAACAGGTATGATCTCAATTAATTCATCAGAATATGGAACTGTTAGTGAAATTTTCGGCAATTTTATCGTATTGATTGGAGTTGCATTTATCTTTGCATTTATTGCCATTCCACTGTCCCTGATTGCATGGATAGGATACAAAATTGGTATATATTTCGGAGCTGGTTAAATGAGAAGATTAGAAATACTGCATTTTATTAGACACAGTAAACTTGATAGAAGGAAAATAGTGATTCTACTGATGGTCATCCTAATAGGTACTATTGCATATATGTCAATTGGAGCATCAAGAACCGATAATTTCAATGCAAAAGAGGATGAGGTGGATATACAGGAAAGACCAGGTGAGTTTAGTTTACCAAATCAAAATGGTACGGGATACAATCTCACAGGAGATCTTACCAATTTCCCAACTTTAGATCCACCATCTGAATTTTTTGATAGTGATTTATTCAACCCAGATGACTGGGGAGGAGGATTTAATTTCTCGGATCCAGTATTCTCAGGAGAATTTCCAGAATTCAGCTTCCCATCAGCTGGTTTCCCCACTGTTAGTCTACCCGGTTGGGAACCACCAACTTTTAGCCCGGGTACAGGCCCTAATCCCACATTACCAGGACAGACTGATATTCCCACTCCCTCAGTTGATCAAAATGGTTCCAATGGTTTTGATTTTACACTTCCAGATAGAGAGAACAAGGCACGAAACCTCCCTAAAATTGATATTTTTGGCAATTTCTCACTGAATATAAATATACTAAATGTTGATCTTGATATTAATCTGACAAAAGAAGGTATTGTGTTTGTATTCTTATTGGTTTCTTTGCTGTATATTAACAAAAAACTACTACCTGATTTAATATATAAGTTGGAACATGAGGATGAAGAGGAGAACAAAACAAGTGAATTCTTTATCAGAGCACCAAAAATAGATGAGGAGGCAATAAAGAAGAAGGAAAGGCTCAAAAAACTAGTTAGATTCAAGGATCACATAGATGAGATTGTACTCAGATCGTATGTGAGAATTGATGAGGAAGGCCCCTCTGAAACGATTGTACAGGGATATCATGATCTTGATGATGCTTTTGCATCATTCAGCAAACTGCAAAGAACTAGGGATATTACTCCTCTAGAGCATGCTAAACATCAGTTTGAAACTGGTGAGATAGATAATGCTAGACTGGAGGAAATTGTAGATCTGTTCTATATGACCAGATTTGGTAGAAGGAAAATGATTAAAAGCGATGCAATGGCATTTATCGACCATCTGATCAATCTAGTTACAAAGCACGAGGAGATAGATAGGGATGAAATATAAGAACCTTCGGGGATGGATAGTTCTCATACTTATTGTTAGCAGTATAATTGCATTCTCAGCCACTCCATACACACCGATTCATTCAATATACAATGAATCTGATCTGGGTGCATCATTATTGAAAGAATCTCTTGATAAATTTGATTACAATATATCAAGAATGTTAATCTCTCCGATCATTCTGAATACACAGAAAGATATAGAGGTGATTGTGATTATTGGCTCGGATAGAAAATACACCAGTGCAGAGATAAATGCATATGAAAAATTTGTGAATGACGGGGGTATGCTATTTATTTTTGAGGATTTTGGACCTGCAAAGCAGATAGCCAGTAAAATGGGTGTAACCTTCATGCCAGGCATGTTAAGGGATATTTATGAACCATTTCATATTAATAGACCAAGTCAGATGTTTGTTCAAGATATTTTAATTACACAGTTAGTTGAGGGGATGGGGCAATTGGCATTGCTAGCCAGTGAGGCAGTAGCCATAATTGATCTTGTAGGCTTCTCAACAGGTCAATCCATTCCAATTCTGATGACATTTCCATCGACATTTATTGATATTAACAATAATAATGTGATGGAAGCAGGAGATCTATTATCACCAATTGGCTTCCCTCTTGGCTTATTCAAATTCGTTGGTAATGGAACTTTGGTTGTGGTAGGTGATTCCTCAATACCCCTCAATCAATACTGGCAGAAAACAGTTCCTTTTGGAGATGGCGAGATATTGCTGGCAAATGCTTTCTGGACACTTGTGGTAATGACAACATTGATGAATACATATGGTAAAACATCAATTGTATTTGATGAGAGTCATCAGGAAATGTCACTTACCTCTGCGACAGGTATATTCAATATACTTGCAGGTACGTGGGTAGGTCTGTGGAATACAATTGAGGTAACAGTGTTACTATCTATGGTAACTCTAGGATATACCTATAATAAGGTCAAATCAAAGAACAAAAAAAGATTCAGAAGAAACAGGGATATCAATCTACAGAGACAGGATAATGACCTATTCATATCACACCCATCAAGTGCAGAGAAAGCAATCTCTGAGCAATATCTTTTGTACAAAGTTATGGATGATCGCTTCATACAGATTGCAAATGCAAATCTCATCAAGAAAATCAGGTCTACTGGAAAAGCAGATGATTTTCTAGAAGAACTTAGAATAAAATTTGATATTCAACATCTTAATGAAGCCATGACATTTGACAAACTGTTACAGATCCATAACGAACTTAGAGAATATGTAGAGGAGAATACACAAAAATGGTTATAAAAAATTCAAATCAATCAATATCAGATAAAAAATTGGTTTATTTAATAAACAATATTGTATCTGATGTAATTCATAGAGGTAATTAATTTGGAATTCACAGAAATCAAAGATATAACAGATCGTCTGATCAAAGAAACGGGTAAAAGACTTGTAGGCTATGAGGACTATATGAGAAGCATAATTAGAGTGTTATATGCAGATGGCCATGTAATTTTGGAGGGAAATCCTGGAATTGCAAAAACGTTGGCTGCAAATACCCTGGCAGAGATACTTGGTGTTGGATTCGGAAGAATACAATTCACACCCGATCTTATGCCATCAGATATAACAGGTGTGAATGTTTTCAATCAGAAAACACTGGAATTTGAATATTTGGAGGGACCCGTATTCACCAATTTCTTACTGACAGATGAGATAAACAGATCGCCACCAAAGACACAGGCTGCACTTTTAGAAGCAATGCAGGAAAGGCAGGTAACTGTGGAGGGTGTTGCAAGATCATTACCAAATCCATTTCTTGTAATAGCCACACAGAATCCATTAGAACAGGCAGGTACATATAATTTACCAGAAGCACAGATAGATAGGTTCTTGATAAGAATTTTAATTGACTTGCCATCAAAGGAGGTAGAGAAAGCAATGCTCAGATTAAAAGATACTGGAGAGACCATGAGTGTTGATGAGCTTCTTGATGCAGAAACTATTATAGCGATACAGAAAAAAATACATGAGGTCAAGGCCACTGAGGAGGTATTAAATTATATTGTGGATATAGTTCACAAGACCAGAGATAATCCAAATGTGGAGATCCCAGCATCTCCAAGAGCCAGTATTGCACTCATGTCACTGGGTAAAGCTAATGCAGCTATTAATGGAAGAGATTATGTACAACCAGATGATGTGAAAACAGTTGCTTTTGAGGTATTGAATCATAGAATTGGATTATCACATGAGGCAGAGCTGGATAGAATAAATATCTCAGATATTATCAACACATTATTGAGCGAAAGTACTGTATCAATCTGAGTTGTATCAAATGAAGGTAAAACTAAATTCTCGTGGTCAGATAATACTAGCATTGATAATAGTCATTGCATCCCTTTCAGTTGTACTAAGGTCACCAACCTTGATATTATTTTCAACCTTTGGTATTGCATATATACTCTCATATCCAATAATGGTCAGAAACCATGAAACTCCTAGCCTGTCATTAAATGTAAAATTCAGACATGGGATACTTTACAGAGGAGAGGTAGATATTTTAAGAATCGAGGTAATTAATAAGACTGGAAATGAGATCCCACTTGTTAAAATCAAGATAGAGATCCCTGCAACCATGTATTTCGTCGATAGACCAGATACATATATTTTCAGTATAGATGGAAATAGTATGATACCAATTACAATTCCAGTATTACCAACAAGTAGAGGTTCTCATACTCTGGGTCCAATAACATTGAATATTGGGGATCCATTCCTATTGTACGAACAGGAGATTTTCAGAATTGAAGAGATGAATATGAGAGTATATCCCAAAAGACTTGGATACAGAGTAGCAAAATCAGAGAGCAGGCGTGTATTTACCAAGATGATAGGATTATTTGCAACCAGATGGAAGGGATTTGGTAATGATTTTCATACATTAAGAGATTATATCAGAGGAGATCCATCAAAAATCGTGGATTGGGCGGCAACTGCCAAGAACAACAAATTGATCTCCAGAGAGTATGAGGAGGAGAAGAGACTAGAGGTGATAATCGGCTTGGCAGCAGGAACCACCACTAGAGGTGCTAAATTCGATTTTATGATGGGATTAACATTGGATATTTTTGAGGGAATAGTTAATTCCAATCATCCCTGTAGTATTGTAATATTTGAGGAGGATATTGTTAAGGAATTCAAACCTGCCACATCGAACCGTAAGAAAATGCATATATGGGCACAGATATATGATATGGTGCCAAAAGATGTATTTGTGGATTACAAAATATTCTCAAAATGGATAAGTAAAAAGGGTAAAACAGGAGATCTGGTGATTATTATTGGAGATCTTGAGAATGATATCAGTATGATTGAGGAGACAATCAGAGAGATCCGAGGAAGACAGAACCATGTTATATTCATAGATATATGGGGTTATTCCTTCTCATATGAGAAAGAGGTTACTGATGCAGCAATTGATTACACAGCAGATAATTTTGGAGTATTACTTGGAAATGTGATTGGCCGTGGAGTGCATCAGGATAATATATTCAGAGGTATTGAGATGAAAAAGAAATTATCTAAATATTCAGCAGCTTTTGGGTATTTAAAAGGTCCAGAAGATAATATTGTACGTACATTGGATCGGGCTTTATTCTCTTTCTTCGGTAAAAAATGGCAGGTGCGATAATATGAGTAATCCAGAAAGATACCGATCCAGAGCAGTATATAGAGAGGAAAACCTTTACTATGATCTCGGATACAGGTTCTCCACTACAAATGGGAATAAACCACTTAAAGGTTTTAATAAAGATTACACACTTGCATTATTAGGAACTAGTTTTGCAATACAAGTACTACTTGATATCAGTCAGATATTCACAATACTATCCATTTTAATTTTGATAATGATGAGATACTTGTCTGAGGATAAATCAAGATCACCTGTATTCATTATGTTTGTAATAATTGCACATGTGTATGATTATATGAATGAAGATGTTGTTGCAAATCCTGGAAAAATTATTCAAGGGAAATTAACAACTGCATTTTGGTTTTTTGAGATAGCATGGATAAGCATACTTGCATATCAATTTTTAATCATATTCCAACCCTATACTCCATTAATAGCACCAGGCCAGAGTGTGAAAGCAGAAACAAGGGAAGCAAGTGATTTATTCAATAAAATGAAGAAGAGATCAATAGGTACTGAATTTGAGTTATTACCACTTAAGAAGTTGATAAACATAGAAAAATTGCAAGAGACTTTGATTAGCATATCAAAATTAGTGATCTTGATAACAGCGGGTAGCATTATTATAGATATTATAATCTGGCAGATAATCTATTCATTCGGAGGCGGAGATAATATATTTGAGCAGTATATTATTTCAGGTATGTCATTAGTTCTTTTATCTCTATTGGTATTCTTCTCCAAGTATATTTCCCCAGATGATGATACGGAGTGAAAAAAAAATGACTGTGCTTATATATTTGAATATTACTAATGAGCAAATTAAAAAGAGATAATGTATTTATAAAATTAAAATAAGGTAGAAAATAGTGAGTGATACCCAAGATAACGACCTCCAAATATCACAGGAAGAGAGAGATAAACAGACTAAAGTTGTGACCTCTGAATCTATTCTTGAAGAGAGCGGTACCTCTGTTGATGAGGTAAAAGATATGTTTGCCACTACTAAAATTAGCCTGGATGCAAAGAGAATTGTGGTTTTCTCAGATCAACATAGTAATTATGAGGCATTCAAAGCTGTATGGGAGGATATCCAGACAAGAGAATATGATGCAATAGTTTGTCTTGGAGATCTTGTTGGTTACTACACAGATCCAGTTGAAGTTGTACAACTAACAAAAAAAATTACTGATGTATGTGTGATGGGAAATCATGACTTTGCATTGGTCGAGCCAGAGAAGTTACTGTACACAACATTACAAGAGGGTGCACAGGCTGCACTTGATCACAACAAAGGAGTTGTTAGCAAAGATGAAACAGACTATATTAAATCCTTACCAATGAAAGTTGAATTGACCACTCCTTATGCAACTTTGACACTTGTGCATGGCGATCCACTGACAATATTTGGATATATATATGGAATTACAACTGAGATATTCAAACAATCTATTATCAATGCACTGGATATGGTTGATACAGACTATCTACTTGTTGGGCATACCCATATTCAAGGAGAACTCACATATGATGGCAAGATGTATGTCAATCCAGGGTCTGTGGGACAACCACGAGACAAGGATTTCAGAGCAGCCTATGCGATTATTGATCTTGAGAAGAGAGAGAATGAGTTAATAAGAGTAGAGTATGATATATCCAAGGTAATTGGTAAGGTACATCAATGTAGTTTACCACATTATCTGGGTTCTAGATTATTAACAGGTGAATGATTACTCAGGCTAAATTCGAATAATTACATATTTGTACGATGTAACGAATTGAGAAAAAATGATATACTACAATATCATCACTTTATAAACCAATTAACCTCAAATTTGTCAAATTACTCAAAATACGAAAAAAAGAATAAATTTGTTAAATTTCAGAAATTAATAAAAATAATTTATATTTTTTTATATTTGAAACTTTTGTATATCAAGAGCTTTTATAAAGGTTCCAAACAATTATCATATATACGAAATACAGATAGACGTCAATGTAGTTCGTAAAATAACTCTTTGGAGGAATTAAAATACACGAAATAGAAGCCCTAAGAAGACTGGAAAAGGAAATTAGGCACACTATTGCAAGATCACATAGAAACTCACAGGATGTTTACCAACATGCTTCAGGTAGGCGTTTATTAATCGATGATGTACTGAGAGAAGGAATAGAAGACGGGCCTTTGATTGGTGCACTGATTGTGGTAGTTGCAGCAGGTCAATTTGTGAGTGTAGATCGTGTGATCAGATCAAACCAGAAGTTTAAAAAACAGAGAAGAATTATATTCTATCTGGATTCTAAAGCAGGTCAGGTTGGATCAACTTTATTATTAGAACTATTAAAATTAACTAATGGATCTGAATTTTCCAAGCCGAAATTTGTGCGAATGATTGATGAATTATATTTCCAATCACAGAAAATAAATATCTCCAGTGGTGAGATTAATGAGGCACTTTCAAGAATATTCAGAAAAACAATGACTGAATTCTTCAGTGTAAGCGGTAGGAGCTTTGTACGATCGCCTTTTATGTTGCATATGCATGAATTGAAGATCACCAATAAAAGCTCTAAAATAAATTATGAGAACTTCAAGCATAAGATCGATGATGAATCATATAATATTATTAAAAAATTGAATCAAATACCAATTATGGGCTAATTCGTGTATTATAGCTTTTATTAATATATTTCATTTGATATTCTAATCCAACAGATATAGTGGATTATTAATTACAATTTAAATAATCATTATCAGTAGCTTATAATCAGATTATTTATTGTTTTTCAGAAATCAAGTAAACTGTGAGGGGATTGTGCAAAAATAAACAGATTTATTGTTGTTTTGCCAGTAATTGGTTAACTATCTGGGCCAGTTTTCCAAATCTATTCTCAATAGTATTCATTCTTTCATCCATAGCATTCATCTTGGTGAACAACTCATCAATTTTATTAGTAATTTCAGATAAATCAACGGATACCGGTTCAGA
>JAJRQD010000057.1 GCA_024280435.1 archaeon | reverse complement strand
TAATATTCTTGCACGAGCTCTGTAGAATCTCTTGCGATTGTATTTCAATACACATCTGGCAGCAACTTCAGTTTTATCTGGAAATATCAGTATTCCCTCACACATTCTCTCCATTTGCCACACCTTATTCGCATATTTTTTGAAACATTTCCATTAATAAATCCTCAGATGCATGTTTATCTGTGATCAGCAGGCTATTGAACCTGAAATAATCGTTTTTCTCAACCCATGATGATTTCCAATCAATAAATTCAGATGTCTGCTGATCATCTTTGCTGATTATTCCTATCAGATTGTTGAATTGTTGTTCATCTGTCTCATTCCAACCACCAATAATTTTTATTATTGACATGAATATTATTGAGAAAGAAATATTCTCATACCACCACTGGCTCCTCTCTCCATTCAGGTATTTGATATTATTGTATACAAAATGTCTTATCAGTGCGGATCTGCTGCTGTTTGTATCGATATCTAGTAGGGATGCGGTATGCCGGGTATTGTTCTGTTCATCAAGGGATAATGAGCTTAGTATGGCTGAGGATGCCAGTGCAGTGTATCTGTAAAATTGCTTATCTTTGTTGCTTGTATATAGTTCATCAAGAAATTTGATGATAAAGCCTGCATCACTAATCTGTGAGCCAAATCCATTTGAATAATTTGCCTGTATTATAATATCGCGTTTCAGTTCCACGGGTAGTTTCTCACCTCTCTGTTCTGCCTGTCTCAGCAATACAATTAATTCATCAAGTATTTTTGCAAGTTCTCCGCTATCACTGTTCCACAGTGTATTTATTTTGTCAAGTACTGAGTTCATAATTCTAAATATTCAGTATTTGCTTTATTATTATTGTATTGGATGTGGATATAGTTTCAAAAATATTGCAATTACTATACCCGATCTAGATCCTGCTTGTTCATAGATTCTGGATCGATTCTGCCCTTTACCTCGGTATCCAGCAGTATTACATCTTTATCGTCAGGGCAGGTTGCGGTACCGGTGTGATTACCGAATCTGCGTTTGCATACGGGACATTCAAGGTAATATGGCCATGAACTCATCTTGGTATTGATATGTGATAGATCAGCCCACATCTCGGTGATTGATGAATCACGTTTATCATTGGCACGGTTGGTATGGAATTCGAATTCAGCTGCTTTGATGATTGCCTTACCATTTGGTCCATCAGAGTAGCTGATCTCATGTATTTCCTCGTATGGTACCTCTAGTATCTCCCATTGTCCCTTCTCTTTTCTAACCACTGTGAATATCTCATCATCATGATCAAATGAATACCATGCCTCGGAATAGTTCTTCCATCCCCATCTGTATAGATAATACATCATGACTGTGTAGGAGATGATTGCAATTATTATTATGGTTGTATTTTTTGTCGCATTGGATAATTTGCTTAGATTAATCAGTGAATTCATGATTAGTATGACGAATAGCCACATAGTACTGTATATGATGATATATTCAAGTCGGTATCTCACAGATGCATCTGCTAATTCTCCTTCTGAGTTGTAATATATACTTTTTTTGATCAGCTCGGCATATTCTGGTGCAACACGCATTTCTTTGGTTGTTTTTTCTTTCCATACCATATGATTAATTGAATTAATGATTTGTTTTAATCGTATGTATTATTATTTGAAAAATTTAGTAATTTATCAGAATACTTTCGGTTGTTATCTCTCAGATATATGCAGAGCCATCGCATGTATTATTTGAAATATTTAGTAATTTATCAGAATACTTTCGGTTGTTATCACTCAGATATATGCAGAACCATCGTATGTAAATACATATTTTTTGATATAGTCCATGAATACTTTCGGTCAACCCCCTCTCACTGAGTTAAAATAGTTAATTGTTCTATACTATTATATGAACAAAGATAAAGATATTAAAAATATTACCGACAATTTTGCAGACTTCATACTAGATGAACTTGAGGATGATCTGATATTCAATGAGGATGTTATTGAGGATGATCTAGATGATATTGATGAGGAACTATTATTCGATGTACTAGATCAGATTGCAAATATCGATAAAATCGAACCCGAACTGAGAATTAATATCAACAAAGAGAAAAAACTCATCCAAACTATTCAAAAAGTCATCAGGAATGAATACTGGAGTGATCCACCCATGGACCTATCAAAAAGACCACCAATATGTGTTGACTGTGAGGCGGATAACTGTACACATATAATAAATTTTGATTTCTCAAAAGGTACCAATATAATTGAGATGGCACAGAACAGATGTGAACATATCTCTGAGGATGACTATATTGGTACATGCATAGATTGCATAAAAAAAGCATCCGAGGATCTGAAAAACAGAGTTATCAATAAAAATATACTGCACCTGTGGGATAGCATTGATATGGCAAATTATTACCGCATAAAAATCGAGAATGAATTGGAATACGGATTGCTAAATTGATAACAAAAATATTATTACTGTGATCAGCAGAAAGCAAAATATGATATAAAACCATCCATATGATCTGAATTCCCAATATTTTAATAGTTGATCCTCCAATATATTGTATGTACATAAGTATTGGTCAAGTGTAAAAATTAGCAGGTGTCAGTGTCTCAACGCTGAGAAGATGGGATGTTGAAAATTATTTAAC
>JAJRQD010000056.1 GCA_024280435.1 archaeon | reverse complement strand
TTAGGTAAAAAAAGAGCAGTTTCACCAGTTATCGCAGTCGTACTATTGATTGCACTAACTGTTGCAGCAGCAGCAATTATTTGGGTAATAACAGGTGATCTACTAGGAACAGGAACTACATCATTTGTTGCAGAGACAACATCAACATCAACTAATGCAACAGCAAGTACATGGATTGGTAAGATCACAGTATCAACAGCAGGAGTATTACAAGAAGCATCAATTCAAAATACAAATGCAAATGAAACAGCAGGAGCTAGTAAAATTGATCTTGTAAAAGGATCAAATCCTGTCACGTTAACTTTCAGTGGAATAACAGCAGGAACATACACCATCACATTCACATTCTTTGCTGATGGATCAGATTCACAAACCACAGAAACTCTATCAGTTACATTTGCATAATAAAATAACAAAAATACCTTTTTGAAATTCCAAATTATTAAAAAATTGAAAAATATCAAATGTAATTAGAATATAATTTTTTTTTTAATTATTCAAGTTCATTTTCAACAAGATTATATTAAGCTAATTTCCAAATCGTTTGTATTCAAATGAAACGACTATATATAAAATTCTTATTTATTGCAATTGTAAGTCTAATCATTGTAAATAGTACAGGTGCAGCAATCGGTGGAATATATGGAGAACCACCACAAGATGGTGCAGCTGTACTCCAAGTACTGAAATGGGCATCTGATGATGAGATCACTCTTGGAGCAGAAATAACAGTATTTGTAAACATCACTAACTGGTCAGATTATGATGCCTTTAATCTAACTATCGATGAACCTATTTTCAGTAACTGGTCTATCACAGAATTTGTTGGATATGATGAATATATATTCACCAAAATTGCAGCAGGTAGTTCAATTTACTATCAGTATACTATGAAATTAATTAATGATGGAAATTATACCATAGAGCCCACTGTTGTCAATTATGTAGACATCAACAGTACTCAGTTCATGGCAAAATCATCATATATCCCACTATTAATCATTACTGAGGAGGTTAAAAAAGAACTATCTGAATATTGGAATGATATCTTTCTGATGGCCGCAATTTTTGTATTAATTCCAATTGCAATCAGACTTTTATATAAATACAAAAACAAGTGATTAATATGGTAATAAATAATTTAATCGATAATTTATCAAGAAGATTCATAATTGTAGGTGGTAAGGGTGGAGTTGGTAAGACCTCGATATCAGCCTCCCTGGCAGTTACCTTCGCTTCAAAAGGGCAGAAAACATTGATTATCTCAACAGATCCAGCACATTCACTATCTGACTCTATAGATCAGGATCTCTCAGGTGGTGAAATAATAAAAATTGAGGGTATTGATAATCTGTATGGTATGGAGATTGCAGTTGATAACATAGGTGATGATATCAGGGCAATATCTGGACTTGAAGAGGATGAGAAGCTGGAAGTTGATCTAATGAGTAGTCTTAGTTCCATGGGAATGGGCATGGATGATATGGGTAATTTATTTGAGACAATGCCACCAGGTGTCGATGAGGCGATGGCACTTGCAAAAGTTGTACAGATAATAGAACAGGAGGAGTTCATGGAATTCAAGAGGATTATATTTGATACAGCACCCACTGGTCATACACTAAGATTGTTATCATTACCTGATTTTCTTGATAGTTTCATTGGTAAGTTGTTGAAATTGAAAATTAAGATGTCAAATATAGGTAATGCATTCAAGAGTATGTTTGGCGCAACACCACAGCGAGATAATTCACTAGAGGTGATGGAGAAGCTGAAGGAGAACATGGGTAAGGTAAAAGCTCTGTTTACCAATGAAGAGACCACTGAATTTATGATTGCCACCATTCCAACAATAATGGCAGCAAATGAGAGTGAAAGGCTTGCAGAGGCATTAAAGTTGGAGGAGATCAGTGTAAAGGAGGTTCTGATTAATCAGATCATTCCTGAGAACAATGATTGTAAATTCTGTTCAGTCAGATCAAGAGGTCAGGAAGATAATCTTAAATATCTCAGACAATTATTCATGAACTACAATATTACTGAGATCCCATTTTTTGATCGTGAGATACGTGGGATCCATGGATTGAGGTTCATGGGAAGCAAGATACTTGATGTGGCATTAGATTAGTTTATACTCAAACTTATTATTATATACAAAAATGGATACAAGTTAATTGAGAAATATACCAAAGATTATCTATTATTTATAATTAAATGGTTAAGAATGATAGAAGAGGCAATTATACTTTCCGGTGGCGTTGGATCTAGAATGCAGGGTGCAACTATGAGTAAATATCCAAAAGGATTGGCTATGGTGAATGATAAACCATTGTTATACTGGTGTATTAAATGGTTAGGAGATAATGGTGTATCTAAAGTGATATTAGCTCTTGGACATCTGGCAGAGAACATAATAGAATATTTTGGGGAACACATTGAGATTGGTGGTAAAAAAATTGAAATACTGTACAGTATAGAAAAGGAGAAATTGGGCTCTGGAGGTGCTGTTAAGCTGGCATCACAGTATATAACAGGAGATAACTGTTTCATTATGAATGGAGATCTGTTAACAGATATACCCGGAGATAAAATGATTTCTCAGCATCTAGAAGAGGATGTTGATGGAACCATGTTACTGGTAAAGCTGAGATCTAGATTTGGAGTTGTTGAGGTGGATAATAAATTGATCAGCAAATTTGTTGAGAAACCTATGTTACCAGTATTTATTCATGCAGGAATTGATATAGTTAAATCAGAGATACTCAAAGAATTTCCGGATAAAGGACAGATGGAGGATACTATTTTTGTGGAAATGGCAAACAGGGGTAGTTTTGGAGCAGTGCATGCAGAGGATGGATATTTCTGGGAAGCAGTTGATACACCCAAGGAATTGAAAGAAGCAAATAAGAATTGGAAATACTAAATATTTCAATCTAGTTCATTGGTTCTGTAATTATTATTCTACCGGTATAATTATTGTTCAAATTGAACTCATGTAAGATTATTCTAATTGAACTCATGTAAGATTATTCTACCTGTATAATCTGTATAATTATTGTTCTAATTGAATTCATGTATAATATTGTTCTAATTAATATTGTTCTAATTGAATTTTATATGCATCAAATAATGAATTTCTGTATAAGGTTATTCATATCCTGTGATAGATGGGCTAACTCTGCAGAGGTCTCTGAAATCTCATCTAACATAGTCACCTGCTCCAGAGTAGCAGCTGATACCTCCTCACTACCCGCAGCTGTATTCTCTGCCACTTCCTTGACAATATTGACTTCTCTGAGTATATCCTCAACTGCACGTGAGATAGAATGCTGTACATCATCAATTATCTCTGCAATCTGATTTGCAGAACCCTTTGTAGTCTCAGATAGATCTCTTACCTCTTCTGCCACCACATTGAAACCTCTACCATATCTACCAGCTTTTGCTGCCTCAATGGATGCATTCAGACCAAGTATATTAGTTCTTTTGGCAACTTTCAACACGAATTTTGATGTTTCACCAATTCTTGCATTTGATCTGTCAACATCATCTAGATGTTCCTGTAATTTCTCAGTAACTCTGCTAAGCATAATATTCTGCTCTGATGCTCCACCGGAGAATTCTCTCATTGTATCAGATACTTCTCGAATAGATGCAGAAGCCTCTTCACTACCTGCTGCAAGTTCTTCTGCGATACCACTCAATCTCTCAGAAGTTATTCTAATTGTACTCAATGCACCTCTGAGTTGTTGTACCACCTCATCAAAATTGTGTTCCAGACTTCCAAACTCGGTATTAGCATATTTCATTGAAATATTCAGATCAAGATTACCTTTCGCAACCAATTTGAATTTGCTCTCGAGTTTTCTGAAATTCAATAACATAGTGATTATAGTTACCATTAATATTGAAATTATCAGTAAACTTGTGAATATAATACCTGAAATCAATCTATCACTGATATTTCTATCAAACTGATTAAATATATCCTCCAGTGCATTTGCAAAATTCCTCTGTTCCTCACCAAAGAATGTCTTGATCAAAGAACTGTATCGTGAGAATTCATCCAGTAGTGGAGTGAGATCATCTTTCAATAAACTGTGCAGATCAAGAGAGATAGCGTACAGATCATCCATTGCAAATGCAATAGAATGAATTGCGGGTAATAATTCATTCATAACTGTGTAGTTGATAGCATTGAATGTATCAAGCTCTTCCTGTCTAAGATTACTAGTAGTTGTTATCGCAAATGATGATTCATTAAATTTATCCTCTGCATCAAAAATAGTGGTATGAAAATTAGCTATCACATCTGAGATGAAATCAGGATTTGTCTCATTGACACCAAAACCGGTTATCTCGGCAGCAGCCCATGCGCTTATAATATCCGTAACTGATGAATACAAGCTCTCATATTTCAACATCATATCAAAATTATAGGTATCATTTGCAGATGCAATAAGATTAAATCTTGTCTTGTTATATTCACTTGTAATATTACCATAATATCCTGAATTTGTGTTTCCAATTTGTTCTGCATTATTGAAAAATGTTTGCGATGCTTCATTGTGTTGTTTTCTAAGATCTGATGCAACCTTGTCAAAATTTTGAAATGCAGTCTCAACAAGTGTTGACATCTCTACATAGTTCTGATATACATTTTTACCATCCTCTTTTGTGATAATGTTGTTTGTTGCATTTAGCAAGGTCTCATTGAAGCCAATGTAATTGTAAACACCAACTGGCTCGACATTAATACTGTAATTTGAACTGTCTCTATCAGCAAGAAGATCTGTGAGCTCTTGAGGGCTTATCTCTAGAGAACGATACACCAGATCGAAATTTGTATCCTCAATATTTATATCTGGAGCAAAAATATAATGAACCAACAATAATTCCAACTCATTTGCGAGAAAATTATAGATAGTTGTATCAAATTCATTGATTCCTTTACTTATCTTCAAATCATTCTCTTGATATATATTGCTGTCATTTCTTACCTCGTCAATCATCTTTAGACTATCTTGAACTAACAGGTAATTCATTGTAAGCCCAAATATAACGATTATTGCCAGGATACTGAATCTAAGTTTAAACGATACTGATACCAATTTTATTATCTTCCTTTCTATAATTTTTGAAAAGAATAACAATTTTAAAAGATTATGAGAACTTAGTTAAAGAAAGTATTAATTTAGGATACAAACCATTCTTTCTCTATTCTATCAAGGGTTGTTTGAATATCTTCAGCGCTGATATGTCTATGTGTGGTAAATCTAACCAGTATATTAGAAAATGGAACTATAAGTATTCCGAATTTATCCAATCTATCTATTGCTTCTGATGAGCTCAAACCAATACTGGAGACATCGCATACAACAATATTTGTATGGTTCTCAAATACCTTGACACCCATTTTTCTCAATCCATCTGCCAATATTGATGCATTATCATGGTCAATTTTCAATCTATCACGCATATCTCGCAAAGCAACCAGTGCAGGCCCTGCAATTATTCCAACCTGCCTCATGCCTCCACCTAGCATCTTCCTCTTACGTCTCACAATATCAATAAATTCCTTATCTCCTGCGACCATGGACCCAACAGGAGCACTCAATCCCTTGGATAAGCAAAATTGCATAGAATCAACTAGTTTTGTGTATTCTCTCACATCAGTATTATGATAGACCACTGCATTGAATATACGAGCACCATCCATATGTACTTTGAAGTTGTTATCATGAGCTATTTTACTCATATTCGCCACTTGCTCCACAGATAATGCATATCCACCATTTCGACTGTGTGTATTCTCAATGCAAAACAATGTTGTGGGTGCATAGTGTATATTCTCCCCACGTATGTACTCATTAAGATCTGGGATATACCCTTTCTGAGATGGAATTGCTCGGGGTATAACACCTCCAATAGAGGACATCCCCCCCACTTCATAGTGATAAATATGAGATTCATTCTCAAGTAATACCTCATCACCAGTTCTTGTATGTGCAAGAATTGCAGCCAGATTACCTTGAGTACCACTACTAACAAAAATTGCAGATTCCATCCCAACCAGATCTGCTGCATATCTCTCAAGCTCATTCACAGTGGGATCATCCCCAAATACATCGTCTCCCAGCTCTGATTTGATTGCTGCTTCCTTCATCGCATCAGTGGGCTTAGTCACTGTATCACTTCTCAGATCAATTAATTTGGTCATTAAATCATATATCTATCTATCTTTAAAATAGATATTCCAAGAGGTAATTAATTTATACCACTTTTAGCTGCGTTGCTAATTTACTTGTCTAATCAAACTGCTAATTTACTTTTCCTACTTTTATATGAGGTAGCCTTCATCATTCTCTTCATACCTATCAAAATAAATGGTGTGCCAATAGCGAGTGCCAGCAGTGTTTGACCGAATGCAATAAACCAACTAGAAATTGTAGTGCCTGCAAATATATAGAAAAAGCCATTGTATAGAGATGGAGGCTTCTCCTCTTCGGGTAATGCATCCGGTAGATCATCCGGAGTAGATACATTCAATTTTTTGCGGGCTTTCTGTCTCATTTTCTCTCTTTTTGAACTCATCAATCTCTATTAAACATATTCTTCATAAAAATTATTGCCTAAAACTTGATATAATTGTGAAAATAAAATTATGATTAATCATTTAAATTGAATGAAATCAGTCGATCAATCGATCATTATACTGATAAACTAAGTACTAATCTGATCTATCAGATAGAATTCTTTAAGAATTTCAAAAATAAAAAAGAGAATATGGTAATGAACCAATTCCGTGGGCCATTTACAAAGATTATGAAGCCACTATATGAACTGTTAGCTAAAATAGGAGTACATCCAAATATGATTACAATTCTTGGTCTTGGATTCTCTATACTTGCAGGATGGGCATTTGCCAGCAATGAATACATGATTGCAGCTATTGCCATATTATTAAGTGGATTTGCAGATGTGTTGGATGGTGGTATTGCCAGAGTCGGTGGATATGCATCCAGTGAAGGTGCATTTTTGGATTCAGTTGCAGACAGACTAGGAGAATCAGCCATATATGTTGGCATAGTTGTTAGTTTCTCTAATCTTCACCAATATCTCGGGTTGGGTTTACTTGTTTTCTCATTCTCTATCAGTTATTTAAGAGCAAGAGGAGAGGGATTGGGAATTGAGCTTGCAGGTATCGGCATTATGGAAAGAGCTGAGAGAATGTTTGCATTATTCTTTGCTGCATTATTTGCTGTTTGGTTTGGTCCCGTTGTTTATATCTATACAATTTGGGTAATATTGGCACTTGTGACATTCACAGCCATTCATCGTTTTGTCAAGGTATATGATGCATTGAAGACACAGACATTGAATGAGACGTCTCAGTAAAATACTTCTTATATTATTGCAATTTTTTGAATTATTTATCTGTCCACAAAAAAATAAACATAGGATGATCAGTTCAGAAACAGTCTAGGCAAGATCTAGCTGACTAAATATTCAGATAAAAAAGAATATCATCAAATAGTTTTGTAATGTATATGTTGTACAATAATATCCTAGTATTATTCTAAATAAAATATCACTCTGATTGAATATAATATCGTGAATTCAGACGAGGTAAAAAGTGCAGAGATTTTTCTTGGAAGGTTAGCAAAGGACGTACTTCCAGATACAAATTATAAATTCCCACAACCATTTCAATCGTTGGAGAGTAAAATAAAACTGAATGCGATACTTGCAATATATGCATATGCAGTCATTTTTTTGTTACAATCATTAATATCGGGTAGTAATAATTATTTTCTGATACCATTACTGGGTACCTCAATAATTCTGTCCTATTCTAAATCACAGATACTATTCAAAAATTATGCACCAGATTTGATTGATATGGAGATTAATTATACCAAATTTGGATTGGTACAGTCTTTTATATCCACAGTACTGTTGTTAATAATCAATACAATAATTATTGCATTCATTGGCCTACTCACAAATTTTACATTATCACTGTTCTCAATTACTATATTTTTTATGATCTCATCATTCTTCTATATTAAATTCTCAGATATAGAACTCAAATCAATGGGATTTGGTATTGGAGCTCACTCTTTAATGAGTGGATTATTCCAGGTATCGAATAATTTCAGGAACATTTACAGTTACAACGGTATTGTATCCATGAAAAATGTATTCTACAGGTTATTGTATATCAGCATTATAGGAATTGCAGTGTATCAGAACGTACCTACCTCATTTTTGATTATATTACCTCTTATATATAGCTATCTTGTATATCCAGAGGAGATCAAAAATGCATCCTCTGTGTTCATGAAGATCAGAGGTAGAATTAATGAACTAACGCCGGGTACAGTTCCAGACAATATATTTGAGGAGAGTGATAAACCCTACCCGTTGGCAATACCTGCAAAGATAAATCCACAGAGAAGTAGAATAAGAGATGCTAGTAGAATAAGAGATACTGCAAGACCTGTTTTTGCAAATATGAATTATAGCAACGATGCCAAACGAGAAATTGTAAATAATTCAGATAAGTTAAATCTGAATTATAGAGAGCCTAAAACCCTTAATAATGAGGATATGAGCCCATATGCAGCAAAAACACTGCATAAAATTATTCAGAAGGTAAAACAGGAGGGACCACTGCAAAAGCGAGGAATTAGCCATTGTGTAACATGTGGGAGTGTACTGAGAGATCATTCCGCCCAATGTGCATACTGCAAAATCAATGCGTAGACCAATCATTGCTCAGAACTGATGATGAATGGATCACCGTAATTTTCATGGGAAGATAAAATATTGTAATTTATTGAAAGTAATAAGTATTAATCATCTTTTTCTAACTTAAATTTCTGATTCCTTAAATATTCAGAAGTCTCTATCACAATAGAGACAATTTAAATAGGTTGTTGGGGTAAATAAAACATGGAATTCGCAACATTAATACTGCTTATAATAATCGGTTTTGTACTGTACAATATATTCTCAAAAAAACCAAATAAAAAGGTAAAGAATAGACATCATCAACGTGGAAGATATGTACCGAACAGAGCTGTCACACCAAATAGAACTGTTCAGCCAAATCATTCTGCTCTGCTACGAGATGCACAACGACAGGTAAGCAGAGGTAATTTTGATGACGCTTCTGATCTTTATCTACGTGCAAATCAAGTATTCACAGCTGCTAAAATGAAATTATTCAAAGGTCCACAGGCAGCAGCAGAAACTATCAGCCTGATTAAAATTAATGCACCAAATCGTTACAATATTATTCTAGACAATCTTGTCAATGAATTCTATTATAGATTGAAAAAACCAAATGTCTCCATTGCATTACTTAGAGAGGCTGGCTTTCATGAGAGAGCAGAGGCAATTGCAGTGGCATCTGGATTATTATCCACACAACCCAGTCAAACTCAACAGACAATGCAAACTCATAGTCAAACAGAGCCCGTAGCCACGAAAACTGTGGTTACTGAGGAAAAATTTGATATTGATGGAGTAAAACCTGTAAAAGAGAATGAGTTGGATGATTTCCTTGATACTGCAATAACCGAGGTTAATAAACCAAAAGCTGTTATTAAGGAGAAAATACCTAATTCATTGTTGATGGCTTCTGGAACTATTAGTGACAACTGTGTGGTTTGCCGTAAATCAATTGATTCTGGTGATACATTCATTTACTGTCTCAACTGTGGTAAGCCAGGTCATTACAAACATCTTGCAGAGATGGTGAAGGTAACTGGAAGATGTCCAAGTTGTAAACAATCATTGAAGATAAGACAATATGATCTTGATGGATAATAAGAGCTCATACACAACTGTGGAATTATAAACAAACAGGTTTACACATCTTCTATTCCATGTTTTGTTATCTCAAAACTTGCTTTTGCATCAGGTAAGGAAGAACTTGCAACTATTTTGGCAAATCTCACACTAGATTTCAACTGAGATTTACTGCATTCAATTCTATGGGTGGACCCGTGTGCTAGAATATTACCACCAATTGGTTTTACATTATTTGTTTGGTCCATATCTGACATGACCTGATTAGTGATGACAACTGCAATATCATGAATATCAGCAATACGTGATAGCTGTTGAATATGTTTGTTAAGTTTCTGTTGTCTATCATATATTGCTTCCTTACCCATATACTCAGATCTAAAATTAGAGGTTAAACTATCTATTATCAGTAATTTAGTATCCTTTTCCTTTATTATCTCTAGCATATTATCAACCATTGCTATCTGTATATCACTTGTGAATGCTCTACCCACAATTATTTTGTCAAGGATACGATCTGGCTCAATATCCCATCTTGATAGTATCTGTACTAATCTCTCAGGATTGAATGAGCCCTCTGTATCGATATAAATTGCTTTTGCATCTAATCCACCAAGTTCTTTGGGAAGCGTTGCACTTATCGCTAATTGTAAACATATCTGTGTCTTACCTGTGATGAACTCACCATAGAATTCGGTTATTGCCCTAGGTTCCACACCTCCATTCAATATCTTATCTAAACTGTTACACATTGTTGGAATCTTTTTCAATAATGATCTGCTAGAATACAGTGAGGATGCGGTTTTGAAATTAAATGCAGACCATTGCAAAGCATTTCCTATCAGTTCTTTGATCAGAAACTCATTGATACCTGTTTTTTTAACCATCTCTCCAACTGTTGCAGATGCAATCAGATCTATATTATCATAACCTGCATTCACCAATCTGCTTGTGTATTCAATCAGTAATGTATCATCATTTTTCCATGGTAGAAGATACTCTGGGATTGGAAAATCATATACTTTTTTGATCACCTCAATTTCTTCTTTATCAATCTCAGCTATCTCTTTAATTGTATCAACTATTTTTTCCTCTATAATTTTATCTTCCTCTATAATTTTATCTTCCTCTATAATTTTATCTTCCTCTGCAATTTTATCTTCCTCTATAATTTTATCTTCCTGTTCAGTTTTGATATATTTTTCAAACATGTTCTTCTTTGGCAATATTAATAACCTAATCATTGTATGAATTGATTAGAATAAAAATATTGATACAGG
>JAJRQD010000055.1 GCA_024280435.1 archaeon | reverse complement strand
TAGGAAAATAAAATCCATAATATTGATCTTTGAGATCATAAAATAAAAATATCAAATCATTAATCTGTAGTTTTCGCGCCAATAAGACGTTTAAACAGATAAATTAATAATTTAATTTAGATGAGGGGGGTAAATATATACCTATTTTTTAATTGCTTCTTTGATTATCTCTTTTGTCTTACTATCTAGTTTAGATGATATTTTACCTGTATATGCTCTGTATATCAGTAATCTGTAAGAATTCACTACTGGCTTGAACATTGAGTTCAATGGAGGCATTCCTATTAATAGGAAAAGTATAGCCATTATTACTGCAATAAGAATATCTGAATATACAGAATATCCATATAATCCACCCATGAGTAGTAACAGTATTGCAGATCCCCATGATCTCAATCCCTCTAGAATATTGAATCCCATACTTCCTGCAATATTTGCGGCGAATGATTTGAAGGTAGTCTTAGCAGATTCTTTATATGCCTGTGTAATTGATCTCATGTTCTTAACAACAAGAATAACCAGTGTGAAATTACCAAAATAAATTGCTATATCTGCAACTGTTGATCTCACACTTCTTCCCTGGAGTAATAATTTCGGCCAATTTCTGAAATCCATAAATTTGAACAATGATAATGGAGTGAATCCATTTTTTCTTTTTGTCTTGAACCTGCTGATAAATGCCATTAAAAATGCATATTTAACAATCGGCATCTTTATTTTTGATATTCTATCCTTTGCCTTGGCAGATGATGGTTTGCTATTATCATACCAGATATTCACATATGCTATATTTGATGCATCTGCGAATGCTCTAATAGTGGCAACCACAAATAGATACATGAATTCATAAATAATTACCAGGAGTATTGCAAGAATAGCATGTATCTTCAAACCAAATGCGAATACGATAACAATTCCTGGAATCATAATTATTGTGATGAGAGTACTTATTATAAATGCCTTTAACTGTGGTGCAAGCATGCTAAGATTAGATACAGTGATCTCAGCACCTACTTCTATCAATCTGGCAGATAATCTGATAGATCTCTTGAAATATATCACTGTAATCAGAAATATTATACCTGCTGCAGTACCTCCAAGTAGATTAATATCATCACTATCGAGATAAAGATAGATAGAGGTGGCAATTACCAAAAAAGGAGTTACCCATATCACCAGTAAAATTATCTCCTCACCCAATTTTGATGTGAACAGTACCTGTATCAATCCTACAATCAATGTAGCAGCAGTAAGAGCAAGTAATGTGAACATTATCTCCATAAAATTCTCAGTGATAAAATAGAAAAATCCAAAGCTAAGGTCTAGATCGATAGATAACATGAGAACTATCAATCCAATAACCCCAAGTGTTACAACAAAGAAATAAGATATACGATAGAAACTATAGAAGCCACTATCATTTTGCCTTTCATATATTGAAGCCATATTTGATTTTAAATATCAAGTTATTTTAAATCATCTTAGAATAAATAAACTTTATATGCAAAATTTATATCGAGATTAATAAAAAATACATCAATGATATTCCAAGATGTTATATACTTAAATTGATTTTATATAGATATAAAATGATGATTCACAATCTTGATAGGATAAGTCTTGAATTCAAAAATAGCATAAAAAATCAATTTGATCTGATAGATGATGCAGATGAATTAAGATATGCAATTATGAAGGTGGATCAAAAATTGATGTTATCAAAACATTTCAGAGTAAATTCAGATGATGATATTGAGAACTATCTAACACGTGGACTGTTAAAAATAGGTAGACAACTGGTCAGGCATAAGAACAGAGATGAGATGTACAAGATAAAACAGGTGTTCCGAGCAATTTTGCTGGATACATATGATGATCTTATCAATAAGAAGAATAGAGTGGATCTAAATTACAGATTAAATAAAATTGACAAAAAAACAGATGATGAATTGAATAGATATCATAAAATTGTGTACTGCTGAACAGTGATTTCTTAGTTGAATTGGGATTCGTATTTAAGTAGATAATCTGCTATTTTTGTTAAATATGTTAGTGTATCAACCAATTTAGTGTAATATCGATTCTTAATGTTTTTCCATTCATATATTTTTACCCTGAGGGTGTTTTTCATGAGAGCTACACCTCATGTTTCAACTGTGGAACTATAAAGCAAACAGAGTACACAGGTGCAATAGCTGTGGAGATATATTAATGGAGCAATAATGGAAAAATAGCCCCAGAGAATGTATTTGGATCAATGGTGACATTACCAGAGCGTGTGAAATTCACAACTTAAAATTTGTATGTACAGATATGATGATAATTACTAAGCTCTTATACGATAACAAAGTTTGCATAAATAATAAAATAATGTGTTTGTATTGTAAATTTCATTCAACAATTTTTTTCCTAATTTTAGAATTGCTGTAATTTCTGACATTATGCTTTTATTGGTGTAAAATTAATTAATGCAGTAAGAATAATTTTTATTATATAATATTTAAAAATCATTCAACAATTTTTTTAACGAATTTACTTTGGCTGAATTTGTGGATATTAAGTTTTAATTCATCAAATTATATATTTTGCACAAAGAATAAAATATTAAATCAATATTGTAAATTTCATTCAACAATTTTTTTCCTAATTTTAGAATTGCAATAATATGTATCATGATGCTTTTATTATTGTAAATTTGATTATTGCAGTAAGAATAATTTTTATTGTATAATATTTAAAATTCATTCAACAAACGAATCGCTTTGAATAAATGATTATAATTATGAATTTATTATATATTTATCCAATTATGTCAATAATTAATTTGATTAACTAGTTTATGCCGACAAAAATCAAATAAGAATTTCT
>JAJRQD010000054.1 GCA_024280435.1 archaeon | reverse complement strand
TTCACATCTGTGAATCAGATAAGAGGAAGAGCATTGAGACAGAGTCTGGATTATGATAACAAAGTATCCCATATTTATGATTTCATACCAAATCCAAAATTCTCAGGTAAGTTTTTTGAGAGGGAAATGAAGAGTTTCAATGTAGAGTATGATAAATATTTTGGTATTGATGAGAAGGGCTATATCAGAAATGGGATCAATAGATTAAATCCATTATTTTTCGATGAAGAAAATATTGAGCTACCAAAATATAGTAAGATAAACGAGTATGCATTCAAAATATCTGGACAAAAAACATCCACATTCAATACCTGGAAAGTAGGTGAGGATCTTGGAAGTCTACATTCTACATTAGTTTTCACTTTCATAGGAGACTATGTACAGCTATTGACCTATGAATTTAGCATTGGAATAAAAATAATATTTGATAGAATTTCAGAAAGCATTGGTACAAAGCCTGTTGTTGTAAGATCAGATCATTCAGAGAATAACTTACGTATTACAGTGATAATTGATGGTACATTTCCAATTGAGGAGATATATGAACGGATAATCAACAAAAATCAAAATAAAGGCTTTTTGTTGGCCTTTAATTATCAACCTCAAGGTGATATGACTTATGAAAAAATATGGATACATGATACACCTAGGATGAATTTACACTTATTTATCCCATTTGATGATGTTAAAGATGATCAGATAGAGATTGGAAAATACTCATCTTTATTCAGTACAAACAATCTGAAGGCTATGAATACAGAAATTAATAATGATGAAATTAAGTTTCAGTTGGATTATGAGTACATAAATGAGACCACCATTGCCAAATACAGAAGCAGTATGCTGAATTCAAAAGAATTCAATTCTGATGAATTTTTACAGATAAATGAGAAATTTATCAATTATTTCGAGAAAGAACAGTATAAAAATATGATAAGAGAATTTGAAATTGTATATTCAGTGATAAATTCTCGAGAACCAAAATTAATAGAGGATAACAGAAGATTAAATGTGGTTCATCCAATAAAAGAGATATTCAGACTAACATCATTAATTACACCGGTTGGATCTGTTTTATACTCTAAAGACAATCAATCAACTCTTGTATATGATGGTAAAAATTCTAATGGTATAACAAAACAAATAGACCTAGAGAGCCCGTATAAAACACTAGATAATTCAATTTTTAATACTAAATTTAACCAGATTAAATTGAATATACCTTTTGAAGAGAATTTATTTGAGATCATTACTAGCTATTATCATAATGGTTGGAGATCTCAATACTGCTACTTAATTATAAAAAAGCGATCATTTCTATCCAATATTATCAGAAAAATAAAGGAGGTATTTAATATAGAAAGTCTTTTCAGGCCCAGTAATGAGTGGTATATAATCAAAACATTAAATATTTATGATACAGCGAAAATTGATTGGATTGGTGAAATAATGAATTATGAAATTTTCATTATCAATACAGAGTTTCTAGAAGAAATAATAAGTATACAAAATTTATACCCTATTGAAATTAAATTTGACACACTGAAATTAAAATTTATCTTCCCTTGAAAGAAGACCTGAATGTCGATCCTTTCAAGATATGTTCGAAACAAGTGGTAGTTAAAGTAGTCTATCTACAAACTCAATGTTAATTCCATGAGATGTGATTAAATATTCGATAATTATCAGTTAATCTTATCATCTAGCAGATTAAAATCAGTATAATGAAAATACTTGTTGATAACAGAGAACCTGATAAAATAATCAACTATCTCAAATTATTTAAAGTGGAAGTTATACTTTCGCAACTGAATGTGGGTGATTATATCATATCAGACAAAGTAGTTATTGAAAGAAAATCAGGGAGTGATTTTATTCAATCAATATATGATCAACGTCTATTCAAGCAGGTGAATAATATGATGGAGGAATTCGAGAGAGTATTTATAATAGTTGAAGGATTTGAACCTGATGAAGGAGAATTGAAGCATGTTTATGGTGCAATGAGTTATCTGACAATCAACAGATCAATACCAATAATATCCACCAATAATCATATTGAGACGGCTGCATTGCTGGAAAGAATTTGTTCTTGGATACAGGAAGACCATGTGGATCCAATATTATCAAGAACAGGTCCTAGAAGGATGACAACTGAGGAAAAACAACTATTTCTGATACAGGGATTAGAGGGTTGTGGAATAAAAACAGCCAATTTATTGCTAGAAAACTATGATAGTCCTTTAGATATTTTCAATGAAATTAAAAATACAGAGATACTTTACACCAAAGGTGGTAAACCAAAGGGAATATCGGGTAAATTAGCCACTATCAAAGGTATTGGACATAAATTTGTCAGTAAGAACAAAGAGATACTTTAGTATTAATATGAGAATTGATATATTTACTGATATACTCCATTAATCTTGAAAAATTATCTGAAAAAATGTGATTTCTTAGTTACATTAATATATCATAAATAGATATGTTGAATAATGACATATCGAAAAATGATACGTTCTAGAACATTCATTATTGGATGGTTGATGTTGATGTTTCTGATAACATCTGTAAGTTATTCAGTCTCAGGACATGGTTCTGAAGAGGTATCGCAATATGATGGACCTACATTTCTTATTCCTTATATTGACTATTCACCAGTTATAGATGGTGTGGCCACAGCTGATGAATTTCCAGAACAGGGTCATCTAGAACTTGATGGACTACTTGATGAAGTAAAGGTTAGTCATAATGAGACTAATATTTTTGTTTCAATAACAGTTGATGCAGAGGAATTTGTTGGATTTGCAGTAAAAAATCGTGGACAGGATACCGATGAGTTCGTTTATTTTCTTACTGGTATAAATGGCAATCAGACAGAAAAGATGATTAGAGTATCTGATCCTGATTTTGATAATATATCAGGTGATGACTATAATTCTATCTTTGTATCGGGCGTTAAGGAAAGCAACGATACAAGAGTATATGAATTAATGATTGCAATTGGTGATGGATTGAATCCTATCGAGGGAACAATGTTTAATATGATTATATTAAATGGAGAAGGAGAGGATATCTCATCAACAGAGGTATCACAATCATCCTCTATTCCATCTCTATTGTTAAGAGACGGAGAAGATCCAGCTGAAATTGCTATGCTATTGCAAAACAATCCATCATGGTTTGATGTCCTAGTATTTCCTTCTATATTGTTATTGTTAAGCATTTATTTTGTATGGGAGTACAAATTGATTGTGATTAAAAAAGGAGAGAACTAATATGACAGTTGTTAAATCACCTACTGATAAAAAATTTGATCTTAACAAGTTAAGATATGCAATTCCAAATTCTTCAAATTCATTTGGCTATGTTTTGGGTAGTATGTTACTATTCTCATTTGCAATAATGGGAATAACAGGCGTGATACTGGGATTATTTTACAATTCTAATCCTGATCATGCAAATGCAAGTGTCAGTGAGATTACCAGTAATGGTTTTTTGAATTATATCAGAGGAGTACATGTATGGACTGCCCAAATTATTCCTGTGATGATATTCTTACATATTCTACGTATTGTATTGACAGGATCATACAAAAATAATAGACAGTTTAATTGGTTTATTGGTATTGTACTATTCTTGATAACACTTGTCCTAATTTTTACAGGTACAATTTTAAAATGGGATCAGGCTGCATTTGAAGCATTAGAACATATGGAGGAGATATCCTCAACATTTGGAATTTTTGGTGCATTTCTAACATCTGAATTTGCAGTGAATACACCTCTTTTGTCAAGAGTATTCCTGTTACATGTCAGTATACTACCACTTATATTACTAGTTTTTATTGTCTTACATATTATAGTGATTAAATTATCAGGTATCAGTGCTCTTCCAGAAGAGGAAAATACATGGAAGGAAGAATCTTCACTAACATTTCTAGATCATGTAAAGGCTATTGCAATTTATAGTGCTATTTTCTTTATCATAGTAAGTTTACTAGCATTGATCTTTCCTCAGCAAATTAATCCTGCACCAATTGTGGGTGTTGAGGTGACAAGACCAATTTGGATATTTTTACCATGGTACCCAATTGAGAATTTTGTGGGCGTTTTTGCTGTCCTAGTATTTCCAGCAATAATTACATTCCTTTTGTTTATTATTCCATTAATAGATAGAGAAGAGAATAGAAATCCAAGGAAAGGAAGACAAAGAATTGCAGTGGGAATAGTTCTGTTTATTCCATTCATGATATTAATCCTCAATATTATTTCAGCGATAATGGAACCAGCAGAACATCTGTAATAGATGAGGATATTAATTTCATACGCTCTGATATCACCATTACTCCATTGAATGTATTTTAGTACATTCTCTGGTGTTATTTTATATTTATTACATATCTACATTTCTCTCAACATAGCTATTGTATTTCATATAATTCCACAGTTGAAATATGTCTACGAGGAATAGTTCTCGTGATTATTTAAATTCTCATTGCAGTTTTTATGTACTAAGAATGATTATATTTCTTGAACCAATCTAATGTCTCAGATATTCCATCTTGAAGAGGTGTTGCATGTATCCCATATTTTTCCCTATATTTAGTATCAGATACTACAAATTCATTCTCAAACTGATACAACATCTCTTTGAATTCTCTCACAATTGGATCAAATAATCCTATAAATGTCAACATTAATTTGGGCATGATGAAATATTTGGGTTTATATCCTAGACTTGATCCAAAAAGTTCTATCATCTGTTCCTGAGTGATTGCAGGTGCAACAGGAGCATGAAATATATCACCATCAATTTCTGTATCCATTATCAGTTTAACTGCTGCTTCTGCAAAATCGGGTATATATGTGAAAGAATGTTTTTTGTCTGATTTACCAAATAACATAGCTTTGTTTCTCTTGATCAATCCAGATATTGTTCTTTCTCCAAATACAGAATTTCTCACAGCAGGACCATAAAAATCAGATCCTCGAAGAATAACCATTTTAATTCTACCCTCTTTATTCGCATCTAAATATTTTTTGGCTATTTCTGCTCTTATCTTACCCTTTCTTGTTGTGACAGTTGTCGGGCTAGTCTCAGTCATATTAGATATATTGTCTTCATTGTACATATACAGATTATCAACTACCAACAATCTTGCACCTGTTTCCTCTGTTAATCTGATGAAATTATCAGTATAATTGTATAGATATTTTTTCCATTTATGATAGGGAGGATTGACCGCATTGTAGATATAATCTACATTTTCAAGTTGTTCTATTATTGTATCAAGCTCATTGATATCACCTTTGATCATCTTAACCTGTGATACTTTATTATTGATCAGTTTACCAGATCGTGTTATTGTAATCACATCTTCTCCAAGTTCTATTAATCTGTCTACTATTGCATTTCCTGCATTTCCATTTGCTCCAATTACTACATGTTTACTCATTTTTACTCACCTGTGAACATTGTTCACATTTTTTATTTATCTATTTTAAATAATTGTTATCACAACATATAAATTTTGTGAATAGTGTTCATATTTATGATTAATTCTTCTCAAAGACATGGTGAGGCATGGCAGAAAAAATTTGATAATATTAGAGAAGTTGCAATTGAATTATTTTTGAGAGATGGAGAAAATATGAGTATGAGAGAGCTGGCTAAAAGATTAAATATTGCAGTTTCTGGAATGTACAGATATATTCATGATAAGAGAGATCTATTCTTTCTGTGTCAAAATTATCTCTTTGAAAAACTTACTGAAGATTTTGAGAGAATTGCCATGGACAACTTTGATGATCTCTACACAACTCTCTACAAGATTGGCGATCATCTACTTGATATTGCAGAATTTAATTTCTCACTGTTTAAATTTTTATTCATGCTCGAACCACCTCCAAGTAACAAAGAAAAAGGTCCTGAAGAGATAAAATGTCAAAGATTGGCAATTGATGGCCTTAAAGGTTTGTTAATCATGGGTATAAAACAATCAAAAATAAATCTAAATATAGATGAAGTGGATATGTTTGCAAAAATACTATGGGGAATTATCCTTGGTCCAGGAATTATTATTTCTCCTATGTATGATTATTTTTTTGAGAGTGAGGAATTAGAGTGGAAAAAAAAATATAGAAAAAATGTATTAGAATTGGCATTGAAACAATTGATCTGAAATATTTGCATTTTTTGATTGATAAACAGGTAAATCACTATATTTGAAAATAGATAAATTATAAAACCTGAAATGTACAATTAGTGCTGTCACATACGGTTGATGACTTCAAATACTAAACTTGATATCTTCTATAATCTATCATAGCACTTGGATATGATAATATTCAGGTAGCTCAATGTCATTGGACAGTCTGATAGAAAATCAAAATAAATCTAGTAACCATATTTTGGGTCAGTCTGGTGTACTAAAATAAAAACATTGCAATGTATTAATAAAACCATTATTTTAGATATTTTAATTGCTTTATATTGTAAACATCATATCTGAACTTGATAATATTTAAATATAAAATTTATATTTAATAAATAACAATGACAAAATTAAAAATAATTGTAGTAATTTTTATATTACTCACAACTAATCTTTCATCGATTTCACAGACAAATTCAATTCCAACAGCCGTTGAAACTATCAATTTACTCTCACCAAACACAAACCCAGCTAGAAATATATGGAGTGCATTGATGGCTGAGGAACTACCCAAAATCGGTTTCAATGTAATTTACGAGAATGTTGGATGGGATATCATCGCACCTCGTACATTCGCACATCCAGCCGAATATGGTATTATACCAACTTATGATAATGGTGGGTATGATTTACTATTTGTGGGTCTTGCAGGTAGTTTAACATATGATCCCACATATTCATATGCAAACACCCAGTTCTCTCCAGCAGGTATTAACTTTGCACATTATAATAATACTGCGGTCACAGATCTGATTTCAACATACACAAGTACACCTCAGTCAACAGACAGACTTCCAATTGCAAAGGATATTCAGGCAATTATTGCAGAAGAGATACCCTACATTCCATTAATGAATACATTTAGTCTATGGGCATTTGATGAAGCACTTTCTACTCAGTTCACAGATGCAGATTGGCTTTTGATCTCTACAACAAGTGTTGGAGATGGTTGGAAAGATTATGATACAGCAGACCATTCTATGGTTTATGCACATACTTATGAATTATATGACTTTACACCTTTCATTGCATCCTCATACATTGCAGCTCAGTATCTTAGTCCAGTAATGCCAGGATTGTTTGAGAGAGATCCATCTGATGCAAATCATGCAAGACAGCCATTAATTGCTGCCAGTATGCCATCATGGGATGCTACTAATAAAATTGCCACAGTTATACTGAGGGATGATGTAGTGTTCTCAAATAATAATCCACTCACAGCATCTGATGTGGTGAATACTTATCAAATGGCAATGACACCAGCAGTTGGTTCTACCAGCTATGCAAGTCTTGTATCATTCCTTGATACCAAAAACTATGGAAATAATTCAGTTTTTGCAATCAATGACACAGCAGTGGAATTCAAATTTGCAGC
>JAJRQD010000053.1 GCA_024280435.1 archaeon | reverse complement strand
TGCAACAACAGTACGTAGACCTCCATTTGTATTCCAATTTTTAAAAGCGAGATAAGCAATCGGACCAATTAAACCTTCAGTAAGTACGACTCCTATTAGACCTGCTATACCCGCAGTTGCAATGTATGTATAGAGATATGGGAGAACCAATAAAAATCTAACTGAATTACCATAATCTACATAGGGCCAAAATTGTGAGTATAATAACATTCCAGCCTGTAAACCCATTACTGCTTTATGATCCGATCTTTTGAATACACCAATTGCTACTTGAATAAGTACAGCAGTTACATCTACAATTGCGGCGTTTGCTACTGCAACTAATAATTTAGCAGCAGCAGCAGAACTACTACCTAATCCAGCAGTTACAGCAAAAAGGACTGAATAAAAAGTTGATAAAATTAAAGGAACTGAAGCTGCACCATAGAACGCACACCAAGCTTTACCACCATATACTATATTCCATGAATTACGATATTCTGTATAAGAACAAGCTCTAGAAAGAAAAGCATTATGTCCAAGAGGATAAATTATTGCTCCATTGTCGATATCTACTAACCGATTTTTCAATTTAATCATTAAATAATCATAATCTTCATTGAAAATTGACTTATAAACTGCTCCACTATAATAAGCAGCAGCTTCTGCATCCATTTCACCAAATACTCCTCCAATTGCAATATTTGGCAAGTAATTTTTTAGACTAGCCCCATCACAAACTAATAAAATAACACCCATAATATTAGTATTTTTAATTTTAATAGCTAATTGTTTCCAGCTTATAAATCCATTTTCCAAAAAAAGTCCGTCTACATCTCGTGGGCAATAACAAATAAATATTTTAAAGAATCAAAATTAGATATATCTGAAAGTTGAGTAAATCCTTTGTTGGCAAAATATAGAAATCCATCATATGCAATTTTCAAGGAGCTATCCATTGTACCTACTAATAATCCGATTTGATTAGGATTTGTTTTCGATCCAAGTCTTTCATTATCAGAATGTACTTGAATTGAATAATTAATATTATTCACACCTACTGATGACATTATCATAATATAAATTATTAAAAATGATAGAACTCCTAGCCTTAATGCTTTATGATTTCTTACATTCACAAAACTTGAAAAATGATATTTTAATATCATAATCCAAAAAGACTCTACTTATATTTAAACAATACTTTTTTTTTGCAAACTTATGATAAGCATGTCCTAAAATTATTTTACACTGTTATCACCTCCTCAATCATCAATTCATAGTTATACCATAGAAAAATACACAATAAGGTCTTGAGCTTGTTGCTCATTTTGCTATCTCTCAACACAACATGAAATAATTTTCCCTCGCCAAAAACATGCTCTACTTCCGCTCGAAGATATGTTTTATTGTTTTTCTTGTACAGCCCAGGCATTTTTCTCTGTTGTCTTACTAATTCATCCATGGGACTACCGGTCCCATGATAAAGATTGTAGTAATTCAGAATGTCCAGTATTTGACTTGATTTATGGTAAGAAAGAGGAACTTATGATTCCTAAAATTGGTAAGGCTGTTGTTATTACTCTAAGATTTCAAGTGAAACCTAGAGTTAATCTAGATACACTTGAGGTATTGGATACTGAATTACTGAACCCTGTAATTTTCAAAAAGTTAATGCTTAAAGGAATTATTGAGAAGAGGAAGAAAAGAATATACGTTGCCAATTATAATAAATATCAAGACTGGGAGATTAAACAATTTCAATATGAATGGCAAGAACTAATTTTATTTGGTGATAGAATTTGGAGTATATCAATTGAGAGATACAATTCTACTAGTTTCAATGGAACTCTTGTAATTAATATTATCCCTGAGAAGAATACATATTTCAGTTATAGGAGTATCAAAGCTAGTTTACATCTGAATGTACTTAGTTTTGATTTGGTTAACCTTAATTTATTTGAAACTTCAATAGGTGATTCAATAGAAACAGCTCAAAAATTATTACCTTTGCTTACTACTTTGTTTATGGATAGAGATATTCATATCTTTAGTAGAAATAGTTCAATAACCAAAGAGGATCTAATTGAGAAAGCTAGTATAGGCTTTGAATTAGATGAGAGAAAATCCCTAAGTCGTGCTATAAATAATCTAAAAGAAGACCATAGAGAGATAACAGAGGAAAATATCAATATTGAGAAGGAGAAGATCAAGAATGATAGTAATCCCTCTATGTATCGGAGAATGTTCTATACAATTCTATGTAAGGAGATTATCAAAGATAGATTGATTTATACCAATGCTAGATTAATTCAATTCACCATATCCGAACAAAGACAATATCAAGGTGATATTGATCTAGGATTATCTCTTTACTCTAAAATAGCAGTTAAGAAATATCTTGATAGTTTATCAAATGATCCAGATATCCGAACCAAAGAATTAGAAGATATGTCCGTATATCCTCATAAGGCTTCATCGGGTCTAACTATCTCCAATTACAAAAGAGGATTTAGTATGAGTGTTTACAATAAGGATAGACGATGGTTACAGAATAAAGTAATGAGAATAGCTAATCGTAGAGATTTGACCAAGACACAGATTAAGAAAATACTTGAAAGTGAATTGAGAGAAGGGTTAATTAGATATGAATTGGCTATTTTTGGATTGGAAGAAATATTGATGAAATCAAATGATCATCTACTTGGAATGGTTTCAAAATATTTGGATAAAGTAATGAAAGTAGTCAATGATATTGATGAGTATTTCAGTGATGAATTGAGTATGTTAGATGAAGAATTACCATTCTTCTATGTGGAAAGTGATCTTTTTGAGTATGAAGAATCATACGAATATGGATAATTTGACACAAGTAATCTTTAATTCCCAAAAATAAACATGTGTATTTCTTGCGCATGTTTGCGCACATTCTTTAAAATTTTAAGACGATACTCCGTCTACCCACTGTATTTTAGTTTTTCATTCATTTGATCATCCCTGTTTTTCTTATTTAATTCGACTTAAACTTTAGCAAAGTAGCACTTCTACACCTCTCTCCCCATTCACCCGTTTCCGTTCCGCAAACGGTATATATATTTATTTTTTACTAGTGAATTCTCCAATCACCAGATCAAATTCATTGCTAGATCTTACAAGCTCATCCGCTGCATCCTGCAATTGGGTGAGTGTAGCAGTCTGTTCCTCTGCTGCTGCTGCAACTTCCTCTGCACTTGCAGCAGTCTCCTCAGATACTGATACCACATTTAACATTGTATTTGATATTCTATCAAATGATACCTGCAATGTATCCTGTATCTCCTCTGCAACAGTGGCAATTCTCTCAGAAGCTATTTTGGACTGATCTGATAGTTTTCTTACATTCTCAGCCACCACTGCAAATCCTCTACCATAATCTCCCGCTCGTGATGCCTCTATTCCTGCATTGAGTGCAAGTATATTTGTTTGAAGTGCAATCTGAGCAACTTCCTGTGTATTCATCCGTATTTTCTTCACAATATCCTCAACAATTGATTGTACTTCCACAATATTCTCATTTACATCTGAGATCAGTTCTGTCTGTGTGCTGGCTCCATCTGACATTGCCTGCGAGGTGGATGCTACTTCCTCAGAACTGGCATTTATCTCCTCGATAGTTGATCCAACTGCTTCTGCAGATCTCACAACTATACTGCTACTATTTCTCGCCGCATCAAGAATTTTGACCAGACCTATACTCATAGTGGCAAATGAATTCCGTAGAATATCTATCTCATACTCACTATCAGATTTGATCTCATCTGGTTCAAATTCAAAATTACCCTTCTCAATTCTTTTGGTCTGTTTCTCAAGCTCTCTTAAAGGATTGCTGATTGAATTGGCAAATGCAAATGCCAGAAATATGGAACTTATTAATATGACAATCTCAAAAGTTATCATACGTCTAATAAAATCAATAAATGAATCACTCACCAGATCACTCACATAATCTGCTGGAAGAACAATCTCTGATGTCAATATACCTGTGAATAAATACCAATCTGTATTTTTTATCTTAACATAACTGTATAATTTCTCTACGGTACTGTTAAGTGATGTTCCAGTTTTTATCTCCATTTTGAATGTACCATTGCTTAGTCCCTGATCCATGATGTCCTTGAATATTTTGGATTTCTCCTCTCCAAGTGCAGTGATATTACTCACAGTATTAATCTCATCAAATCTAGCTGATGAATCTACTATATCTGGCTTGGTAACAATATCCATTGCATCATCATTCTCAAGAATAAATGCATAGCCACTTTCTTTGTATGATAGATCTGATATGATATTACTCCAAGCAGATGCTTTGATATCAATTCCAACAACTCCAAAAAGATCAGTTCCATTGTAAAATGGTGCTGAGATAGTTGCTGTGTATTCACCGATACCTCTTGACACATCTTGATATACTGCCCAGTTAATTTTGTTATCTGTACCTATTGTTGAGAGTGCACCTGTATACCATGGTCTCTGAGAAATATCAAATCCCTCTAATCCCACAGTATCCAATAATCCAGTGAGATTGACATAGGGGAAGAATCTAGTCACCTGATCCACACCATCTGTACCAATATATGTGTTCAATACCTCTGGTATATCTGTTATCTGCTCAAATAAAGTTCCAAGAGTGGAGAATATATCAAGAGTTCGATTCACCTGTAAACTCATAGGTGTATAATTTGCAATAAACAGATCTCCAATTCCAAAATCATCATTAAATCCCTTTGCCCCATTTGGAAACAGATGTACATTACTAATATTCCAATTTGGATGTGTATAACTGGTATTCAACAGGCTTTCAGCATATCCAATCATCGTACCCAACAGATCCTCGTACTTTTTGAATTTTTCCTGTATCAGATCACCCTGATCATTCACAAATACTTGCAGATCTACAATCTCATTATTCAGTAAATCTTCACCAATAACATCAGATGCGGAATTGGCTGTCTGATTGAATAAAATTCCTCCAATTGATCCGGAAATGATAAGTGGGAACATTGCTGCGAATACAAAACTTACTGCAATTCTTCTTCTAATTGTCCAATTTGACCAAAACATAGTTCTATATAGAATTATATTGAATTCATTTATAACTATTCTTCTCAATTCATTCTATCCATCGAAATAAAATTGCTATTTTTGATATAATAAAAATTGTAATTTTGTAAAAATATATCTGATTTTACTTTATTTCTTATATTTTCAGAATTTCAGCAAGATAAAAAATATCACTATACTATATATGTTTAATTATTTGCTTTTATTGAATTCAACTGTGGCTCTATTTGCCGCTTCAAGTGTTCTGAATGATTTCAATAATATTCCAATTCCAACTATCATCAAACCAACTGCAACCATATAGCTTACTCTGTATGCATCTCCAGAATTGATATTTTTTGAGTAAATTAGAAAATCTGCTATCGGTGCTGTGATGAAGGTGGCTGCTATTCCCCATGAAAGGAAGAATGTGGTGTTATAGTATGCAAAAAGCCTACCTCTCAAATCCGGAGGAATGATTGATGCCACAATTGCATAGCTTGAAGCCTGTATGATCACCATTGATGCACCATTCAGAACTGCTGCCAGTAATGTCCATTCAAAACTAGGAGCCAATACCATCCATACAAGATAGAGAATTGAGGATAATGTACCATATACCAGCACCTTTGTATCATTAATCTTGGATAAAATACTGCCAAGTGCTATTCCTGCAATCATAGTTGCAATTGAAGCCACATTCCTGTATAGTGCCACCTGTTGATCTGTTGCTGCAAATCCATTGGTATCAGCAAGATAGATTGAAGTCATCACAGCCATGGAATTCCTTCCAAAATTCAAAAATACCAGTGCAATCAAAAATAATATGTATGTTTTTCTAACCACCTCTGGTAGATCTTTGAACTTTATATCTACCCCATCTATCTGATGCTTTGTAAGCCCATTGGGCCTATCTCTGATTGTGAAGATAACAAACAGACTGGATATTATCATAATACTACCTGCAAAATAGAATATAGTCCCCTCTGAGAAGCCAATACCTCCCTCATACAGATATCCACCTGTCAATGCACCTGCAATACCTCCAAATCCACCCAATACAGATAATTGCGACATCAACTGTTTTCTCTCACTGTCATCTGTGTACTCACTGATCAGTGCAGACCAGCCATTGTTGCTCATAGACCAGAAAATCTCAACCATGGCAAGCCCAAAAATAATGGTATAGCCTGCAAAATAATTACTACCACTATCCAACGCAGATCTATGCCACCAGAATATCAGAAAATGCCCAATACCTGCAACTATCTCTCCTGTGATCACAAATCCCGCATTCTTCTTTGTTTTATCAAGTAGTGGGCCCCACAACCACATTTGAGAGCCTGTATTGGCAAGCATACCAATAGTGGCCATAAGAGTGGTTTCTGTGGTTGATAAACCAAGAACTAATCTTAGATAAATTGATAGGAATGTATAGAAAATTGCTCTTCTGAAGTATGCAAGAAATTGAAATGTGGATAAACCCGAGAATTCTTTAATCCCAAGTTTTTTATAATTTAGAAATGACAACATTTTTTATTAAATTCAATGCTTATGAAATTTGATATTGAGTACCTTATTGAAGAAACAGTATCTTATTAATAAATGATTATAATTTCATAATGTTTGGGGAAAGCAATCTATCCCGGCCTCTTTGAAATAATTTTGATACATTATCTGTACTGAAATTTATATTTTTACTGGAATTTATATCTTTACTGGAATTTATATCTTTACTGGAATTTATATCTGTACTGAAATTTATATCTGTATACTGTAAATAGAATAAAGATCAAATATATTATATGAAATTTATTGATAATCAAAATATATTACTAACTATTCTAATAATAGCATTTATTATCATTCACAAGGATTTACATCACATTTATTATATTTTAATAATCATATTTAACCAAATAACATTATCTTTTTATAAAATAAAGTATCAATTTTACTATGTCTCGAGTAGCAGTATATCAGTGTTTAGACTGTTCTAAAGTGCGTAGAATTGTTCAACCCGAACTTGGAATTGAGAAACAGAATGGATTGAGGCAATATTCTGATATTCATAGATGCAGCGATGGAGTACTTGCGGTCAATAATATACAGATAGATACCAACCTTGTTGTACGTGCAATTGAGAAGCAGGAATTGGAAGCACAGATACAGACATCCAGGTTGAACATTCCACTGCCAAAGACAAATAACGTCTTTCATAACAATATTGTAATCTCTCATCTTAAGGAAAAGAATGATTTCAGAGCGATTTTTAAAAATGAATGGACTGGCTCCACATTTAATGTGGGTAATGTGAGAACAAATGAGGAAGCAATAGCTGAATTCAGCTCTATTGCATCTGGTATATCAGTTGGCTACTATGAATGCACCACTGAGCTTGATAAGAGTCTAACTGACTGGTTGAAAGTACTGATTAATCTGATAGAGCTTATTCCTCCAAAAGAGGCTGGATATTTTATGGAAGCATTACACTTCATATTTGATATGCGACATGTACCCCCCTGTGTTTATGATATACACATAATTCAGTTGATACTATCTGCTGATGATGCATATCTAGAGTTATCAGAAAATACCGTAGATGCCATTCCAAAAGATGAAGAACTATCGGAGGAGCATTATTATATAATTGATCTGATATTAAAGCATATAAATGAGGCTTCATCCCTGCTTGAAATAAGCAAAATAATACCCGATGATTTTGTCTACACTATTTTTCTTATAATGATTCTAGAGAAATATGACATTATCAAAATAAATAAGCCTGAAATGATTGATGAGATAAATGATAATTTTATTGATATACTGATTGATTAGGATTACTCTTCAGAAATACAGGGAAAATAATATCCGCACCCAACTTGCTCAGATATCTGCCAACTTGTTTCACAGTATTGCCTGTGTTCACATCCATATCAAACAGTATTATTCTACCAGATATCAAATCGGTATCTTCCACATAAAATTTAGATGCAATCTGTTTTTTATTGTACCAATTTCTATATTTTATCCTCTTTCCCTTCATGAATATTACTGGAATGTTCATTCTTACACCTAATTGTTCACAAAAATTGATATCATTATCTGGTAGCACAACTAACAGATCTATATTGTTCTGTAAATTAGATATTGCAGTTATTGCCCCATCTCCATCCAAATCAATTATAGTTCCATCAACAAGCTTGAATTTACGTTCTGAGATATCTTTATTCTTCTCAGAGGGATATACCAGATTGATTGTCTGATATTCATTTCTCTCCTTATTATAATCACAGCTTATGTATTCACAATTATCAGCTATCAAAGGCTTTCCAGTGCAATTATCACAATTTCCACAATCATCGACTACATTATCTCCCAGTTGATTACATAGAAATTTCATCCTGCACTCATCTGTGTTAAGATATTTTATCATCTGTTCAAGTTGTTTGATCTTATATTCTCTGATCTCATCTATTGTGGTGATATTGAACTTAGAATCTTTTATAGAATAGAATATACTAGTTTTTTTCCCCTCTATTTTCCTGATTGCTCCTTTTTTATGCAGTTTATTCAGGTAATACATGGTTTTTTCTTTACTGTTATTTTTTGTATCTCCAAGTAATATTTTGGAGATTTTATGTAGGCTCATGGGTCTATCAAGTATTTCAATAATGGATTGTTCAAAGCTATCTGTGCTCTCTATTTTCTCGATAAATTCATAATTTATAGGCAAATCTTTGTATTCATAATTTTTGATGATTATTCCCTGATCATCAAGATCATTGAGTATATTTTTGATGATATTCTCCTCAATATCAAGTGAAATGGCAATTTTGAACCTGAGAGATCTTGGATTTGCTTCAAGATAATCAATCACTTTTTCATACTGTGTAATAGGTGGCTTTGAAGAATATATAAAATATTCTTGTAAGTAACGATCAGCATATTCCCACAATAGTACGATTTCTGCGGCCTTATTATCTCTACCTGCTCTTCCTATCTCCTGATAGTAATGCAGTGTGGAGGCAGGAAATTGGAAGTGAATAATAAATCTGAAATCTGATTTATCAATGCCCATTCCAAAGGCATTCGTTGACACAATACATTTGTATCTGTTATTAATGACCTCTTTCTCTATCTCCGAACGATTAATTATCTTGGAATGATAATAGGTACTTGAAATACCTGATTGATTTAGAATATTTGATATCTCCTCTGCATCTGAAATAGTTCCGGTGAATATAATTCCAATCCCTTCCATTCTATGGATAATATGTTTGATATACATAATCTTCTCAGATTTATTCCTGGTTCTGATGACATTTAATCTGAGATTATTTCTCAATAAACTTCCTCTTACAATTTTAACATCTCCAATCTGTTCTTTTATGTCTAGTTCGGTCCTGTGATTTGCAGTGGCAGTAAGAGCCATAATCGGTATATTTTTGAACTTGGCAATTGTTTTTGTAATTTTTTTGTATGAGGGACGGAAGTCATGGCCCCATACACTTATGCAATGTGCCTCATCAATCACTATCATTGATACATCTAATTTGCTGATAATCTCTATCCAGCTGAAGGTCTCCTGCCTTTCTGGTGCAATATACAGCAATTTTATTCTGTTATTAATTGCATCATCGATTATTTTTCTGTTATCATCCATAGAATTATCAGAATTGATACACGCAGCTTTAATTCCCTTTTTATTAAGAAAATTTACCTGATCTCGCATCAATGCAATCAGAGGAGAGAATACCAGTGTTACCCCATCAAAATAAGTGGCAGGTAATTGATAGCATAGTGATTTTCCATATCCTGTCTGTTTTATAACAAGTATTGAATTATTATACAGCACCTCTTTTATAATCTGCCATTGATCCTCAATAAAATCAGAGAATCCAAAAATATTTTGTAATCTATCAATAGCAATTGATTTCAATATTTTTAATAAATAATCTCAATATAAAAAATCATTAATATCATCATGTTAAATTGAGTAATTCTAAAAAATGATCAAAAAATAATTATTAAGTGATTTTTATTGAATTAGTTTAAATATAGATTAGTAATTACGTAAATAATAATAATGACCTTGTATTCAAAAATACAATCACTAATCGAAGATGGACATTATGAAGAGGTACTTAGCAAGCTCAATATTGATAACTTATCGAATGATATGTTGATACTTAAGGTGATCACTTTAAATTATATGGAGCAATATAATATTGCCATAGAATTGTGTGATAAGATAATCAACTCATCTGATAATAATTCTCTCAGGTTAGAGGCACAAATTCATCAAATAAATGCGAAAATAGGTATTGGCAAAATAGATCCTCAAATGATTGAGGAGATTGACAATCTGCTGAGGAATACAGAAAACAATCGATTAAAAGCATATCTTCATCTACTAAGAGGAGAGCTTAGTTTATCTCTGGGTGAGATTGAGGAGGCAAGCATTGATCTGAGTATGGCAGAATTTATTGGACGTAATTTAAATGATAAACTACTACTTAGCAATATTCTAAATATTAATGCAAGGCTTCACTACACGACAGGCGATAATCCAAAAGCATGTGAATATCTAAAAAATACACTGAAAATACTATCAAGCACAAATAATTTTGACAGAATTGCCAAAATATCTGGTAATCTGGGAATACTGCATCATGCAATAGGTAATCTGAATGAGGCAAAATCATACTATGATAGTACACTTGCCACTCTAGAAAAATCATTCAACAGGTCCACTGCAGTTCTGATTTATGATAATCTTGGCAGATATCACTGTGCAATCGGAGAGGTGATGAGATCTCTGGAATATCATTTCAAATCACTTGAGATTGCAGAGAGTATTGATGATCAGATACAGGTGGGCAGAGTTCTCAAAAATATAGGTGATTGCTATAGGCATCTTGATAAATATGATTTTGCATGTGATTATTACCAAAGATCATTGGAAAATAGAGAGAAAAGAAAGAATATAATAGAGCTTGGTGATACATACTATTCATTGGTAATAATATATCTGTATCAGAATAAACTAGATCTTGCATCTTATTATTACAATCTAATTGATGAGATACATTCTGAAGATATGCATTTTATCCAGCTAAAAACAATGTCCAAAGCATTGATATTGAAAAATAAAGGCAGAAGAAAATACATTACCGAGGCAGAGGTATTACTCAGTGAGATAATTAATGGAAAAATAATCGATTTTGATTTTACAATTGATGCATTCAGGAATTTAAGTGAGGTATTAATTCTTGAATATAAGGAACTTAGAAATCCAGAGATACTTGATGAACTGCTGGAATTATTGAACAAGATGGAGTCACTTAATCTGAACATTAATTCCCAGACACTGAGGACCGAGTTACTTCTGATCAAATCGATGTTAAAATACATAGATGGCAGGATTGATCTCTCAAAAAAAATACTTTCAGATGCAAAATTCATTGCTGATAAATTCAATCTCAAATGGATGAAAACAAAGATTGAGACACAGGAGATGATTTATGGAGAAGATATAGATCTACCTCTGGGAATTGAACTTTATCTGGATTTTCTCAAAGAATATATTGTGAACCCATTCAAACACATAAAAAAAGCAGAACCACAATTTGTATTGATACTTAATCAAAGTGGTCTTGTGGCTTTCTCACTCAATTTCTCAGATATAAATGAATTTGAGATAGAGTTAATAGGTTCATTTCTATCTGCAATCAATTCATTTGGGAAAAATGCATTCTCAAGTAAGAAATCTCTTCGCAAAATTAACTATGAGGAATATAATATTATCATCAAAGATTATTCAGATCTTCTATTCTGCTATTCATACAAGGGCTTTGATTTCAAAGCAGAGAGTAAACTGATTAAATTTATGGAATATATCACTGGAGAAATAAAATTACTCAATATACTGATGAATAATTTTCTTGTGATGCAATATGATGCCAATCTTGAAAAAACTATACACGGAATATTCATAACTTAATCAAAGTGGTTGGATTACTAAATATATAAACTCCCTGATTTCAGAAGAATACCAGATTACTCACCTAGTATCTCTAGGGAATTAGATATCAATATAAGAAATATTAGAACTAAGAAAAAATACGCAGAAGAAATGTATTTTGAGTTTAATCATTATTGTCTGTCTAGTATTTTATTACGAATATAGTACTCTCTGTATTACATAAACTAGCTCCAGAGTCGTATAGACATGGTTATTATCTAATATTTCCTGTTTTTTTAATCTAAAATTAACGTAATCTGGATAAAATATATGATTGAGTACAAAACTGTGACAGATCCTCAATTCAGTGATCTAAATATACTTCCTACGCCTGAAAAGATGAAGACCAAAGCAAATTAAAGCAAATAAAATAAATGGAAAATATAATAAGATAAAGCAAAATAAAATTACTCATATTTTCTATACAGATAAACTATACTTATATTTCATATAGTTTAAGATAAAACATGGTCAAGAGGATTTTAATCACACCAATTGGATTTACAAAGAATTATATTAAGATAAGTTATAAAAAAGATGACAGTACTATCAGAGATTGGATATCGTCAAGAGCTCTGTTGAAACTAAAATATGGAGATGCTTGGAATGATACGCATATTATTCTGATATATCCTGATAATAAAGGGGCAAATATCAGTATCAATAAAGGTTGGCAAGAATACACAGTGGCTGATAAGAAATTTGTTGCCAAAGAAGCCGTGGTGGAAGTATTTGACAGCTGTAATAGTATCAATCACATAAAAGTAAGTGAAGATATGCTGGAGGAGGACTTATCAATATTGTTGAAAGATCTGTATGATCAGATTATAAAAATCTCTGATAATGAGAATACTGATATATTATTTGATCTCACGCATTCTTACAGGCATATAAGCATAGCCGGCTTCATACAATCAGTATTCATCTCAGATCTCAAAAAGAGATTTGAATTAATTGGTGTTTATTATGGTATGCTGAAATTACCCGCAGATAATAATAGTGTATCCACATTTGTCAAGCTTGATGAATTCATCAATATAATGAATGATATTGGTACTATTGGCAATGCAATAGAGGAATTAAGACCCACACCATTATTTGAATTGAGTAAAAAATACAAACAGATCAATCAGGAAAGTAGAGGTAAATTCAGATATATCCGGGCTATGGGAAACAGTATATCAACTCTGACCAATCTTCTATCGAATCTGCAATACGGTATGTGCAATACCGAGGTGTTGAATCAAATCAGTGAAGAAATAAGTAATGAAATAACACAGCCGATCACTGATTTTGAAGCACCATACAAAATCCTATATGCACATATTATTGATACGATTGATAATTTCACAAAACAATTCAGATCCGGAGAGACATGGTGTGATTATTATGATCGCCAATTTATTCTATCAAAAATAATGCTAAATAAACAGAGTGATGTATTGAGGGCATATGCATTCATGAGAGAGGGCTTTACCTCTTACCTGATTCATGTGCTTGAGCACAATAATTTGATTGAACGTGATATGGAGGGTGGAAATAAAGATCAGAGATATGATGTAGAACAGAAAGTTATCAAATCATTTGGAGGAGATGATAAGATATTGAATAACTTGGCCGGTTTGATGAGAGGAATTGGAAATGAACGCAATTCACTTGCCCATGTATACACAGCCCGAGAAGGCAAAACCATTAATTTTGGAAAGAGAATGGATCGTTGTAGAAATGATCTTGATAATTTAATTGATTTTATCAGTAAAAATAGAGATGAAATTGGGAACTCATTATCTAAACTATATTAGTTCAGTGTTATTAATTTCAATCATAAAATTTTAGCTGATTTTATTATTGGTAGATATTTGAAAATTTAGATTTACACAAAAATTGGTGATTTAATTATCAAAATATGCTAGTAAGCTATAAAATCCTGAATTATATCGTTGAGATAATATTGATGTGGGGATACGGAAATATATATATGGGAAATACCAATCCTTGTATAATAATTAATTTTTATTTGAAATAATTTACATTTAAAATAATTTTTATTGTATATTATTTAAAATTCATTCAACAATTTTTTTCCTAATTTTAGAATTGATATAATATTCATCATTATGGCTTTATTAGTGTAAATTTGATTAATGCAGTAAGAATAATTTTTATTGTATAATATTTAAAATTCATTCAACAATTTTTTTCCTAATTTTAGAATTGACATAATATTCATCATTATGGCTTTATTAGTATAAATTTGATTAATGCAGTAAGAATAATTTTTATTGTATAATATTTAAAATTCATTCAACAATTTTTTTCCTAATTTTAGAATTGTAATAATATTTATCATGATACTTTTATTATTGTAAATTTGATTATTGCAGTAAGAATAATTTTTATTGTATAATATTTAAAATTCATTCAACAATTTTTTTCCTAATTTTAGAATTGTAATAATATTTATCATAATGCTTTTATTATTGTAAATTTGATTATTGCAGTAAGAATAATTTTTATTGCATAATATTTAAAATTCATTCAACAAACGAATCGCTTTGAATAAATGATTATAATTATGAATTTATTATATATTTATCCAATTATGTCAATAATTAATTTGATTAACTAGTTTATGCCGACAAAAATCAAATAAGAATTTCT
>JAJRQD010000052.1 GCA_024280435.1 archaeon | reverse complement strand
TGAATAACAAATAAAAATAAAATATAAAAAGCTGATAAGTTAAGTCTATTCTAAACTTTACTCTTTTTAATAAGAGGAATTATTAATAATAATAATGTAATAACTCAGAATATATTAAAGGATGTAATTATTCATGGGTAAACTAGAAGATGATGTGAAAGAGATTTTAAATACAGTAAATAACCTATCAAACGAAGTAAATTTAATTAAATTTAATCTGCTCAGATTGAATGCAGATATAAAAAATATTGAGGTTTCAAGCGGAGTAAGTAAAGATGAGAGTGGAGTTATTACAGCAGCAGTGGATCTTGGACCTATTCAGGAACGTCTTGATGATATAACAAAATTACTTATTGGAAAGGAAGATATTCAAAGAATAGAACAGGGTCTTGAGAAACTTGCATCTGAGAGGATCAAAGAAACACAGGAAACACTATCAAGAGTAACTGCATTATTCCAGAGTGGACTTGAGATGGTAAAACTTGAGGATACACTGAGTTCTCTGAAATCATTACTTGAAGAGACTGTACTGCAAAGCTAAATTCAACAAGAAATAAACTTTTATAAAAAATAGTGATAAGTACTAGATATATTCTAAACTTTACTCTTTTAGGTGAGAGCAATTATTAATAATAATAAGGGATTAATTCAGAATATATTAAAGGATTGTATGCCAGAGATGAATATACTCAGAAAATACAGAAGAGGTCAGATTCGAGGCATTGATTTTTCATTATCAATGATTATTTTTCTACTTACCCTAACACAAGTATTGATACTTACCAACAATTTCATCATCAGCAATCGTACCTATCAGGACTCAATAGAAGGCACAATATTTGCTGATAGTCTGGCAAGAGATATTGTATTCACATCCGGTCAGAATTCAGTTGGTAATGATTGGATGAACACAGATAGTGCAACATTATCTGCTGGAACCTGGGACTTTGGTCTCAGTACAGATGGTTTTGTAGATCCTTATAAAATGGGCAGACTATCAAATTGGTCTATTCCAACATTTTTACTTGATTATGATACTGTTAGCAAAGGTCTTAATCTTCAGAATAAAAAATTCTCTATTGATATTAGCTCAGTTCTTGATGTTAACATAACAACAGTGGTGTTGAATCCAGATATTACTAATATTGATATCACTGGAGAGGTAAATATAGATGGTAGTGGATTGAGCAATGCTAATGTCCATATATTTGCTATCTCAAGTGATGTTGTTGCAGTGATAAGTGAGATTGAGGTACTGAGTTCAAATTCAGGTATATTCACAGCTTCATTAGATATGACTGGTGCTGGTGCAAATTCAGTTATCAGCTTTGTGGCAATCGTAAGATATGGAGATACATCACAAGGAACTGATATATTCAATTTAAATGTTGGTACACCTGCTGCATACTCAAACGGACAGATTACAGTTCTTGAAGCTGCAAGTAGTACAGAAGGATATTCTGTTGATGTAAGAGCAAATAATACTGCAAATACTGCAAATTTATATGGCTTTTATAACTTGGGTATATCACCTTCGGTGAATTATACTTCTGCTGCAATGGTGAACAATGGAGATTGGGAAGCAAATGATTTTCAAATACCACAAGTTGGTATGACTGTACTGCTCATGCAAGAATTTGATGCGGCAAATAACATGGTCAATCTAAATATACTTACTTTTCCTGCACTGTTAGATGATAATATGGGGAATGTACTGATTGCACCATCTATTCCCAATGCAATTTCCTCAGTTGCAAGTATCCCATTTGAGGTAAGGGGGATACTGATGATAATGACCCTAACTACCTGGGGATGATAATTATGAATAGAAAAGGACAATTATTTTTAATAGAAGTGATAATCGCTATATCAGTGTTGTTAATACTTGTAACAACATTATTCAGTACACAGAATTTTAGCCCACCGGTACAGAATTCTAATTTACAGGAGAGTGGAGAACAGGCAATCAATTCTCTAGTAGAGAATGGCAAACTATTCACATATCTTGAAGGTGCAAACTACTCATATTATCAACTTGGAGATGACATCTGGGATGAGACAAACAGTACAAAAATAGATACTGCAAATAGTATAGAGGCATCTTTACCATTGATTGCTAATTTCAAAGTATTTACCGACAGATACAATGAGGTCAGCAATACTTGGGAACAGATAGATGTGATAAATTTTGCATTTCCTCTGCCACAAGGATATGATATATCAATAGTGGAGTACTACACCCCCGGATTTAATGGTGTTTATGCACAGTTCAAGATCAAATTATTTGTATGGTATGAGGTGGATATATGAAAAGACGTGGACAAATATTTTTGATTATCACTATTCTTGTCATCACATTTATGGTGGGGATCTCATCTGTTTTACTACAAGTACAGAGATCAAACTATATTGATACAGTACCTGATAGTGATAATGTGATGATTGCATGGGAGAATGCCTATCAGAGTATAATACAGATAATGGATATTGAGCTGGCATTGAGCTCTCAAACAGCAATCGCAGGGCCAGTTGCCCGTGATATTACTGTACCTCTGAATAATCTAAATGATTATTTGATAAATAAGGGATTATCCGCCATTGTACAAACAACTTCCCAGATAACATATGATCATACCATATCCGGTTCCACAGATTATCAGGTATCAATGACAGGTAGTTTCTATATTCATTTGCAATCAGGTAATGTGGAAATAGATCAATATTTTACAATTACAATTGTTTACCGTGCACTCTCTACAACTACTGATGTTGTGATCATAACCAAAACAGTAAATTCACAGATCAATTATTTGATGGGTGCAGAATTAACTGTTGCAGGTTCATCTTTTATTGATCATCAGAATGGAAAATATAGCAGTGTTAATGCATTGACAACAGGTGATCCAATATCGATAATTACAAAAAATAAAGTGTATTTGGATATTTCAGCAATATAATCTTTCAATATTTTGTAATATTTGAATAAAACTAATAACATCATTCAATAAATTCGGTGTAGTGACTGTGGATCCCATCAAAATAATAGTTTTAGTAATAATACCATTTACTTTCTCATTATTTGCATATTATCTACATGATAAAGGAAAAGAGCCATGGTTTATAAGAAAATATCTGCATACAGTTGGGCTAACTCTCATAGCAATCTATGCAATGTTGTTCTCATCAATTGAAGAGATCATAATCACGGTATCAGTTGTTATATTGATAATAATCATTTTATCTATCATACCTTTGAAATTTGCACAGACAATGATTGAGTTCTCCACAAGAAAAGGTGAGAAACAGATAGAATCACTGATTAACTCATCATTGACTACAATAGTAGCTTTGATACTCATGATAGTATTGTATGATTATAAATGGATATTTACATCTTCTTTATTAACCGTGGCATTTGGAGATGCTCTTGGTGAATTTATTGGGAAGCCTTATGGGAGGCATAAGTACAGGATAATTGCACCTAAATCAATTGAAGGGTCAATTGCAGTCTTTGCTGGTGCCCTGATTGGAATTATGATCCCCTACCTATTTTATGGATTTGTATGGTCAAGTGTACCTGTAATTATAATTGCTGCACTGGTTGCTATGATAATTGAGGCTCTATCAATCTCATTTCTTGATAATATACTAATGCCATCAGTAACTGCATTTATACTCTACAACTATTTGCTTTAACCTATGTATCAATTATATTGATGTTAATACACTAAAAGTTGCGTAAAATGAATAAGTCATTGAGTAAATTATTATAATAAAAAAGATATAGTATCGATTAGTGTTTCGAAGAAAGAAAAAACCTGTTGTTGATAATGATTTACAGATACCTAATCTAGATCTGCTTGAAACCTGGGTTTTGAAATTAATCGCTAAATTGGAGCTGGTAAAAGGTGAATACACAATATTACCCGCTTATGGAGGCGTGTTGATATACATTCGGAACCAGGGGATCACATGGGTGACATATTCAGAGATCAAATCGATTGAGGGACAGATTGATAAGAATAAGCTCATAGAATCTGGTGCATTAATTGGTGGATTTGCTATTGTCAAAGCAACAGGTGGTCTTGCAATACCATTTTTGGTGTTGCCATCTTTGATAAAGGGATGGTATCGAAGCTGGGCCAAACCCTCACCAAAGAAAACAATGACTTTTCTTCAGTCTATGATCAGTGAAATAGTTGTGGAGGCAACTAAACTGAATACTAAATTGCTTAATACATTTGAAGATAATCCATTAAAAAATAATGTTTCAGAAAAAAAATTCAATAGATTGAAAAATGAAGGTTTTATAACATATTCTATCTACATAAAGAAAAAGTATCTAGTTGCAAAAAATGATAATTTACCAATTGTGCGCTATTTGAGAAGGATAAGCAGTGCATTCACTGGGAATGAGATACCGATTTTTGCAGTGCATCCTCAGGCTGATATTGATCTATTTCTTGATGCTTTGGAGAAAAATGGTATTAAAATCAACAAGGTTGAGAGTAAAAATGAATTAACCCTTGATATTCCGGATGATGGGATTGTAGTCAGTTAATATGAATTTCCGATTATCAGATCTACCTGGCTCCAGAAATCTGGATTTTTAATAAAATTATTCAATACAATATCTACAAGTGTACTATCAGTTCTCAATTGATCTGTGAAATTATCTGGCCATGAACCAATCAGATGAATAGAGCCTTCTAATAATGAACCAAGTAATAATCCCACTCTTTGGGAATTCTGTTTAACAATCCCAAGTAATGCCCAGATAGCATGATTACTAAGATCCTCATTTTTATCAGAATAAATTTTTTTTATTTTTTTATAAAGATCATAGTTTTCATTTGTTTGCGTCATTTTTATGATAGAATCAATAAATTCTCTACTGATTATAGGCTCTCCAAGTATATTTGAGGTATCTGTAAATTCCATATCTAGGTCTTTGGATTTATCAGCAGTTCCAAAAGTTAATCTCCAAATCAATTTTTCAGAAGACACGTTCTTTTTATGATTTCATTGTTTTATTATCTTGTCATCAGTATTGATTATAATGTATAATTGTTGCTCGAATACTGAGTAAATTGGAAAATTTTATTGAAACTTATTTTTATAACTGTTTTAGAACAATCATATTTTAATTATTATATTTTAAAGATGAATTGTATGTCTTCAAATCCACAGGGAATAATGAATTGGAATAAAATGAATGATAAGGACAAATCCTATCTGGTTAAACTATTAGGAGTAATAACTGCATCAATTATAACAGGTATTTTTACTGGGATCAGATACAAAGCTTCCCATGATTATACTGGTATATCAAATGGGTATCTAGGTCTAATTATATTTCTCGGCATAAGTGCTATTTTATCCTATGTTATAAAAATTAAATTTGATCTTTCAGAAATGACAGATATACAGATTTTCAGACATGGAATAATGATTGGTGGAATAAGTTTTCTATTTTTCTGGACTATTATTCATAATTTTATTTACTTTTCTTAAAGACGATCACAATGAAAGTTATTTAATATGATTATGTCCCGTAAAATATGTATATTGGTTTTGATCCTTCATTTTTAGATACTATTGTTAGACTTGAGGATAATAAAGGAGAATTAATTGATAAATTACCACTGGTCGGTCATCATCATAGAAATTCAAAAATATTCAGAATTGCAGGTGGAAATGGGGTTAATATTGCTGCAACACTGAAAGCACTTGGAATTCCAGTAAAACTGATTGTACCAACAACAGACGAATTTACTAAATTGCTGAATGAACGTGGTATTTATGACATAACTGCTATTGGAACTGAGATAAGTGAGACAGTTGCAATTAATTGGGTTGAAGGAGAGATACAGATGAATGAGGTTAGATCCAATTTATCTGCAAAAAATTGGACTAGGGAAGTTCATGAACTGTGGATGAATAACCCTGTGGATGTATATTTAAACTGGGGTCTGAATAAATCAAGTTTGGAATGGGTATACTTGCAATGGCTGGGGTCCTGTGGCGTGAAATACAGCGATATTAATTTTGTAGATCTGCAAAATCAGGTAAAGAAATATAACTATCCATTAAAACCTGTAATTATTGAACCCGGTAGTATTAAAGATCATAAAGATAAAAATGAGCTAGTAAACTTTCTCAAATATATTGATTCTGTGGATAGTAAGTTTCCTATGGTTCTGTGTGCTAATGAAGAGGAAGAGGTAGAATTTGTAGATATTAATAATATCACAAAAATAATTCATAGTTCATCAGAAATTAAAATAATGAATACTTCGATAATTGAAGTTCCAGAGATCAAAGATGAAATAGTGACTTTTGTTGGTGCAGGAGATGCTTTCACTTCTGGAATAATATACCAATTGATGAATAAAAATGAAGATTTAATTGAGATAGTTAATTTTGCAATAAATATTGCACAGCAAAAGATAACCGGTAAATTGGGTGTTTAAAATATAAAAAGTTGAAAATACAAGGATAGAAACACTAGATAAAAAATAATGATGAAATAGCTGTAAATCAATTATTCTTTGTAATTATAGAAAATACAAACAATATCAAAACTGTTGTTTGAATTTCAATTTTATTAAGAATGCTTTATATAAAACGATTACTTGTATATTATTAATAATAGTAAGAGGAATTTTCGTATGGGTAAATCTCAAACTGGACTACTAATTGGCTCTTTGGCTCTGATTGTGATATTAATCACATCTCCAACCACTGCTATACCAAATAGTGGTAATTTTACAACAAACTCCCTTGATGCATCTATGAGTATGGAATTCATTAATGTATCACCAGGGTTAGGCACATCCACATATTCCCGAATATTTGTATTCGGAGGACATGATGGGTCTAATATGCCTTTGGATGATTCACTTTCTGGATTTGCAGAAACTAGTTCATGGGTATTATTATATGCAGATATGGATAATTTCGGTAGTTATCTGAATAGAATACCATTTGAAGCTGCAACTGGATTAACATTAATACTTAACTATCCACAAGGTGTTTCAAGCACCACATTAAAAGCTGCAACTGCAGCTTCGATGGTTGAGGCAGAATATGGTGTCACCATGTATCTATCATATTTTGATGGTGGATTTGCAACTGATGATTACTATGTATTCTATGCAATGGAAGATAAGTTCACCGAGGTTGCAACTGATGTTGCAGCAATTGATGATGATGGTTTCAGTACTCTGATCGATGTAGCACAGGTAACCTCTGCACCCGTTGGTTGGGCAGCATATGGTGCCCGTGATATTGCAGACACAAGAGCTGCATTTCATGGTGTTGGATGGGTAGACCCCAATGGTATCATCCAAGCAGGTAATGAGTATACACTTTCATCAACAAACATATTGAATTCAAATATTGTTCCAGCGGCAGTACCCGCATATGGACTTAGCAGAGTATCTTACTACTTCCCATATCCAATTGCTCCTGTAACAAATGGTATCACACCAGAAACATCCAATCCATTACCACAGGTGACTGGTGAGATGATTTGGGATCTAAGGCATCCTATTCCAGGATATGCACTTCCAACAGCAACTGATTTCAGTGTAAAATATACTCTTGCAGTGGACCGAAATTTCCCAAATGTACAGAACAAAATGTCCATAAATCAGACATTATTGAATGAAGGAACTTTTGAGGTAAAATTTGATCTGACAAATATTGGATCTGAGACTGCATATAATATAGATTTAAACTTCCCACTGGGCCCTGAATTTGGTGCTCTTGTGGATAATAATGTGACAATATACACAATAAAAGATGCATACTACCTTGATGAGAGTGTAGAGGCAATCTATACTTTTTCATTAACCGCACCAGGTGTTACAGTTAATTATCAGCTATTTAATATCACAGGATGGTATAGAAATACAGCTGATGATAGTCTTGCTATCTGGGATACAAGAACTTCATATAATCTTTTCACAGGTACTTTTCTCTCAGAGGCAGTAACAATTGATATTCAGAGTACGAATGGTTTCCCAGCAGATTTAATTACTGCATTTGAGACACATATTCTGCCAAATCTACCTGATACTTTAACATCTTCTATATCAGAGGTAACAACCCCAATCAAGGAGAATATGGGACCTGCATTGAAGCAGATGTTCAATGACTCATTCAATTCAATTTATCAAGAGGTTGATAAGTTTGTGTTTGATAAAGGTGATTTCTCTGTTCAGAAACTTGATGTGGCAACAACTGCTGCATCAACTGAGAGCAGATATTTCTTAAATCACACAGTTGCAGAACTAGCACCTGGAGCTAATACCACATTATCCTTCAGGTTCAATGATATACCAACAACATCAGATACTTTTGCATTGATGCATTTCAATGGATATTTCACAACCGCATCTAATGGAAATGATTATCCCGCAGCAGTACTCACATCTCAGGTACAGGATTATTATGAATTCATGCAGTATATGTTCCAATTACACAGCTTTGATGGTAGACCACTATCATTTAATCTTCCAGATAGTTTTGAATTGAACTTTGATGGTCGTTTATGGAGTAATACACTTGCATCAGATGGTATGCTATTCACATATGAGGATGGAAATGAATACTCTTACTTTGGTATGGCCAATGGTCAGAATATTCAATTTGCAGATGATGAGGCAGTAATAGTCTCATCTGTAACTCTTGATAAACAGAATTATGATGTTGGAGATCCAGTAAAGATCACAACTCTGATTGAGAATGTTGGTGATTTACCTGCAACTGATATCACAGTACATCTTTATCATGCTACAATTGGTAGAGACTTCAGATTTGAGAGAATTGATAAAATTGATGAACTAACCACTGAAGATCTTGCAGCTGGTGCTTCTGTTGAGTTGACACTTGATGTGGAGGCCAATACATATCTGGGATATCATACAGTGTTTGCAGTTGTGGAGTTCACATCAGATGCAGGCCAGGATGTAACAGGTCAATTGACTGATTTCTTCGATCTTGGCTATGATACATTTGAAGCAGGAGGAGAAGTGAGACACTTTACACTCTCAACCCTTTCAGGTGCATTAGTACTTCCAGCAACAAATATTGCAGAACCTTCTATTCCCGAACCATTATTAACTATGACCACAGAGATAATCAGTGATACAGTTACAGTGGCCAGTTTAAGTGCTGGTGACGAGTTCACATACAAGATAACCATTGTGAATGAAGGAAATGATGATACAAATGCAGAGTTCACACAACTCTATAATTCCTCCCAGCTTGAATTTGTCAGTGCAACTACCACAGAAGGCACAGTAACTGATAATGCAGCTCTGACTGTTGATACAGGTGCAGTATATGTATCCGGAATGAATTTTGCAATTGGTGAGACAATCACAATTGAGATCACATTCAAGATGCTTGGATCTGCTGCAACCTTACCACCTGGAGTACTTGCATATTCTGTTGATGGTGATAGTTCACTGGGTACAACTGTTGATACAGGTGCATCATTAGACCTTGCTACAACGAGTAATGCTCTATTCACATCTGCTGGAAGTGAGGCACAGAAATCATCTGAGAAGAGTGGTAGTGAAGACAGTTCTTCATCATCATACTCTGCATCATCAAGTGTTGGTGCTTCAGTTAATACAGAGGGCGGTGAACAATCCACAGTTACCGGTGCTCCTGGTTTCATAGGATATGGTCCTGAGATAATAGTTCTTATGGCTGTACCATTGACCGGTGCCGCAATTGCTCGTAAGAGAAAATAAAAATATAAAAAATAAGTTAAAATCATTATCTCATAACCTATTGACAATAAATTCAGTATAATATATCTAAATAAAAAATCATTTTTTAATACTAATGTTCAATTTGTGATCTCATTGATCAATAAATAACATAATCTCAATTAATCTATAAATTCATGTATTTTATTTTTTCTCATCTCTAAGTACTCTTTTCAGTATTTTACCAGTAGCATTCATTGGTAATGCATCTTTCAAATATACTCTTCTTGGATATTTATATGCAGCCATATTCTCTTTGGACCATGTTACTAGTTCTTCTGATGTTGCAGTCTCTCCTGCTTTCAATACAACATATGCAACTACTTCCTCTCCATACTGATCATCTGGCTCGCCTACTACTGCAACTTGACTTACCTTGGGATTGGTCATGAGCATCTCTTCCACCTCTCTTGGATATACGTTAAATCCACCTCTGAGTACCATATCCTTTAATCTATCCACAACATAGTAGAATCCATCTTCATCCTGTTTACCAATATCGCCACTATGGAACCATCCACCTTTGAATGCCTCGGCAGTTGCTTCTGGTCGATTATAATAGCCTTTCATTAGATTTGGCCCTCTGATCAGTATCTCACCGGTATCACCGACTTTCACAGGATTTCCATCATGATCTGCAATCATCATCTGCACACCTCTGATTGGAACCCCTATGGATCCTGGCTTTTTCATCAGATCTCCTCTTGAGAAACTGGCAACTGGAGATGTTTCTGACAGGCCATATCCTTCAAGTATGTTGATCTTGTACTTTTCCTCAAATTCCTTCATTACAACTACAGGCATTGCAGAACCGCCAGATACTCCTAATCTCAACGTTTGAGATATTTTCTCCAGATTATGCTCTGATGCCTTTGGATAATTCAGCAGTGCCCAGTACATAGTAGGTACACCTGCGAATACTGTGACATTCTCATTCTCAAATGCTGATAATACAACATCTGGCATGAATTTGGCTATCAATACAAGTGTACTACCCATCATAATTCCTGCATTCATCTGCACTGTTTGGGCGAAGCTGTGGAATAATGGAAGTGCAATACAGTGTACATCATTGGATTGGGCAGTGAGAAGTGTTGTTGAGGCCTGTGCATTGGAATAAAGATTGAGGTGAGTTAGCTCGGCACCTTTTGCCTGTCCAGTTGTACCCGAGGTGTAAAGAATCACTGCACTATCCATTGGTGATGTCACAACTGCATTGAATGCGGGTGATTGATCCTTCATCATAGATGTGAGTGTGGGTGCTCCTTCTATTGGAGAATCCATACCGGGTGGAGTGACCAGCCAGAAATTCTCACATTCATCAACAGTTGAATATCCTGCAAATCCTTCCTCACCCATTTTCAACTCCGGAGTACCAATAAAACAAAAGTATGCTTTGGCCTCTGAATCTTTCAGATGGTAGGCAATCTCTTTTCTCTTCAACAATACATTAAGAGGTACTACAACAGCGCCTGTTTTCAGTATACCATAATATATCATAGGGAAATAGGGTAGATTAAGCATTGAGAGTGCTACCTTATCTCCTTTTCCTATTCCCACATTCTTCAGACCATTGGCAATCTGACTTGCAGCTCCATTTATCTGTGCATAGGTGTATTTTTGATCTCCAAATACAATTGCAGTTTTAGCCCCGTAATTGCTTGCAGAGTCTTCTAATACTGATGCTAGGTTTAAAACCGTAACAGAATCGTTCATATTAGTCGAAAAACAAACTGATATTTAATAATTTCGTACTCATCTTATAATATTAATTCCGAAATTAAGAATGAAATAGTATATCTGATGTAAATATTTTGTATATCTGTGATTATTTTCTCAGTATTTCAACTAATAGCTTATTAATTAACAATTTAACTGAGATGAAATAGGAGTTTAATGGCATGAAATTTAAAATTACACCCCATATAATTGAAGGAATACCTTCGAACTACTTAATCGTGCATCCTAAGAAATCAGAGAAACATGATTTAAAACCAGGTACACTACTAATATCTGAAAACAGTGCTTACGGGTTCAGATTGTTGACTTCTTCAACCATTTCAGAGGGATTTGCAGGAATTAACCCTGAAAAAATGAGAGAATTCAACATCAAGGATGGAGAGGAGATTGATCTGACGCCATCTGGAGTGGAAGGAGTCACCCGAATAATCAGGAGAAAAATGGATAAAAGGACACTTACAGATACAGAGATTGATACTTTCATCTCTGCATTGAATATGGGAATGTTAACAAACTCACATATTGCTGCATTTGGTGCGGCAGTAGAGATAAATGGAATGCATGAGAAGGAGACAACTGCTGTTGCACAGGCTATATATAACCATTCAAGAGTATTCAAAGCACCTGCTGGCAAAACAGTTGTGGATAAACATTCAATTGGAGGGGTTGCTGGAAACAGAATTACTCCATTGATGATTCCAATAATTGCTGCTGCTGGATTAGTAATTCCTAAAGTATCAACAAGAGCTATAACATCCCCAGCTGGTACTGTTGATACTTTAGAAGTTGTTATGAATGCAGATCTATCTTTTGAGGAGGCAGAGGAGGTAATAGAGAAAACAGGTGCCTGTATGGTGAATGGAGAGACAGTTGGACTTGGAAGTGCAGCAGATAAATTCCTATCAGCAGTTAAACAGGTAAAAATAGATCCAAAACAGATGATGATTGCATCTATACTGGCTAAGAAGAAGGCAGCAGGTGCTGAGTATGTCATTATTGATCTTCCCACTGGTAAGGGTTCAAAACTACCCACAAGGACTGATGCAAGAAGGTTAGCCTATGATTTCTCAAGTGTGGGCTCCAAACTAGGTATGACTGTGGAGGCAGTTATCTCACCGGGAGATAAACCAATAGGTGCAATGATAGGTCCTGCGCTTGAGATGCAGGAAGTATTGCAGGTACTTGAGGGTAAACATGCAAGTCTATCATTGAAGAGAAAAGCGCTTAATATATCCGGATTGATATTTGAGAGTGTAGGTGTGGCAAATAGAGGAGAAGGTGAGCATATGGCCCGTACAATTCTTGACTCTGGAAAAGCATTACTAAAATTCAGAGAGATTGTGGAAGCCCAGGGTGGAGATCCAAATGTATCCTCTGAATCTATATTCAATGCTCCATATTCGCATACCATAGTGGCAGAGAAGAATGATATTGTCTACAGTTTAGATTCTTATAATATTGGTATGATGGCACGTGCAGCAGGTGCACCACATGATAAAATGGCAGGTATCATATTGCATGTTGATAGGGGAGAGCAGATACAGAAAGGAGATCCAATTGTTGAGATACGTGCACATTCAGAGGGTAAATTGACTGATGCTATAAATCTGATGCGTACCTCTCCACCGATTAAGCTAGAAATGTCTATACTTGAGCATATCAAGGGAACCAGTGCTCAGGAAGAATTCTAGAGTATATCACAATTTAGAATAAAATTTATTTATATTTAATTTGGATAATATCCAATTATAATCTTTATAGTACCTCTGATCTGTGTTTTTCACATACTCTTGTCTGAATATCAATATATCTTTTTTCTCTGGTGAATAAAAATTGCCAGTGTAGTATCAGATCTGTTTCTTTTCCACATATATAGCATGGCATCACAAAATTTGTGACAACAATGTTTTTAGGTGTACTTCTCAGCTCATCTCGGGTGTATTTTTCCTCTATTTTCCATTTCTCAGTCAATTCTCTACCATATACTGATTTTGATGGTTTTATTCCAGAAATAAATTTAAGGTAGTAGTAGAGAATTAATCCAAATAAGTTGAAAATTTTACCTGGAGGAATTTTATTGATACCACTAATTCTTATCAGGTATCTATCATCCTCCTCATCCATTTTAATCCTGATGTGTACTTTTTTGTCATTGTAAGTCAGATATTTTTCCTTGATTGTTTTCATTGCAGATGCCAGTTTACTGAATAATCTGATGGGTACAGTAGTTGAGCAGCCCACAAATTTTTTGAAACTGATCTCAAGTGTTGTGGAGGATATAGTGATGATATTGAACTGAGTTACCCCATTGAATCTTAATAAAAGATGTTTGTAGATCTCCATGGGAAAGGTCTGAATTTTATTACTTCTTTTGATCAGTACACTCACAGTAACTTCACCTTCTGTTTAATATATGTGATAACAGATATAAAAGCTGTATGAGGGAGTTATTTAAAAGTGAATACTCAGACTTTAAGCTCTGAAATTATTATATTATATAAATTACTGAAAGTAATGTGGTATTTGTACACTTCTAAATTAGATGGTAAAAGATAGAATTACAACCGGATAAAATGTAATTAATGAGATAATGAATGCAGATCTGTAAGTATTATCAAATTCAGTCATTAATAACGATGTAGAGAATAATACTGATAAAATAATTGACGTCATGTTCAGAATAAATTGTAACAATATATTATGGATAATTGCAGGATATATAAGAGATAACAATCCTGAAATAATTCCAGTGAATAGTATTGGTGAGAGAAATATATAATTTAACATGAATAGTCTAAACAATGGCTTAACTGGGATCTTCCATTTTGTCCCACCTATATTTAATTGTATAATAACAATAATAAGTTGAATTAGGTTAACAATAGAGAGAGAGAGGATAATTGATAAAAATACCACATAGAACTCCATGTGTACCGCATCAACTCTTGTACCAAACTGATAAATTCCTGTGAAATAGAATAATAGTGTTGTGAACAGATATATCAGTAATATTTGCTGTGTAATCAACCATGTTGGTGATGAGATAATTCTTGTAACATAGGAATTAAGTGATTTGAACCATTCTGGGAATGTATCTACCATATTATCCTGTGGACCAAATAATAGCTTATATGCCTGTTCTCCCTTATCACTCAGTATATATTTCCTGTCCTCTGTTTGATCTATCAGTAATTTCATTTTCTTGATATGCCAGTAGAAAGAACCACTCTCAAGTTTTAGTTTATCCAACACTTCTGAATAGGTCACAGGTCCATCTGATAACAACAGTAATATCTTCTGCCGTGTTTTATTTGTGAGTGGCTTAATCAGCATGTCAATCCGTTGATGTATGTCATCCTCTGATAATTCTCTCACAATTTAAACCTCATTCCACTCTATATAATAATAACCCATTCTGCTCATACCTTTTTTCTGTAAATAACAATAGTTATAGTTAATATAACCAGTGCTATTAACTGTGAACCAAACTGAACTGTCTTGTCAAAATTATTTTGATTGTTATTCAGATAATCAGGT
>JAJRQD010000051.1 GCA_024280435.1 archaeon | reverse complement strand
TTCCAAGTGTGGATTCCTTCCATATCAACTGTTCGGTCAATGATATCAATGCAGATGAAATAATTCATGAGGCCATAACAAGATTGACACCAGATATGGTGAATGACGAGAGGAAGATACTTACAGATCTACTCAATATATTACCCGATAACAAACCTCGTGAGATATTAGATAGTATTCTCAATTGAAATCTTATAAATTATACGAAAAATTAGGATCATATAAATGAGATATTATATTCTGTTCTCAAATGGTCTCTCTTCTGCATATCTATCCGCAATCTCATAATATCTGCTCATATCCTGTAATAATATTCCATTTTTAATAAGATGTACACCATTGATAAATACATCTGATATATCTCTTGAAGTGGCAGTGTACACAATATATGAGATTGGATTGTACATGGGATATGCAGAGGGATGAGTGGGATTAAGTACCACAATATCTGCTTTGTAACCCACCTCAAGTAATCCTATATTATCATAATTCAATGCCTTTGCACCTCCAATTGTTGCCAATTCAAATACCTTCTCTGCAGGTAATGCCTTTGGATCCTTGTGTCTTGCCTTCTGAAGAAATGTTGCCAATCTCATCTCTAGGAAGAAATCATGACCACCAGTTGCGGGTGAACCATCAGTTGCCAATCCAAGTATCATATCCTGTTCAATATAATCAAGTACTGGTGCAATTCCAGATGCAAGTTTGGAATTAGATGATGGATTGTGAGATATTCTGGTATTGGTTTCCCTCAACAAATTCTGCTCGTATTTATCAGTCCATACACAATGTGCCAGTATCACATGTTCTCCCAAGCCATCTAGGTGGTCCATTGCATCAATATATCCCTTACCTGTGAATTCTCTCACAGTATCACCCTCCTTTCTATTCTCTGCTGCATGTGTATGGAACATCAATCCATGCTTTTTAGCAGCTGCAGATGCCAATCTCATCAGTTCATCCGTACAGGTGATGATAAATCTTGGGGTGAATGAGTACTGTATCCTCCCACCTTTTGGATACTCAACTGCAAGTTCATTCGCCTCCTTCATTATCTCATCAGTTTTTCCAAGCATCTGTAATGGTACATTTCTATCCATAAGCATTTTACCAACTCTGGCACGTATACCACTATCAACTGCTGCCTGCATACCTGTTCGTGCATGATTTCCCGTTAGCATGTCATTTGTGGTTGTAATACCGGATAATATCATCTCTGCATATCCAATTCTACAGGATGCATAAAGCTCCTCCTCTGTGAGCGTAGCTTCTCCGGGTAATATCACATCTTCTAGCCAATCCAATAATTCCTTGTCATCTGCTGCACCTCTGAACAATGTCTGAACTGCATGACTGTGAGTATTCACAAATCCGGGCAATATCAAAGATCTCAAATCTCCAATGATATTATCTGTCTTGTATCTCTCAGAGATCTCATCAAAAGTACCCTTGGCAATGATTATATCCCCCTCGATAACAATCGCTCCATTGTTGATGATATCATATGGATTAACTATCTTTCCACGAATTATCCTAATTGAAGACATACCAAAGATGAGATTGTACAATCATTCTTTAAATCTTTGATTTAACTACATAAAAAATAATATAATTAGAGAAGATACTTTAATTTATTGTATTGTATACCACATTTTAATTTGTTGACACAAATGAGTGGTTCAGTGATCAATGCAATCTATCCACTTCTAAGTGCTGCAACATTTGCAACCAGCAGTGTAATGATGAAAAAAATGGATACTTACAGTAGTCCTATAAATCTTAATTTCTACAGAGCATTGGTGGGTGGTATATTTTTTACTGTACACCTACTCATAGCAGGACTTCTAGGTGAGTTATTACTTCTAAATCTGCTAACCATATTATTTCTGGTATTATCTGTGTTATTCAATGTGGTTCTGGGGGATACCTCCTATTTTGCATCACAGGAGAAAATAGGTGTGAAGATCTCAACCCCTATAATCAATACATATCCAATATTCACAATAATTCTTGCATATTTTCTGCTAGATGAACAGATCACAATTGCGTATATTGGTGGTACTCTTGTCATCATAATTGGAATAATATTGCTCTCACAGGGTACCAAGGATGAGGTACCGGATAAAGATGATAGGGTAACTGGATTTATACTGGCATTCATCTCAGTTCTGCTGTATGCAGTCGGAGTACTAATGGTTACAATAGCATCTACTGATACAGATCCAGTGGTGGCCAATTCAATCCGGTTACCTGCTGCAACCCTACTTCTATTCATGATGAGACCTTTCTCTAATAACAAAGACAGGGAATATGAACCCAAGGGTAAAAAATTCATGTTCATGATGATCATCACAGGAATACTTGGAACATATCTCTCCTCGTTATTTCTTGTTATCAGTGCACAGAAACTGGGTGCAGGAATGACAAGTGTGCTCACATCTCTTGGACCTTTATTTGCACTTCCAATGGCATTTTTCTGGTTGAAAGAGAAGATCACAAAATCTGTAATATTTGGAACAGTACTAACCATATTCGGGCTATTTATTGTATTGTTATTGTAGGTAGTGTATTTGATACTATTTCAATCCATTTCATTATTGATAGCTGAATAATGCAGAGTTATTTATCCCTGTATGGATTGTTTATAAACATAGCAATGAAATTAACTATATGAATGATAAAGAAGTAAATATCAAGATCTCAGCAGATAATAAAAATGAGGAGAAGACACCTGAGGATAATATTGTGGTGACCAGGCACAAAGTCACTATCAATGGTAAAGAGATTGCCTACACCGCAACTACTGGTACTATGATCCTGTCAGTTGAGGAGGAGGAGAAGGGGCTCAAACCCAAGGCATCAATATTCTTCATTGCATACACCAAAGATGATGAGAACGCATCCAAGAGACCAATAACATTCGCATACAATGGAGGGCCTGGTAGTTCTTCTGTATGGCTACACATGGGTGTGTATGGACCATACAGGTGTATCTCCGAGAGGGATGAGAAGGCAGTTGCTCCACCATATGAGTTGATTGAGAATGAATACTCACTTCTGGATAAGACTGATTTTGTATTCATAGATCCTGTAAGTACTGGCTATTCAAGAGCTGTTGAGGGTGAGAAAGCATCTCAATTCCATGGAATAACTAAAGATATAGAATCTGTTGGTGAATTCATCAGAATGTACACCACCAAATATCAGAGATGGTCATCTCCCAAATTTCTATCTGGGGAGAGCTATGGTACCACAAGATCTGCTGGTCTGTCGGGATACCTCCAGGATAAATATGGGATGTATCTCAATGGTATCATGCTGATCTCCTCAATTCTTGATTTCCAGACTGCATATTTTGTTACTGGAAATGATCTTCCGCATATATTATTCTTACCAAGCTACACTGCAACTGCATGGTATCACAAAAAGCTTAGCAATGATTTCAATTCAAGAGAATTACCTGAATTATTAAAAGAAGTTGAGGAATTTGCTATGAATGAGTATACTCTTGGATTGATGAAGGGAGATGGACTTATCGGTACCGAGAGAATATCTATCCGGGAGAAACTGGAGAAATACACCGGATTATCTGCTGAGTATCTAGAAAACACCGATCTGAGAATAAATATACACAAATTCGTGAAGGAGTTGAGAAGAAAGGATAGAAGAACTGTTGGTAGATTGGATAGTAGATTTGTGGGTATAGATCGTGATGGAACTGGTATGAACAATGAGTATGATCCATCATATGCTGCAATTCAGGGTCCATACACAGCCACATTCAATGATTATGTATCAAGAATACTGAAATTCGAGAGTAAACTACCTTATGAGATACTTGCTGGATTGTATATGAACTGGGATTACAAAGAATATCAGAATAGATTTGTCAATGTTGCAGAAACATTAAGATCTGCAATGCACAAAAATCAGAATATGAAAATACATGTGGCAAATGGATACTTTGATTTTGCAACTCCATATTTTGCCACTGAATATACATTCAGCCATCTAGGACTTGATCCCACGCTGAAGAAGAATATCACTATGAGCTATTATTTCGCAGGTCATATGATGTATCTGCATGAACCATCTCTGATCAAATTAAGAGATGAATTGTCCAAATTTATTGATAATTCATGTTGATGATACAGAGGTGAGGCTATATATGAGTAAATAGTATATTAATACATAAACGGGAATTTTTAAATTTGATCTCATCACATTCTTTTTTATTTTAAGGTAATCATTAATTCTATTTATTGCGACGTTATCATTATAATTATTGGATGTAATTGTAATTGCTTCATTGAATGATTAATTTTAAAAGATATGATAGGTCATTTCTACAATAGGAAATTCCAATTTATTTATTTTAAATATTTATTCAAAACCTTTCAGATCAAATATAGAACCTACTCTATGTTCACTCCAAACTACTTTTACCTTCATTCCAATCTTTGGTTCAGAAACCAGGAGGTTATGCATGAAAATGGTACTAGAACCATTTAATTTGAATAATCCAAGTAATAATGGTTTTTCTAGTTTATCCCCTCGATGATCATAGAAAACTTCTGAGTAGCTGAATAATTCAGCAGTACCATCTACTTCCTTGTATGTGCCATCATCAAGCTCATCAAAGCAATCCTCACAGAACATTTTTGGTGGTAAGTAGCTGAATTTACAACTATCACATGTATTAGCTAGTAATTTTTTATCTTTCAATGCTAGGAAGAACTTTTCTCCAGCTATACCCGCAGTATAGTGGTAAGTAACTGGAAAATCCCCTTTGACAGATGTAGTTGGTAATTTGTGTTGATTTCTTTTATTAAGTATCATTATGCATCCTCCATCTTTTTGAAGTATTTAATATCTGTGATCGCTCCTGTTCGATCAATTGCATCTTTCCAAACTGCCTTTACCTTCATTCCAATCTTGATATCATCTGGATTTATCTCATCCAATAGATGCAGAAAACCAGATGGTGATATACTGGTGCCATCTATATCAATAACTGCAGGTAATTGAGGTTTTTCCACCCTGGAAGCATCTGTTTTTATATATGCAATCGAGAATGTGTTGATTATTCCAGTATCTGGAAGATCTACATATTTACTCATCGGGCTAAAACATTCCTCACAAAACATTCTGGGAGGCGTAACAGTTCTATCACAACTATCACAATATACACCAATAATTTTACCATCTTTCAACCCCTTTAGGAATTTGGAGATTGCAACACCAGTCGCCCAATCATATTCTATCTCAGGTGCATGTTTTACAGCAATTACCTTGTTGTGAAATTCATCAGATGTTAATTTTGTACCTCTTACTTTCATTCGATTCTACCTCCTTTCATGACGAGAACAGTTCCCACCTGCATGAGATCTCCCCATGCCTGTGCAACACCTCTTTCCATATCTCGACCATCAATCTGTCTCTTACCTGCTTTACCTGTAAGTTGGAGATAAAGCTCTGCTGATTTCATACCTGCTGCTGCAGCAATTGGATTTCCAACACCGAGAAGCCCTCCAGATGGAGTAACTGGGAAATCACCATCTCTTGCGGTAACACCCTCAAAGGCTGCTTTTGGTGCCTTACCTTTTCCAAATAATTGTAAGCCCTCTAAATGATGGAGCTCTTTGTAATTAAAAGGATCATAAGGTTCAGCGAAGGTTAACCATTTACGTAATGCCTCTGGTGAATGGTCTTTCATACCTGCCATATTATATGCCTGTTTAGCTGCTTTTTCCACATATTTTGGATAATAAAGATCACGGTTGGTCCACATTGTAGTATCCACATTCCAACCTACACCGTCAACCCAAGCCACATCATCTTTTGATATACCAAACTCTTTGATTTTCTCTTCAGACATCATTACAAAACTAACCGCACCATCTGCAACTGGAGAAATATCAAGTAATCTAACAGGATCTGCAAGTAATTCAGAATTGAGCACTTCATCAAGTGTCCATTTTTTGCCTAGCATTGCAGATGGGTGATCAATTGCATTTCCCTTGTTCTTCACTGATACACTAGCAATATGTTCCTTTGGGATACCATGTTTTTCCATATATCTTCTCATCTCAAGTGCAAATATCCACACAAGATTTGGCCCTAGTGGCCTTTCGATCATATTGTCAAATATAGTCAAGAATGCGGCTTGTGAGGATGGTTGAACTGAGCTCATCTTTTCCTCAGTTGTTACTAGAACTACATCATTAACGCCTGATGCTATGCTGTACCAACCCTGTATTGGGGAGAAAACTCCTGTTCCACCTCCTACATATCCTCTCATAGTTGGAAGATTAAATCCTCCTGAGCCATCTGTAAGATATTCATGTTTTTGATGTACACCATCAAATGCATCTGGAGCACTACCAATAATGACACCATCAACATCTTTTCTTGTAATTCCTGCCTCATCAAGTGCCATCTTGGCTGAATAGTATGCCAATTCTTTTCCTGTTTCCTTAGCTCGCCTCTGGAATTGTGTGAGCCCTACTGAAACCATACCTACTTTTTTTGTCATTTTTCATTACTCCTTTGATAATATAGCAAGTGCACCAGCTGTTGTGGGTACACCTCTCCAGGAAAATGCCATTCCTGTATTCGCATCACTAATCTGTCTCCTGCCTGCATGTCCTCGTAGTTGATCAACTAGCTCTGCAATTCTTTGTAATCCATTTACATCATGGGCATTACCCACACCAAGAACTCCTCCTGATACATTTACAGGTGTTGATCCCTTCGATCCAAGATCACCATTAAGCATTGCTTTTCCAGCCTCTCCCTTGTCATAAACACCAAGACTCTCAAGATGTTGTAATTCTTTGAATGCATATGTATCATCAATCTCAAACACATCTATCTCTTCTTTGGGGTCATTTATACCTGCCATCTTGTATACTCTGTCAGCAGTTAATTTGGCATACTTTGCATACTGCCAATCACGGGTGTCAAAATTTGGTGAGTTGGTAGCATAGCTAATTCCATTGATATAGATAGGATTTCCATTTTTTTCTTTGACTACCTTCTCACTGGCCATTACAATAACCACAGCACCATCAACAGGTTTGGAAATCTCTCCATCTCTCAATGGAGATGCAATCATATCTGTATTCATAATATCACTCGCTTTGGCTCTTACACCATATGCAGCAATTGGATTTTTCAGTGCATTATTATAATTTTTTGCAGCTACTTCAGCAATTGCCTCTTCACTAGTACCTGAATATTCAAGATAGGCTCTTTTCTCAAGTGCAGCAGTTGAATGGTACACTGCATCAAATTGTCGATTATATAGTGGATCAAATGCAAAATTTGTAATTTGATTGTGTGTGAGTATATCAGATACTCTGCTTTGAGCTTCTACCACTGCAACATCAAACATTCCTGTTTTTATCTGCATATAAGCAGCAGCCATTCCTTGTATTCCATCACCTGTAATTGTATGAACAGTTCTTTGTGCTGCACCTAACTGATCTGGGGCATACTCATCAGTAATAGATGTACCCATATTAAAATCTTCTTCGCAAGAGATAAAGGTATCAACCTCTTCTCTGGGATTAATTTGAGCATCATCATAAGCTTTCACAGCAGCTTGATAAACCATCTCCTTGTAAGATAGTTCTCGAATTGCAGATCTAAAGCCTTCAACGCCTACTCCTATAATGGCAACTTTTTCCATAATTTCACCTTATTGAATAATTTCCATAATTGGAAATTTATAATCGAGATCTTCCAGATAAATTGAAATAACCTCCGATAAATGCCCTAATTATTTGGTAAATATAACTTATCGCTTTTCAAATTGTAAATTCGTTAAAATGACAATTCGGATCAATTAATTACAAGGAATCAAATAATTGCGGAAAAACAAATATTTAACAGAGTTTTGGATCATAAATTCATATAAACTCAAAATTAGTTCAATAAAATATATTTTATCTGTTTATATTTATCTTTTTAACAAAGCTTAGATACTGATAAAAGTTGTATAATCAATATTGCTCTAAGCATTACTACCTTTATTGTAATATCATACAAAAAATCTAATCGGAAAAATAGAAGATTATAATCATTCAAGAAATTATCGATGTCAGAAAAACTATAAGTGAGCTTGATTTACACTAAATTATGGAATTTGATGAAGTGATGTCTGTGATCAGAGGTAATTGATAAACAATTGATTAGTCTGTGGAGACATTATCCAGAGTATGATCTAGATCCGGATAGACTGGTGGATATTCATAGCAATGATATTAGGAGATATTCCTCTGATTAAATTATCTCCACATGCAAAGTATGCAATGGAGGATTTTGGTTGTAGAATAAGAACTGGTAGCTCTGCACATGGAAGTGATGGGGGCATTAAATGTATCCGATGTGTGTTTGAAAAGGAAGGACACCGTAAGTCCATTATTTATTGTATAAGATTTTATTATTTTGAACAATATGAAAATTACGGTTTATAGTATACAATTTTATGGCCCCATTATTTTATTAAAGAAAAGCCCCATTAAGATGATTTCAGTTGTTTTAGTATTTCTAGAATTGCATCAAGTTTTTTCTCAACATCTTTGTTAAATTTCATCTGTTCCTCATTGAATTGCATCTGCTCCTCATTGAATTTATCAATCTCTACAATTTTCCTGAAGTTAATTATCTCAAGTATTTTATCCAGAGGCATCTCTTTGATGTCAAAGCCTTCAGGGATCTGCCTCTCGGTCAATGTAAGTAATTGATCCCATATTTCTTTATTGTTATCAGCAATGGCTTCCATACTCACTACAACTACTGATATAATACCCTCACTCAAACTATTAAATGTTATGGTTTCATTGCTTGGATAAAGTAATATTGGTGAGATACCTATAAACAAATTCATTTTCTGCTTTCTTTTTCTGTATGAATTCAATGCATTTGAGAAACTACGATAGTTCCAAGCAAAGCTCTTAACCTCTATATCTGTGGTATCAGAAATCTCAGATTTTAGTTCCTTTATTAATTTGGATAAAAATACTGGATCACTCAAAATTATATCTGGTTTAGACTTTACACCATGAATAACTTTAGCATCAAGATCATTTAGCAAATTATCTGCAATGAAATATTGACTTTTCAATCCTATGTTCACTGATTGGGATTCTTGAAGTAGTTTAACAACAAATTGCAGTGAAGTATTGTGATCTAATAATTTCACTGCAATTTCCATAAAATACTATTATTAATAAAAAATATAAAGCCTTTTCTTTTTTGTAGAGTCTTTGGATAAAAACAGAATAATATTTCACTAGCATTGTTCTATTTGGTATAGAAGTTCTTAGCAGGTTTATTTCCCATAAATCGGTGAATATCCTCCAGATACACCCAACCAAATTGCTCATACAATCCCTGTGTATCCTTTGTTAACAATGTCCGGGTTGTCTTGAATGTAGGATATTTCATAATGATGCTCTTGATGAAAAAGAACGTAGTCGAGCTAAAGCCCTATGTTCAATCAATTTTCCCTTGATTACCAAAGCTTTTGGATTTTTCCACCAATCCAACTTGCTTCCTCCCATGTTTATCTGTCTTGTGTCCCTCTTTTCCGAGAGATCCGACCATAAATTTCTTGTACAATGAGCATGCCCTGTCTTTCATATTCCACAGATAATATCTCTCAATCTGCTTAAACTCTGCAATCTTCTGTGATGTCAGCACACCCTCCACTATGGCTATTATTATGAGGTCTCTGATATCTGAATGGTCCAGCTTAGAATTGTTACCTTTGTTTTTTGATATCAGTCTATCCTTTGCAAGTTGATATGGATTTACCATAGATTATATACTATTTCACTATTCAAGTGCTTTCAACTGTGTATTCAATAGCTTCATACAAAGATTATAGCAATAACTCTCTCTTATCTCTTCTCAAATTTCCTGAGGACATCATCAAGAACATATTCTCTTGATATTTTCCAGTATTTG
>JAJRQD010000050.1 GCA_024280435.1 archaeon | reverse complement strand
CCTAAAGCTGAATTTTTTGTATTCTCTGCATTGGATCTCATTACAATTATCTCGGCAATTGTCTTATTCAATACTATCAATATACCAAATTTCATCCGTTACAGATACAATCTGAATCCCAAACGTTTCAAATTCATTGCAAAGGCTGAAGGGAAACAATTAACTAAATAAGCCCATTAGAATCCTCTCAGGAGTTAATGGTGTTTTGTATGCCATATCTATATTTTTGTGATTTCTCATAGCATTACGAACTGCGAAGTATCCTGCAATACCATACATTAATGGTGGTTCTCCGATTGATTTAGAGCCCATCAGCCCGAGTGGATTATTCGCTCCAATGAACTCAATTTTTATATCTGGCATAAAATTGATGTCTGGTATTTTGTATGTGGATAGTGCATTGGATAATAATCTACCATTATCATCGTATTGCAGATCCTCAAGTAACATCCAGCCAAGGCCCTGTGCAAGTGCACCTTCTATTTGTCCTCTATCCAGATTGGAATTCATTACTCTACCAGAATCATGAATTATATCAATTTTATCAAGCTTATAGGTACCTCGAATAATGTCAACAGTTGCCATCTGAATTGCAACTCCAGTGGTATAATATGCAAATGGATGTCCTTTCTCTTTTTCTTTATCAAAATAAATATCAGGTGTGCAATAGTAACCATGTGCTGCAAGATCCACTCTCTTGGTGAATGCAAACTGTATCAGTTCATCCCAAGATAGAGATCTATCATTGAATATAACCCTGTTATTGATAAATTCCACAGATCCAGCCTGATATTCATCTATTAATAATTTCTCCAATCGTCTGATCAACTGATTGCATGCATCAAGAGTGGCCCATCCATTCAGATCATGGGTAGAGCTGGCAGCAGATGGTGAGGTATTAATTGCACGTGTGGTATTGGTCGTCTCCATCTTCACACGGTCTGCACTCACCCCGAAAGAAGAGATCAATGCTTGCAATATTCGGGTATTCACACCCTGCCCCATCTCAACTGCACCAGTTGATAAGCCAATACTTCCATCCTGGTATATATTAACGAGTGCAGAGCCTTGATTCATCATAGTGTTGGTAAAACTTATTCCAAATGTAATTGGCATTATCGCCATGCCTTTACTGAAATACTTGTTATTATGGTTGAACTGTTCTATTTCCTCCTCATACACATTTTTAATTGTTTTAATTTTACTCCATGCATCTGTTAGCATCAGATTATCTGTGATCTGCCCATATGGGAATTTATCACCATTTTTCATCAGATTTGCTTCTTGGAGTACATATGCAGGAATTCCAGATTTCTCAGCAAGCTTATCAATTGCAGCTTCTATTACAAACATACCCTGTGGACCACCAAACCCTCTGAATGCTGTATTTGGAGGTAAATTAGTTCTGCAAGAATAAGCAGTGGCTTTAAAATTGGGTATGTAATATGAATTGGTGGCATGAAATAGTGTCCTCTCAAGTACTGCAGGAGAGAGATCTGCCGAGGCACCGGCATTCTGATAGAAAATCACATCATATGCGATTATCTTATTTGATTTCATACCTATTTTGTAATCTGCAGAGTATGGATGCCTCTTACCAGTCATCTTCAGATCATCGATTCTGTCAAGTATCAGCTTTACAGGTCTATCAGTTATATTGACTGCAAGTGCGGCCATACACGCGATTGGAGTTGCTTGATCCTCTTTTCCTCCAAATCCACCTCCAAGTCGGTTCACATCCACCTCTACTAGATGCATGCTGATTCCAAGAACTCGGGCAATCATTTTCTGTACAGAGCTAGGGCTCTGAGTAGATGATATTACTTTGTATCCCCGCTCTGTTGGAATGACATAGCTTCCATGGGTTTCCAGATACAGATGCTCTTGCCCTCCCATATCTACTCTATCAGATACAATCGTATCACAATCAGCCCATACTATATCCCCACATTGAAATTTTCTTGATTCACCAATTATATTTCCAGAATTAAATGCAACTCTTGGATCTGTGATTGCTTTGTACTCATCATATTCTACGTGAACCTCATCTCTGATCATATATGCTGAATTCAATGATTTTGCCACGATAATTGCAATTGCCTGACCCATAAAGTGTATATCTTGGGAAGATAGTAGCTCCTCATCAGGTATTATACTACCAATCTGGTTCTCACCTGGAATATCACTTGCTGTTATCATTCTGACAAAATCACTATGATCTCCTGTATATTCTATTTTTTTGAGTACTCCATGGGCAATTGTGGCTGGAACGATCAATGCATACAGAGTATTATCCAATACGGGTATATCATCCACATATACTGATTTCCCACTGACATGGGATATGGAGTCAATATTTTTCATTGTTGTCCCTCCAATTGTATTAGATGTGCTTTGATCAGTTGTTGAAGTAGTAGTGTCTTGTACTCTTTACTGCCACGAACGTCACTAATCGGTTTTATCTCCTTCACTGCTATACTACATGCCTCCTTGAATGTCTTCTCATTCAATTCTTTAGCAATCATATATTCCGCGGTTTCTCTTAGCAATAATGGTATCTCATATACACCACCTGCGGAGATCCTTATACTCCGAATAATATTATTCTCTGTATATACTGCACAGGCTGAGTTGACAGAAGCGATATCAAGATACATTCTCTTTGAAACCTTCTCAAAATTGAATTTAATCGTATCTTTTGGTATTTTTATCTCAATAATCATCTCATCTTGCTGAAGATTAATTTTCTTGTAAGAAACAAAGAATTCATCCAGTGAGATCTCCCTATTCTTTGTACTGTTAGTGATCAGTATTTTTGCATTCAACGCAAGTAATATAACTGAGAAATCACCAATTGGGCTGGCATTTACCAGATTTCCAGCAATTGTTGCAATATTTCTCACTGGAGTGGATGCAATCAATTTCAGCTGTTCTGTGTCTATCAGCTCTGATATATGTTTATTTGAGATGAATTCACTCATGGTGGTACCTGCACCGATTCTGATACTATCCTTATCAGGTATAATATATCTCAAATCTGAATTATGGGTACTGAATTCAAGCTGTTTATCTAATAATACCCTTTGTTTCTGAACATACAGATCAGTACCTCCTCCAATAATTGTGGTGCCTGTATTTTTTACAAATTTGATATCGCCCAATCTATCAGGTATATTTGCAAAATACTGTGGAACTATATTTTTTGCAAGTAAATTATCAGTATCTTGTAGCTGATCAAAAACCAGTTGAGATGCAATTTTAATGGAATTATATCCAGTGCATCTACATATATTACCATCAAGTGATTCAACAGGGTTTTGTTTGTTTATGGCAGCAGCGGTTAGACTGACTACAAAACCGGGGGTACAGAATCCACACTGTGTGGCCCCTGTTGATATCATATTCAACTGAATAATATTATCTGGATGAGACAAACCCTCTATTGTCACAACATGCCTTCCATTAACATTTCCAAGAGGTGTGAGACAGGAAGTTATGGTCTTATATATTACCTCATTATTTTTTAATTCACCAAGTAATACAGTGCAAGCTCCACAATCTCCCTCTCTGCATCCGATTTTGGTACCTTTAAGCATCTGATGATCTCTTATAAAATCCAACAGAGGGATATTAGGATTAATATCTGTTGTAATAGTCTCCTTATTTAATATAAATTCCACAGTCAAGGTATTGGAATTCAATTTAGCTATAATATTAAATCATTGTTATGGAAATGTAAATTCATACAAAGAATAACCTTATTCTCAATATTATAATACTAGCATTTTTTTACAAGTCTTATGAACTATCCAATTGAAAATATACGAGAACAATTCCCTGCGTTATCAAGAATATATGCAGGTAAACAAGTAGCCTACTTTGATGGACCGGGTGGTTCACAGGTGGTTAAAGGTGCTATTGATGCAATTAATAAATACATGACTGATGGAGGTGCAAATATAGGTGGTAAATTCATAACATCTCTTGAGACATCACAATATATCAGTGATGCAAGGGATGCAATGGCTGACTTTATTGGATGTAAACCAAATGAGATTGCCTTTGGACAGAATATGACCTCACTTACATTTCAAATCTCCCGTGCATTGTCAAGAAATTGGAAAAGAGGAGATAATATAGTTGTTACAGAGCTGGATCATCGTGCCAATGTGGATCCTTGGATACTTGCAGCCAAAGATAGTAGTGTGAATATCAATTGGATAAGAATGAAGGATTTTGTACTTGATACAAGTAATCTTGATGAGATAATTAATGAAAAAACGAGGTTGGTGGCAGTGACCTATGCATCAAATGGCGTGGGTACAGTTCCAGAACTTGATAAGATAATAAGTAAAGCACGAGAATTCAATGTGATTGTGGTTCTAGATGCTGTGCATGGTGCACCCCATCTGTTTATAGATCGAGATGAGTTGGATGTGGATATTGTACTCTGTTCTGCATATAAATTCTTTGGACCACATATAGGTGTGGTAGCTATTCGGGAAGAAATATTTGAGGGCTTGAATAACTACAAAGTCAGACCTGCTAGTAATCGTATTCCATCAAGATTGGAAACAGGTACCCAGAATCACGAGGCAATTGCATCAATCCCTGCGGTGATTGATTTTATTGCAGGTATTGGGGAAGGAGAAACACGAAGGGAGAGATTAAAATCAGCATTTGATATAACTGGAGAATATGAGGATATGCTTGCAAATCGTTTGAGAGATGCACTTTCAGAATTAGATAAGGTGAAGGTATTTCAATCAGATACAAGGAAAACACCAACAATCGCATTCGTTATTGATGGAGTGCCAAATGATATTGCCACTGATAAAATGGCAGAAGAGGGTCTATTTATTGGGAATGGTCATTTCTATGCAGATACAATTGCAGAGGTACTTGGTATTGATGGTTGGATAAGAATTGGAATTGCACCTTACAATACAATAGAGGAAGTTGACAGATTAATTACTGTTATTCGAGAACTATGTGTATCCATATAATTTCTCGAAAAGTATATAGTGATCGTCTTGATTATAGGGATCATCTAGATTATTAAAAAAGTTTCATTAAAATACGATGTTATTCCTTAATCTGTTGCTTTCTCTCGTTGAATGATTTGATATACTCTACAATTGCATTATATGAGATATCACCAGTATCTATTCTACCCTCGATAAGTTTCCTCCAACTATCAAGTTTATCTGCTAATATCTTCTGTTCATTTTTAATTTCAGGAATTAGATTTTTTAGGTTTTTAGTGGTTGCTAATTCTACTGAATTTTCAAGTAATTTAATTGCCTGTTTGAATTCATTTTTCTGAAATAGAATTCTTGATCTTAGTATGTTTATCTTGATAAGTTTATCATATTGATGAATTGTCTTGCATATCAGCTCAATCTCATTTAATTCATCCGAAATATCCCGTAGTTTCCTTAAATTTGGTGCAATCTGTAATTCATTGGCAAGTATATCTACTAGTAATAATCTGACATCCAGTGCGAAAAAAGGAGAGGCATCACTTAACAGATCCTTCAGTATTTTTCTAGATTCAACAAGTCTCTCAACAGTCTTGTCTGTCAATAAGATTTTTGCTTTCATTAGATTGTATGAATTATTGATATTTCTGTTGTCTGGAAACATATTTTTTGCCTTTTCTGCATATTTAAAATATTTATCCAATAGTTCTTTATTATTTATTCTGTATGCAAGATCAAAGAGATGCTTGATGTATCTGATCAATTCATTTGGAAGCACTGACATACTCATCAATTCAATGTACATTTGTTCAAAATTAGTACGAGCTTGTTCTAGTTTGCCTATATTTATCAAATGTAAATTCTGCTGAAATTTGGCAGATTTAATCAAACTGGTATCTCTGAGATATTCAGCAACATGCATACTCTTTACAGTGTATTTCATTGCGAGATTATTAAAACCCAGTCTGGAATAGGCACTGCTGATATGTTGCAATATATCAAAACGATTACGATTAATCTCATCTGATGTAAGCTCTAGACTTTCCAAATAATAGTTAATCGCAGTGTTGTACTCCCCAAAAAAATAATGTGCCTCTGCGATATATCTTAGATTATTCTCCAGACCAGAATACAAAGGACCGATATCGATAATTTTTCGATGATATTTCTCAACCATATCAAATTCCAATCTATCGTTATAAACATGTGTAAGTTGATTCATGATCTTGGAAACACTGTTCATCTCATTTATCTCTGTGTACAACTCCATAGCACGATTGTAATAAACAATAGATCTATAATTATCCTGTTCAATATACATATCAGCCATGTCATTGTATATTCGGGCAAGTTTTATATTTCTATTCAGTCTACTCTCAAGTGCAGTGATAACTTTGAACCATCGTTCTGCCTCATCAAAGTCATTCAGCATTATTGCATTTCTGAATATATATGTAATAGTATCTGATTTTTTTCTATCTGAAGTCTTCTGTGTCTGTAAAAAATCCAATATGGGTAATAAATTCCAGTTAGACTCATCGTAATTTCCAAGATAGAAATGACATTTTCCAATCCATTCATTGATAATCAGAGAAAGAACCTCATTTTTGTTTTTCTTTATCTGCTTAAGGATGCTTATTGCATCTGTATACATATTTTTTGAATAGAGATCATATACCTCCATCAACGAACATAGAATGGCAATATCTCCTGAAATTGAAATATCATTCTCAAGGTTCTCTCTCAATATCTTTACCTGAACCAGTAGTTCTGATATTTTATCTCTCTGCTTGAGGTAATAGTGGAGGTGAATCAATAATGCAAGAGCATATATTTTTGAAGCATTGTATTTGAAAAATGGATAAACATCAGTTATATCAGCGATGATGACCTCAATATCATAACTGAGTGATAGATTAATTGAGATCGCCCTCCAATTCATCACAATTAATCGTTCATTCTCGAAATGAGATGGGTTCATAAATGAATTGATCGAGATAACTGCTGAATCAATATCCTCAACATACAAATCCCTCTCTATTTTCATCAACCTGATTGACAATACACATCCTTTTGAGTTGAGATATATAAATATTTGATGGTGATTTAACAAAAATGCATAATATTTGACAATTCCATATGATTCATAGAATTTACTGTATGATATTTTTTGCTGAACACTCAAAAATATGATTGAGATAATTCTGAACAAATTAATTAGTTCAGATTGTACTCAATCCCTCTGATAGCAAGCCAAAATATCAGTATACTTAGCATAAATCCAATAATCAGTCTTATTAATATGATCAATAGAGAATAATTATTTATTTTTCTAAAGCTCTTAATTAACAATATCAGTGACCAGAATGTCACAATATTACTAATTGAAGTAGAAATAAGTTG
>JAJRQD010000049.1 GCA_024280435.1 archaeon | reverse complement strand
GATCTCATATTTATCACCCATCACATCTCTGAACCATCCCTTATCTCCTTTGTAATCTTTTGTATCCTCCTCACTGAACGCAGAGCCAACAATCACATTTCCATCTGGTGAGAATATTCTAACAAGTTCTGTATCCTCTATCTTAGAGGTAAATTCTTTGAAATCATGTAATATACTCTTATATAGTTCATCAGATTGTAAATGAGGAATATAAAAAGTTCCTGCGATCTTAGCAGTGGAATTCAACTCTGAAAATAGATCCCTAAGAGTGTCATTATTAAATACCGCAGATGCAAAATCATAGATACTATTTTTTGTGGTTATTGATTCAAAAATATCTGAGTTTGCAGAAATTGTGTGTTCTATCTCCTTAGAACCAGATTCACTGTAACTCTCAAGTAATTCCCATTGACTATTTTCTTCCATACCTCCAAGATAATTTATACTAAAACCATAGTATAGTAATGATGGTACTATTGATACTAGTAAAATACCAACTATTAGTTTTGTTTTGAAATTTTTTCTAATCGATAAAAATTTTCTATTCTCACGAGAAGTCATACCATTAGGTCAAATGTTATTATTAAAGCACGTCTAGAAATTAAATTTTGATACCTCCAAGGTTTTTAAATATAATTTAAAGTTATAACAGAGAAATGGGAATAGTAGAGCTTTGGCTCTACTACTTTCCTTTCGTTCTGTTATTCTTAATGGTCTAAGTTTAACCAATCCGAAAACGTGCTCTACACTGGCTCTCCATTCTGATTTCACATTGTGTTTGTATAATCCAGGATAATTTTTCATAGCTCTAACAATCAGATCCTGTTGAGAATCATATCCATGATCCACAGAATTTGATTTTGGTGGAATTACTGGAATAATTTTTTCCTGATGAAGGAATTCAGCTAAATTCTCATCCCAATATGCAGTATCCAAATACATGCGTCTAATCCTTATAACTAGTCGTTTTGGAATTTTCCTCCAGAGTTTACAAAACATTTTCAAATCATGATCAATACTTTTAGATCTTTGGATTGTAATTATTGCCCTACTGGGCAATGATATTGCAATATGGACTTTTCTAAATAATTTGGAAGTTTTTTTAACTCTAGATCTAGCCCACTTGAGAAATCTCCAGATACTACCCCCATAGATTGCAAATCCAGTACTATCAATAGCTACATCGAATTTTCTTGAATTTGTATGTTTTGTGACTAAAGTCCCAAGTTGGATAACAAAGGTTTCCAAAGTATCTATTCTCATTTTTCTAAATTCGTGGTAGAATTTTTGCCATGATGGAATTCTGAGCAAATATCCCTCATCTATCAAAAATTCACATGGTGATAGCATGGAGGGAACATCCCTCCAAGCTATATTTTCACTTCGGCAAATTATCACAATTGCGATAATTACCCATCGTGGGCCTACTCTTTTGCGACCTATTTTGTTAATTTTTGGTTCAGGATACTTTCGCATAAGCAAATCTTGAAGTGTTAAAAGAAATATTTTAAGTTTGTAGGGGTTAATTTGTAAAAACATTTTAGCGATGAAATTAATCCTTACAATTCTTATAAACCTACCACTGCAATTACAAATATAGTTCAAATGCGCATTTTTGTGATAAAATCACAAAACTGCAATATATATTCTAATTATTGATTTAAATAATTTTAAAACATGCTTTATTATATAATTATATATCATAGTATTATGAAGTATTGATTATAATATTTTTTATATACCAACTTTTATTGATTTATCCAGACTATATAATTAAGCTGATTTACATTATAAAGTAAGTTAATTATCATCTTATTTGTACATACGAATTTTAAGTTGTGAAATTAATCAATTTCACACGCTCTGGTGAGATGATGTCACCACTACTCCATTGAATGTGCTTTAATACACTCTCTGGGGCTACTTTTCCCATTATTGCTCCATTAATATCTGCATTTATCTCCACACCACAGCGATTGCACCTGTATAATCCCCTGTGTACTCTGTTTGCCTTTCTTATAGTTCCACAGTTGAAACATGTCTGTGAGGTGTAGCTCCCATGATTTGTGGATATAACTATCACTGCAGTATATAGCTGCTATTGATGATAGCGTAAATAATATACTTAGAATTAAAATAGATGGAATAAGCCCTTCTTTCAAGAAATTCTATGAGAATGAGGAGATACAGGAGGCAATACCAATTTTCATACTTAGCTGTATGGATCTCTGATCTCTGTAAAATTTATTACTGAGAATGAGGAACTATCCAAACCAAAAATAGGTATGAGTTTGGAACATATTGATCTGTAATGATTTGTGTCAATGTTTTACATGTTATACATCAATTGATCTGATGAACTCTGTCAGATTATGATAATAATTCTCCTGTCTGCACAGATCGCTGTGGTGTGCATCCTCATACAGATGTGTAATCAGGGATAGATTGGTTTCCTGATAAGTTTTGATAAATTCATGGCTGAACACAATATCATGTCTTCCATACTGTATCATTGCAGGTTTACTCATATTCTTAACCGCATGTATCGGGCTATACTCTTCTTTTGTCAGTTTTCTGAACATAAGTTGTATGAACAGTATCATACCTGGATAAAGTAAGAATGTGAATATTCCAAGTGCAGATTTGTAATATCCCTGTAGATCATTTGGAATTGCTCTAGGTGGTGCATCTGCAACCACAGCTCTCACAAGATTATTCCTAGCTGCAACTATTATTGAAGCACCAGCACCAATGGAATGTCCCTGAAGAACTAGTTCTCTTCCCCACCAGCTGATAATTGATTCTATATCCTGTGTGAATTTGTATATGTTCATAGGTAGAATATCACTGTCTGAATTGCCATGATTTCTTGCACTGAACAGAATTGTGGTGTATCCCTGTTCACCCCATATCTTAGCCCGTGATACCATGCGATCTCGATTTCTCCCCCAACCATGTGTGAGTAGTACAGCTTTGTTATCACGATACACCTCCTCTCCAATTTTATCAATCAACTTATCTGGATACACCACCCAGCATTCCAATTTTCTTGAATTTGCAGTTTCAATCCAATGCTCCTGTATTTTACCCCAATCAGGTGGATTATCCACATTTCTACCACCTTTTTTCGCAGAGATTATACTGAAAGCGAGAAGGATGAATATATAAAAAACTATAACTGAGATGATTATAACTACATATCCAATTATTTGCATATTTTTTTAATAATATATCAATTTAAATCAATTTACTTTCAGCTAGTACACCATACATCATAATATTTCCTGTGATTTTGCGTTTCCGTTGCAATTGATCAGTAAAGGTAGCTCTAAATGTTATCAGATCAAATAAAATGTATAAGCATTGGCAATAAATCTTTTGAAACTATTTAACAGAATATTTAAAATGAATAATATTTAATAGATGGAATTGTATTATTAGTATAATGAATCATTTTATCAGAGGAAATATTCTGATGGATAATAAAAGATTCATGGAGGCCTGTTTGGAATATGATCTTGCATTGGAAGATAATCCTGGAAATATAAAGATAATGTTGAACAAGGCTGCTGCATTGAATGCTTGTGGTAAGACACATGAGGCGATTGATATATTATCACTGATTTTGGTACAGAATCCAACTCATAAAGTAGCTATCCGCAGATTGAAAAATATGGGATTTGATTTCAAACCGGATAAAGATACTTCTCAAAAACAGACCTCTGTGAAATCTCTATTACAAAGGGGTAATCAATACTCTCAGATGAAAAAATACTCACTTGCATTGAAAGAATATAATCTTGGATTGTCCTTAGAGCCAGATAATTTTGCATTACAATATAATAAAGCAGTTGTCTATGAAGAAATGGGTGATTTGACTCGTGCATTTG
>JAJRQD010000048.1 GCA_024280435.1 archaeon | reverse complement strand
AATAACAAATTTCTTGTCAGTACGATTTTTTTTATAGAACAAATTATCATTATTGCCTGTAATGTTATTTTATTTGATTTAACAGATTCAAATATTCTATATTAAAATTGGTTCTGTGATGACTTCGGTCATTATGGATGAATGATTTGTATAATATTCAAGGAATGGTTCAAAACATTTAAATAGGAGAATGATAATTATGGTAGTATACATAAAGTATCATAGTGTCCAATATGATACCCATGGTATCATACTTACTAAAAAGAGGTAATTATTATGAGCAAAAAAGAAAAAGTAATCGGCATAGATCTCGGAACTACCAATTCAGCAGTGGCCATCTTTGAACAGGGTGGTCCTGTTATTATTCCAACATCTGAGGGCGGACAATTGATCCCATCAGTTGTATCATTCAATGAAGATGGCACCAGATCAGTAGGTGTAGTCGCCAAAAGAAAAATTGTTTCCAATCCAGATACCACAGTGGCAGAATCTAAAAGAGATATGGGTACTGATAAAAAATTCAAAGTTCTTGGAAAAGAATACACACCACAGGAGATCGGTGCATTTGTACTGATGAAGGCAAAAGCAGATGCAGAGGGATACCTTGGTGAGAAAGTATCAAAAGCAGTTATAACAGTACCAGCATACTTCTCAGACGCACAGAGAAAAGCTACCAGAGATGCTGGAAAAATTGCAGGTCTTGAAGTATTGAGAGTAGTTGCAGAACCTACTGCATCAGCACTTGCATATGGATTGGATAAGAGCAATGAGGAGACTATACTCGTATTCGATCTAGGTGGAGGTACATTCGATGTTTCACTTCTAGAACTTGATGAGGGAATTTTCGAGGTAATCGCAACCAATGGTAATAACAGACTTGGTGGTGCTGATTTTGATGAGAGAATTGTGGAATGGTTAATCCAGGAATTCAAGAAAACAGAGGGCATTGATCTTGCAAAGGATAAAAATGCACTTCAGAGATTGAAAGATGCAGCCGAACAGGCAAAAATCGAACTATCTGGAATGATGCAATCAACAATAAACATACCTTACATAACCGCAGACGCATCAGGTCCAAAACATCTCAATATGACACTTTCAAGGGCAAAATTCGATGAACTCACATCAGATCTGGTACAGGCAACTATTGGTCCATTAAAACAGGCAATTGAGGATTCTGGTAAGAAAATATCAGAGATAGATAAAATATTACTTGTAGGTGGTTCAACAAGAATACCCGCAGTACAGAAAGCAATCAAAGATGTAACCGGAAAAGAACCAGATAGATCAATTGATCCTGATCTGGTGGTAGCACTAGGTGCAGCTGTTCAGGGTGCTATCCTTGCAGGTGATATCAAAGATGTTCTGCTATTAGATGTAACCCCTCTAACACTGGGTATAGAGACACTTGGGGGGGTGGTCACTCCATTAATCGAGAGAAATACAACCATCCCAACAAGAAAATCACAGGTATTCTCTACCGCTGCTGATAATCAGTCATCAGTAGAGATACATGTACTTCAGGGTGAGCGATCCATGGCAAAGGATAATCAGACACTTGGTAGATTCCAGTTGGTTGGAATTCCACCTGCTCCAAGAGGTACACCAAAGATAGAGGTAACCTTCAATATCGATAGTGATGGTATAGTTGAGGTCTCTGCCAAGGATCAGGCAACTGGACAGGAACAATCAATCAAAATTGATGCTCAGACCTCACTATCTGAGGATGAGATCAAAGCCAAGGTGAATGAGGCCAAGCAGTTTGAAGAGGCTGATAAAAAACTCAAGGAGAAGATACAGATCAAGAACGAAGCTGAGAATATTGTATACTCATCAAGAAAGACAATTGAAGATCTTGGTGATAAATTAGCAGCAAATGAGAAGGAAAGTCTGGAAGCCAAGATCAAAGAGATTGAGGATGCAATCAAGACAGACGATGCAGATACAATCAAAGCAGCAACTGATGTGTTCCAGCAGGAATTCTCTAAATATGCTCAGAAGATCTATGGTCAACAGGCACCCCCCGGAGGTGCTCCTGGAAATGAGAGTTTCCATCCAGATTTCGACCCCACAGCCACTTCTAGTTCTGCTACTGATGAGGGACCTGTCTACGATGCAGACTATGAAGTCAGCGATGATGAATAGATAAATAGATATTATCGGGGATTAATCCCCTATAAGCTATGTCTTCAATGATGATATTACAGAAAAATCATTTTTGAATACATACCTTATATAATCACCGGAGAGAATATATTATGGCAAAAAAAAGAGATTATTATGAAGTACTTGGCGTATCAAAAAATGCCACGGAAAAAGAGCTCAAACGAGCGTATCGAAAACTGGCTATGAAATACCATCCAGATAAATTTGATGGAAACAAAGCAGAAGCAGAGGAAAAATTCAAAGAGATAAATGAAGCCTACTCAGTACTATCCGATGATAGTATGAGAGGAAAATACGATCGATTTGGCCATGAAGGAGTAAATAACAGTGGATTCTCATCAAGTATGAATATGGATGATATTTTCAGCTCGATATTTGGTTCTGCATTCGGTGGCAGTCGTTCTGGTGGATTTGGTGGATTTGATTTCGGATTCGGTGGTGGTTCAAGAAGACAGCAGAGAAGAGGTCCCACCAGAGGTGAAGATGTGGTATTGCAGCTAAATCTTACACTTGAGGAAGCATATGAAGGTGTATCCAAGAAGATAAAGATGCCATTCAACAAAGCATGTTCATCCTGTAATGGATCTAGAGCAGAAAAGGGGAGTTCATCATCTTCCTGCAGAACATGTGGTGGTAGAGGTATTGTAGAGAAGCAGACACGTCAGGGAATGTTCATTCAGATTTCTCAGGAACCATGTGGTAGGTGTAAAGGTTCTGGTGAGATACCAGATAAGCTTTGTAAAACATGTAAAGGCTCTGGCTCAATGAATAAACGAGAGGAGATCACTGTTAAGATACATCCTGGAATGAACGAAGGTGAGGCATTGAAAGTTCCTGGAAAAGGAAGGCCATCAAATAATGGTGGTATGCCCGGAGACCTCATTCTGAGAATATCATTGAAAGAGCATCCTTATTTTGTTAGAGATGGAAATCATGTATACAAGAAATTGAAGGTTGACTACCCAACACTTGTTCTGGGTGGGAATATTCAGGTGGATGTTATTGGAGGTAAAGGTGAAAATCGCAAAGAAATGTTAAAAGTACCTTCAGGTACACAGTACAATGATATTCTCACACTTAGAAACAAAGGTATGGTCAGGAGCATAAGAGGTAACACAGTCAAAGGTGATATGCGTTATGTGATCGAGGTTGATATCCCCAAAAAAGTAGGCAAAGCACAAAAAGAGCTATTGAAACAATTAAGAGAGATCAGTAAATAATAACCCGACCCGGTGGTTAGTTGAGAATAAATCATAATTAAAAAAGTACTAAAAGAGAATATCTCGCTATTTTAAATTAGTATAATTTATCTGTACTGGAATACTCTCTTCACATCTTTATTATTCAATGTTATAAGAAAATAAGTACCAATTGCAATTCCTATGTATCCAATTGGCAGAAATGTTAAACTTGTTATTATTAAAATAATACTACCAACTATCAGTACTACTCTTACAATATTATCTCGCTCTTTAATTCCATTAAGTATCCAATAAAATAACACAAATACAATGGCACCGAATACTATCAAAAATAATAGTAGAAAAAATGATTCTGATAATGAATATATCAATAGGATTATGAATAATCCAATTAGTACAATTCCCAGGTACTTTACGATCAACAATAAATTATTAATTGATTTATACGCATTTATTCTTTCTTTTTTGCTAAATTTCTCTCTTCTTGGAATGTTCACTGTATTATCTTCTATTTTTTTCATTGTGAACTCTTTTCCACAATTTTGACAATATCTGTATTTATCATCCCTTGATATACCACATTCCGAACAGAATAGTATTTGCATACAATATAAAAATGTCAAACATTAATATAATTAACTACTAAATTTTATTGTTTTTGTAAATTTGGAAGTATTAATTTACATAATGTTTGCAAAAATAATTTGATTTAATAAAAAAATGCAATAGTTGATTTATTGAGAAAAATATTAGGAAAATATAATGAAACAGAGAACAATGCAATAGAAATACATTATAAAAAAGAATATGCAGACCTATATTATTGAACTCTAAGAAAAAATCAATAATTTACTTATTCAAATTCAGTTATTATTATATAACTAAATGAAACAATTACAAACATGAGTAAAGTTTTCTGTCATGAATGTGGTGTAAACAGTTCTGGCACTTCTAAATTCTGTGGAAACTGTGGAACTGAGTTAGATTTAAGTATTCTCTCGTCTTCTAAAGTTACACATCCTAAAGAGACCCAACAAACTCCAAAGATGTCCCAGGGATTTCAACTCAATCAACAGGGATTTCAACCCAGTCAACAGGGATACCAACCCAGTCAACAGGGATTTCAACCCAATCAACAGGGATTTCAACCCAGTCAACAGGGATTTCAACCCAATCAACAGGGATTTCAACTCAATCAACAGGGATACCAACCATCAAATAAATATCTTCAACCAAATAATCAATTTGGATATCAACCTGGATTGAATAAACAGGCATATGACACTCAAAATAAAATAAATAATTTATTGTTACTACTAAAAATCCGAAGAGGATTGACTATATTTATTCTAACTATATTTACTTTATTAGCATTAGTTACTGTTGGAATTGTTGGATTAGTATTTGTAATTATCATAGTAGTTGCTTTTCTTATCCAAACATGGTTTATTAATGGTGTAATTTCAAGAAATAATACAACTAGAATTGTATTACTTGTATTAAATGGTATCGGTGTATTGTCTGGTCTACTCACTCTACCAGGATCCATAATTTCACTTGCAATGTCTGGATTTATTGTATATGTATTGATGGATCAGTCTGTGAAAATGGAATTCCAAAATCAATCAATGTATCAACAACCATGATTTTACATTAAATTAATGAGTAACTGCAAAATTCGATAAAATATATATTTTTAGATAATTAATTTTTAACATATGATTGATAGGTGAGAAAATCTTTAAGAATATCAAACATTATACTATCAACATCTGTCACATGCACTTTTGATAATCTTTCCGAGAGATTATTCATTAAAAGATCAACCCACTGATCCACAGTAAGAAATTTTGGTGTTCTTTTATAGTGATCTTTGATTGATAATCTTATCATTCCTTGACAAGTGATCTGTGTTTGATCAAGTAGATGTACCATATTATTGCTTAGAAATAGCAATATCTCATTAGTATCAATTATTTTAGATTTTTGTTTCTTGTAGTCTTCCTCTGAAATCCCCAATTCATCTAGTACTTTATTAAGCATTACAATTACTATTTATTTGAACTGCTTATTTATCTTTCTCACAACCTTTGATAAATTAAATAATTAAGGTTTCTATTAGTTGTATTTCAGATAAATTCTTTCCGAATTGTTTTCAATATAGTGGAATACTTTTTCAGCAGTTAAATTATGTATTGAAGTCCAGAATTGATTTATCAAGAACTGTTAATTGGGATTCCTTGTTGATAGTATCTGAGTAGATCCTCTCCACAGATGTATCAAATGGAGAATGAGCAAGTGATGATAACAACTGTCCAGTCCTCATAAGCAATGTCCTTCTTTTGATGATCTGTCTTTCCTGCTTATTCTGCCAATCAGTGATATCCTTGACATATGTCTGGGCAATAGTACCAACTAATCTATCAGAATTACCATCAAATGTGATTACATATCTTGAATCATTATTTCCTTTGAATAATACCTCACTTGGTATGATCTGGAATTCTCCCTGGAAATAATAATTCATTATATTCTCAAGCACTTCATCCAAGCCATCTAATAACACTGCAAGATCATTCGGATCTCCAATTCCTTTCTCTGCAAAGAATTTAGTCTCATTCCTCTTGAAATCAGAGTAGATAATGCCCACAATACCATAATCAGACTCTCGTATACTATCCCATATCTCGAATAGATTAAGATCTCCAAGAGATAGAGCAGATAATGCATTTCCAACAAAATCTGGATAAACTTCTAGTATCACCTCTTCTCTCTCGACCTTGTGTTCAATAGTCTTCTTTACCTTCTTCTTTACAGTTTTCGTGACTGGTCTGGTACCTTTCTTCTTAACTTTTCTTTTCTCAATTCTAGTGACAGGTCTTTTTTCTTTCTTTTTGACTATCTTCTTCACAGGTCTGGTACCCTTCTTCTTTACTTTTGCCATTACTTTCTTCTTTACAGGACGTTTCCCTTTCTTCTGTACTATCTTTTTGACGATACCTTTACTCTTTTTGCCCATGAGCTTTCCAAATAAACCTGGTTTATCCTCGAATTCAATCTCCTCTTCATAGGTATAGGTTTCCATCTCTTCTATCTCGATCTCTTCCTCAACCTCATACTCATATTCCTCTAACTCCTCCACCTCTTCCTCGAATTTAACCATCTTCTCTTCAGTGATCTCTACTTCTTCCTCAACCTCATAGGTGTATTCCTTATCCTCAGTCACCTCTTCCTCAACCACCACATCCACCAATTCTGTGGTGATGTCTTCCATAATAACTTTTCTGTTCTTCGGATTGATCCTGGTCCAATCTGTCTTCTCCAATGATTTCAATTCCAGAAGTGATAACAGCTCAGATACATTGACTTCATCAGCCTTTGTCTTGAACACAACAATAGGCTTACCATCAATCATTGAATGTCTAGCTACTATTAGCGTCTCATCTGTACCTACAATCTTACCTCTGATGTATAACAATGATTTCTCAGTTCTATCAGAATTATCCATGAAATTCAAGAGATCCTCAACTATTACCTTCTCATATTTATCTGCCTTCTTGTGTATGTTAGTCATTGTAATACTTGGCAGGCCATTGAACTTACTGAATAATAATATCTGAGATTCTGAAATATGTGGAATACTGAGAGTATCATTGATTTCCACATTATGTGAGTTCTGAAACTCTAGCATTATTTTCCAGATATATTCCAATAAATTATCTTTCTCAGTTAATTTTCCATATTCCTCAAGTTCTATATGTGGTAATGTCTGCTTGGCTGCTGATGCAAGTATCGATAGCTCCCATCCAGGACCACCTTCTCCAAGGATCTCTTTGGATTTGGCCAGATAAGGCATCAGATATAGATCTTTCAAAATCATTGAGGTAGTATTTCTATCCAAACCTCTTCCAGATAGAAAATAATCATTTCTTCTAAAACTCTGTGCCACTTTCTGGCTGAGATAAAATACTTTTAACAGATTATCTGCTGAATAAGTTCTATTTGCAAGTCCTTCAATGAATGCTTTGATGATTGAGATTCTTCTATCATCATCAGAGGTACCCTGAGGTACTTCAGAAGATGTTATCACAAAATCAGCAAGAAACAGTGCACGCGTGGCATCATCTTCTTTATCCATCCCTGCGTCTTTTGCCAGTTCAATCAATTCTGGTGAAAGTGATTTGTACCTGGTTAATCTGGATTCCAAATTAAATTCACTATCTAGCTCTTCAACAAGCTCTGAAATTACCTTGTAATTGGGTAAATGCTCCATAATTCTACAAAAGTTAGTTTGTAAAGTAATTATAAAAATTTATCGAGGACAAGATTCAATTAAGATATAGGCTAGTGTAGAAAATTATTCAATTATCCTATTTTTCACTTTTTTAATGGTTCAGTTATACCTATTCTTTTACATTCAGATTTGTATTTCTCAATAAATCTGATCTCCTGGTTTTCATCTCTCAATTCTAGAGGAAACATAACAGGGATCTCATCATCAATTATAAACCATTTCAACTTATCATCATTATGATACAGTATCCCATCTATCACCTCTGTTTTCAAACAATTCAGACAATCATCTTTGCTAACAATCTTTTCAATCTCAGATATATCCAGTGTTTTTTCATCATCTTTTAATGGATTACTCACCAGATAAGCATCCTTTGTATGACAATAGAATTTACAATAACGAGCAGTTGATTTATGTGGCTCGGGGATAATTTCCCTTACCATCTCTTTAGAGGTGAATATTTCAAGCTTTAATGGCCATATATCTGGATTATCCGGATCTGCAAGTATATCTAGTAATCTGAATTGCATAGGCTCAGGTTATCATGCAGTTATTTTATAATTTCGTTTTGTAGACTGCATTTTTACATGAAATAGAAATTTGAATTGCATAGGCTAAGATTATCATGCAGTTATTGTATAATTTAATTTTGTAGACTGCATTTTTACATGAAATAGAAAGCCATTGATGAGAACATCGACTTGAGAAATTCAATTCCATCCATACTTATCTCCAACTTTTTAGATCGCATATCATAGTTTTCTTTAGGATTAAATTCGCTTAATAATCCAATTTTAAGCAAAAATTCCACTCGCCTGTAGAAAGTACTGTTAGCAGTATCCGGAAATTTATTCTTTATATCTGTGATATTTTCAATAGATGGATAACAATCTAGAAACTCTATAAGTATTGCAATATCACCTGCTTTGATTTTCTTAGTCTCTTTACCGTATTTTTTCAGCCAACTGTAAATGAAATTCTCAAACTGTGGTGAATCTTTAACCGGTTTAATGGCAACAAATTTCTCTTCTGTAAAGAATTCTTCAGTATTGACAGGTGCTGAGATCAGATGTTTTGATGGTTCCATCTCTGCTAGGGATTGATTTTTCCACCTGTCAAATATAATTTTAATTCTTTTATATGCGGGTAATTTCCAGTTATCGCCAAATTTTTTATGAAATAGCTTTATCCTGTGATTCTCTAGTAGTCTAGTGCCAAAGTATATAGATAGATTGAAGATTAATAGTACAATACCTGTAATCAATGGGTAATTGATATAATTTAATAGTACAGTACCTTTTAATGAAGTATGGCTAATATGTGATACAGATAATATTTTTGCAAATGAATTCATGGGTATATTTTTACCCTGCAGTGCAGATAGCCATAGTTTATTGTTTTCATCTAACGCGAGAAGCAAAGGATATTCCAATCCTAGATCCAATAAAACATCCTCTCTGGGTTTTGCTAGATACCAGCTATCACCATTATTCTTGTACTCTCCAATCAATTGTTTGGTCTCTAGATCATACAGATTGAAAATATTACTTGCAAATAATTCTCCTGATTTATTGAATTGTTTGTATTCTCTGATTAATAGAAATTCATTCATAATCACAGGTATCAGTTGTGCAGTATTAACAAAATCAATAGTATCAATCAGTTCACCTGTTGTGATATCAATCTCTAGCCAGTTCATCGTACTATTAAACCAGTAATTATTTGTAAAGCCATACAATATCGGTTTATTATTTTTAATCAATATTTTTAGACTGGTGCTTGACATCTGTGTAATTTTATCATCTGATAGAGCAGGCATAGATTTTCTACCCCACAATAATTCACCATCTGTATTGAATGCACGGATCTCATTATTATACCAGCCAGAAGTGATAATAATTGAATCTGAACCATCATGATATATTGCCAGTTCTGTATTTCCTCCAATATCTGATCCTGTGGCATTCCATATGTTAATCAGATCATTATTTTGCCATTTCCAGTATTGTAATGAATAAAATCCACTACGGTTCAAAGTATCCCATAATGAAGCTCCATAGCTCAGAATTAATTCCATTACCCCATCTTTATTGAAATCTACTAACTCAATATTATCCGGGCCAATTTGTATTCCATAACTAGTTTGAATAATTTTCAATTCATTGCCATTCGCATCAAGAATATAGAATCCATAGTCTAAATTGTTATTCCTTGGTGCATTTCTTTTCAATATTATCTCTTTAATTCCATCGCCGGTGATATCTCCAAATATTATTTTGGGTTGATTTGAAAGGTTTGAAACCAGTAAATATTCCCAGATGACCTCACCCGTATAAAAATCAATTCTCTGTATCACCCGATTGGTCACCACTGAAATTATCTCATATTGCCCATCATTATCAAGATCAACAATTTTATTGAGATCATAATTATCAAATAGATACTGTGTTTTCCATATCTCTTTGACACCAGTTGAGCTAATTTGTATATGGTTAAGTACACCGTTCTCAGAGCTGATAACTATACTCTCTGTGGAGATATTATTAGTATTTATTCTACTTGATACTGCCATAAAAGCAGAAAAAATTAATAGGTTCAATATGAAAAATAATAATATCCCTTTAGAGAATTTCATATAATGAATTAATAATTATTATTTATAATTCATTTGTCCACTAATAAAAAAAAAATAAAAATTATCACATATTTTAAGTAAAAAAGTAAAATATATTATAATAAATATATTTCGATATATCAAAACGTATTCTTGAATAATAATTATTTGAAATCAGCTAAATTTACCTCTGGCTTCAATAATAACTATTAAATTAAAATTAAATTCTGAGTTATATAATGATAATAATCAATGAACTAGATCTAGTCTTAGATGATAAGTTGATTCTGAATAATATATCTTGTAAATTTCCTGTCTCACAGGTCTCAATTATCATTGGTAGGTCTGGTGCTGGTAAAAGTAGTCTACTCAGATCTATCATCAGGCTATACAAATACAGCGGTAATATAATATTTGAGAATAATGATATAAATGACTATGAAGTGAATATTCTAAGAAAAAATATAGCATATGTTGGTCAGATACCAATTGTATTTCCAGGAAATGTAATAGATAATCTGAATTTTCCGGGAAAAAAATGGAATACTGTACTTACTTCTGATGAGATTGATAGATTATTGCAAATAGTCGGATTGAGCAGTAATTTAAAAACTCAAGAAGCATCAAATCTTTCTGTGGGTGAGAAGCAGAGATTACATCTTGCAAGAGCATTATCATTGAAGCCAAAAGTATTGTTACTAGATGAGCCATCTTCCGCTCTTGATGTGATCTCTAAACAGAATTTTGAAGAATTAATTATAAAATTGAATGAGAATAATCCTGAATTAACTATTATCATTGTAACACATGATCTTGATCAGGCAAGAAGAATTGGGGAACATCTTATCCTGTTGGAACAGGGAGCAGTAATTACAGAGAGCTCCAAACAGGATTTTTTCAATAAATTTATATCCGGGACGAAAGACGGCACAATGCTTGAGAATATAATATCTGAATTAACAGGAGTAAAATCATGATATTACCATCATTAACTGCTGAAGATATATCTCTGATATTATTTCAGCTATTATCATCTACAATATTATTGGTAATAATTTTATTCATATCAAAATATAAAGCTTTGAATATTGGAAATAGAATAATCACCGCTGGAATACGTGGATTCCTGCAATTATTGACCCTATCATTATTCTTAACATATATTTTCAGTATCACATCAATTGTTTATCAATTTTTAGTACTGGCATTTATGATTGTATTTGGTGCTCTGACTATAAGTAAAAGAATAGATGTGGATAATATTTTCTGGTTGGAGATTAAAGCACTCTCTGTATCAGTATATGTTGTCATGAGCATAGTTACTATAATTGGGGCTATTCCAATCTCACATCCAGAGATATTCATTCCTATTGGTGGTATGGCAGTTGGTAATGCGATGAACATATCATACCTAACACTTAACAGTATCAAAAAAGAGATTGATAACAGAAAAGATCAGATAGAGGCTGCATTATGTCTTGGTTTCACACCCGAACTTGCGATTGAGGAGTTACAAATTCTTTCTACAAGTCTATCCACTGGAGTTACACCCTCTATGAATAATCTACGTACACTGGGACTTGTATTTATTCCTGGATTGATGACAGGTTTATTAATTGGTGGTATCAATCCTGTAACTGCTGCTATTTATCAGATTATGATATTCTTTGTGATCATAGCAGGTGGACTTATTGCATCTATTGTTGCTTCTAAACTATTCATAGATGAATTATTTGATAAAGAAACACAGAATTACAGATATTGATATCTCAAATATTATGAAACAATCTAGTTCTGCAATTAATAATAAACTATTAATATAATTTATATATCTTAATGAATATATGAATTCAGAAGAATTATTTGATATAATTAGAAACAGAAGGTCTGTAAGAAAATATAATGATAAACCAGTAGATCCTGCTATAATTCATAAACTGATAGATGCAGCAAGATGGGCACCTAGTGCTGGTAATCAACAACCTCTGAGAATAATTGTAGTTACCAGAGCAGAACTTAAGGAAAAGTTGAATGAAGCCACAAATAAACAGGCATTTTTTGTGATTGCACCGTATATTCTTGTGATATGCTCTGATTTAACTGATACAGTTAACCGATACAAGCAACGAGGAGAGGAACTTTATCACAAACAGGATACTGCTGCGGCAATCCAGAATATATTACTACTTGCCACCACCTATAATTTACAATCTTGCTGGATCGGTGCATTTAATGAGGATATAGTGAAAGATGCATTTAAATTACCTGAGAATGTAAGACCTGTTGCAATAATTCCAATTGCATACACTGATAGTGAGCTACCTGCAGGACCTGGCAGAAAAGAATTAGATACTATTATACATTATGAGACTTATTAATTCAAATTACTATTTATTGATTAATTTATACTATTTCAACTTGTCATAGATCGCAATTGATGCAGAATGCAGTATAAAAAATATTGCTAGAATATAGGTATGTCCAACTGCAAGAGGAGAATCAATTGATATTTTATCACTGAACATTGAAATCGCAAGAATACTATCTGAGATCACAAACAGAGAGGAACCGATAATTATTGACAGTTTGAATCTATTTGGAAATTTACTATAATATCCAGTTATACTCACAGCAAGCATTATCATAATAATTATAATATAAGGTATGATTACAAGTACCATAAAATCTCCTGGTTTGTATAATAATCCAAAATACAGCAGTATTCCAAACAATAGAGTAGATAGTAGAATTATCCTGTTTCTTATGTTATTCTCGGGTTTAAATACTGCCATAAATGCTAGTATAAACAGAATATGTGCTGTTAAAAATATCAACATACCCGCAATAAAATCTATTGGTAAGACAATATCTGCAATTGTACATAGTATACCTGCAATTGGTATATATTTGACAAATTTCTCTATATCTCCTGCTGTCAGCTCTTCTATCATCAGATCTTTATGTGCTGCATACATCCACAATGCACCTGAGGTCACTAATAGGCTTGATAGTATGAATGGGCTATTTATAATGATATTATCCATGTATCCAAGCCATGGTCTGCTAAATTCAACAATAATTCCTGCAATGGCAAAATATAATCCTGTCTTCATATTCTCTGAATAATTTTCAATGATATAACTTTTTCATACATTAAATTGAAAAATAAAATAAATAAGATAAAAATTAAATGATTTTTTATGTGTTAAGTTTATTAATCAAGTCACTTTTTACTCTGTATGGATAAATATCAAAAAACATTCTCAGTTCTTTTGATAATTATATCATTATTCTTCTCTGTTGTTATTCAGGCACCAAATTATCAGGTAAACAATATATCACATTCTAGAGTGACTACAGAGGTAATATCATTTGATAAAGGTCAATTGTATCTTAGTACACACAGTTATTTACAGTTTAACCAGAATCAATCGGTATTTGTAATACTTGAGATAAATTCAAATATTTCAGATCTTAATTCAAGTTTCAGCGAGATCAGTTATTATGTGAACAAAATCGAATTAAATATTACTAAGGTAGATAAGCAGAATGCTTTCAGTAAATGGCAGTACAATGGATCTTTGGAATTACAATTGGATGATATTGTATCTATCATTGAGGTTGGTATTGAGATCTCAGTTGTGGGTGAGGTAATTGATATTGTATCAGAATATTTCCAGATACAGATTCCAAACAAGGCGAAATTATCTGCTATTTTTGCAATTCTGTTCTTAATTATCGTACTATTATCCAGTTATAGATACTGGAAATTATTTGATGAGGGGATGCATTCTGATATATCATTCAATAATCCAATTAGAAACAATATAATTACTCTCATCATATTTATATTCACCTCTAATTTTGCTATTGTAGGTAGCCAATTAGATGATCAGGCCAGTATCAGCACATTATTTGATATATGGAAATTATTATTGATTCACTCAACCATTGTACTTGTATTTGCATTCTTTGCACCCGTACAGATGGAGAAATTATTCTATAGAGCGATGGAAATGATCAATGTGCCCAAATCACAGCTGATTAAGTATTCTACTAAAAATTGGAGTAGTACTGAGAAGCGTACCATGATATTTGCAATATTTAACTTTGTGATCAGAGGACTTGATTGGGGATACATGTTGGGATTGATGTTTCTTTACAGCTCTTTCAGAGCACTTGAATTACAGGGAGATTATGAGAACTTCAAAAAGAAAATGTTTATCAAGAAAATGCGTGCATTGAAGAGGAAATCAAAGAAATAAATTATTTTCCGAATGCAGTCTCTCAATATTCTTTTTTAATAAGTTTCTTAATAGTTGAGAGTATTCATTGTACAGAAATAGATCAGATCTTGCAAGTGCCTCATTGGCATTTTTTAGATACTCTCGTAATAATTGAATATCAAGCACATAATAACTATCCAAGTTGAATATATATACTTCGATAATACAGACATATTGTAATAGTGAAAATCACTTACCTAAAATAATAAAAATCAAGTATATATCAATATATTATGACTACATTTGAAGGTAAATTAGCAAGTATTAATTATAAATACATTGAATCCAGAGGGCCTATTATCTTTTTTAATCATGGTGGACATCCAACATTTCAGAATATTGAGTACTGGACGCCATTGATTGATATTATGAAAAAATACTGCTCTCCTGTACTTATTGATGCACCTGGTCATGGCTTATCAGAATACAGAGATGGAAATAATAAAATCGATGCAATCAGAGAATTTATCAATTATTTTATGAATACACACGATGGAGAATTTGGAATTGTTGGAAGATCTGCTGGAGGCAGAATATCTGTGAACCTACTACAAGGAATGAATTATCTTGGATTAATAGCACCTGCTGGTGTGGATGAACTGAATTGGAAATCTAATATCAGTATTATATGGGATATGAAGGATCCTGTTATACCATTCTCAAGAATAAATACATTCAAAAATATGAATTCAAAAATATTTGTGGTTGGTAAACCTGATTTTGAGGTGAATAAATACATTATCTCTGATAAAAAAGGTACTCACATCCCAGAAATAGAATATCCTGAATTATTTGACCTGTTTATGCAAGCACTCGTTGAGTAATCTATTTCTAGCTTTATCAATTAAGCCAATTTATCTGTAAATTTGATTGCACACAATTTATTCTAGAGATAGTCACATTCCTCAATTCTCAATTCATCAACATAGGTATCATGGAATTGATGACAATCAATCTCATACCCTGAACATTTTTTATTATCAATATGCATATCACATCTAATTATATCATGGCACTCTGTGAATTTAAGATAGATATTATCATATTTTTTCTCATAATCTCCCTTTGCAATCAATTTCAGATCGCTATCTGAGATGATTACACCACATTTGCAGATATTGTATGATTTGTGTCTGAAATAATGATGTTCAGTATTGTCTTTGAAATCCTCTATTTTATCAATCCAGGATAAATCATAATTAAATATATTTTTCAATTGTTTTTGATTCATATGTAATTAATGCTCAATTCAATACTTAAACTTTTCTCTCAAAAATTTCAGTTATAGATTTACAATTCGATGAATTTTATGCGAATAGGATGTTTATATATCAATTTGAATGATTTTATCTATTTTTTTGAGAGTACATTTAACAGAATAAATATTTGAAGCTATGTGTCAAATACTCTAAAGTTAATATACTAGATATCTAATTTGTAATTTATCAGATGAGAGCTATTATCGTATATTATCATAAATATAATTGGATGAAAAAAGGTACAGAGATGAAAGATCTGGCATTGGCTGCTGGCTATGATGTAAGAGCAGAACTTGAGTTCAAGAAATTCCACAAGATGAATTATATGACTGATATAAAATATGATGAGCTTGATTATCTGATGCAGGAACATAAGGTAAAATATGTACTGATGAACGAACCTATATCTGTCAGATATATGAGGAAATTAGAAGAGCATTTTGACGATGATGAGATAATAATTGTTGACAAAACAATGCTGATACTTGAGATATTTGAGAGGAAAGCCAGTTTCTCTGAGATACAACTGCAGATAAAGCTTGCCAAGATTAAATATACCGAGCCAAGGATGAGAACTGTTGTTGGTGAGACACTACGTACTGAGAAACAGGCAAGAGATAGAGGTGCTGGAGAGACGATGCAACAGATAATGAAGTCTGATATGCGTGGAAGAGTGGCAAGAATTGAGAAACAGGTCAGAGAACTGATGGAGCTGAAATCACAGGAAGTTGATAATTCAATACCAAAAATACCTATAATGGGATACTACTCAATCGGGAAAACCACTTTGTTCAATATTCTGACATCAAGTAACAGAGAGATCAGTCAAGAAGCATTTACCACTATGTTTCTCAAATCATCATGGACCAAGGTCACTGGATATCCAATCGAGCTTATAGATACCATTGGATTGGTAGATCTTCCACCTGCTGTTATAGATGCATTCTCATTGATGTTACAATCAATATTCTCATCAAATCTATTAATTCTAGGATTGGATGCATCCGCAGAGGGAAATCAGTTCAGAGATCAACTAGATAGCCTGATTGAGTACTACAATAAATTCTCATCGGTTGAGAAAAAATACAAGATATTATTTGTACTGACTAAATGTGATCTTATAGGTGAAGATCAGTATTTTGAATACTCCAAACTTATTGATGAGAGGATTGAGAATGAATTAATACTCAGTTATGAGATACTAGGAGTGAGATATGATAAACCTGAGCTGATGAAAAAATCATTTGTAAAGATAATTGATATGATGCTAGAGGAGGAACTGATGGAGTTTGAATTCAAAGAACTTAATCAATCTGAAGCCAGTAAAGTGTATAATCATGCAAGAGTAACAGGAGAGATATGGAAAGATGGTCTACTAAATGTCACGGGTATTATACCAAAGGCATCTTTTTACAAAAATCTAGCATCTCTCAAAGATAAATTACAGGGCCCTTTTATCGATGAAATACCGTTTGATTGATCCACAAACTCAATATTAATTCCATAGAGCTCACATTTACTTCTCAGATTATCCTTGAATTTGACTAATAGAAGCATAATAAGTTTATTTGGTGAATTTGAATTTTTTCGTTTCTCTCATTTTCAATAGAATATTTTTATCAATAAATGCAATTAGATCATCATTCTGACTGATTATAACACTCTCACTGGCTTCAAATTCACATTCAAACAGTGAGATAAACCATCCTCTCACAGTATATTCTGAGTGTACACTGCTATATTCTGTTTGTACACTGCTAACTGCATTCTCCAGATCAGATAATTTAGATTCAGCTGGAGAAATACCAGTTGTGATCTGTACCAGTATTATCTCATCACCTGATCTGAAATATCCATCAATTGCCTTT
>JAJRQD010000047.1 GCA_024280435.1 archaeon | reverse complement strand
CAATGAGAACAGTTCCAAAATCCAAAGTTGATGAATTCATAAAAGAGCTGCATTTAATCAGAGAGGAGACTGGAAAGAATGTTGATGGATGGTTCATATCATTATTTGAGATGAGATACAGTGTTGATGGGATAAATATCATACAGGGAAGAGACCTGATTGAATTCATGAATGATGCAGTTTACAACAAAATGCTTCAGGTCAAGGAAGAACTGTAGAATTCAGAAACAAAAGAATACATTAAATCTGGCATCTGATATATCTTTATAGAAAAATTGAAGTGGCTAAATTACTTATTGATAACCATACTCCAAGAATGGATGATTAAACTGAATTCAAGTCTATTAATTAAAAACAAAAATAAAACTACCAAATTTGTCAGTATTTGAATTCAAGTGAAGATTTTAATCTGAAGTATTTGAAATAAACAATATTTAGCAATGGATATAGAGTATTTGCTACTAGATATGTTAATATGAAAGCAAGCTCAGAATTTGCAAAAAGTAATAGTAAACCGAGTATAGTTGTTATTCCAACTATTATAATAAACCATTTTTTGAATTTCCTAGCAAATTGAATTATCTCATCATTCTCATCTGTTATAATTATCGCAAATAGTGCAGAGCCTCCCCAGGTTGAGAACATTGTTAATTGTAACCATGGTTGTAGTGTCCAATTACCAACATATATCCATTCTATACCAATCAATCCAAGTAAACCCATTGTAATATAGCTTACTAAATCAGCTCTTGATTGATTTTCAAATATTCTCCTCAAATTTTTGTTCAAAATATATGCAATAAATAGAAAAGCAACCTCTAATATAATTACTGCCATCAAAAAAGATACTAGATTAAGATTCCATATGAATGATACCCAAAATTCTTGAATTCCGATGAATATAATTCCATTTAGTAAGAATTTTTTTTTCATTTATTATTAATAGTATATTTGTTTATTTACAATTTGGTCAATACAATCTTAAATCATCAATAGATGAAGATTAAATCATCTATCTGATAAAACTAAATTTATAATGAATTATAATCTCATAAGCTCATTTGAAAAATTTAGAAGGCATGGGATTAATATGTCGAATGTTGTATCTATTCTCAATATCAGTCCTTTCACATATCAGATTGTAGTAATTATTCTCTTCTTTGATAACAATATGAAGATATTCTCCCTTCTTGAATTTTATTATCTCCACCTTATTCAGATCAGGTCTCTTTCTGTCTGTTATCAGAATAAATTCACCTATTTTATATTCAGTCATATTATAATTCAAATCCTTGATAATTATAAATATTGATTTATTAATCGTTACAATAAAACAAATCATCATATTTTCCTATAAATATTTTAATGAATATTTTTATAATTTTGAGATCCACAAACAATAGCTATAATTTCAAAGCATTATCAAGAGTCTTTGTTATTATTGTTCAAATAATAGACAAATACTTTTATTCATTCCATTAAAACAATACCTATGACAAAAAAAATTGTGGTTATAGGTGGTAATGGCTTTCTAGGTACACATCTGAGTAGATTATTACTGGATAAATACTATGAAGCTGATCTATTAATTCTAGATCTGAGTGAACAATCAACACTAACACATGAGAGATTAACATATGTTGGGGGAATTGATATCACATCTTCAGATATAACTGAATACATAAAAGATGCAGATGTTGTCTTCCATCTTGCTGCAATTATGAGTTTTGGAAGAAAAAATAAAGATATATTATTAAAAATTAATGCTGATGGAGCTAAAAGAGTTATCCAGCAATGTGAGAATGTAAATCTAAAAAATCTTGTATTTGTATCATCTATTGGTACAATAGCATATAAGGATAAAAAAATTGGTACAGAAGAGGAAGGAGTTGAATTTGGAGATAGTACATTCAATCATTATGGGTATTCAAAATATGTTGGAGAAGGATATGCATTGGATGCGGTGAAGAATAATAAAATAGATCGGTTGGTGATTGCTTGTCCTGGTATAATGATTGGTAGGGGAGATCCAAAGACACTACCACTGTACTCATTGGTTAAGAGATCACCAATATTATTTGGACCTTCTGGAAGCACTAATTATGTGGATGTGAGAGATGTGGCATCTGGACTTGTAGCATTATATGAGAAAGGAAAGCATGGGGAGAAATACTTGCTAACCAATACCAATATATCACACAGCCAGTTCTTCAGGGAAATCGCCACAGTATTTGATAAAAAAAGATTAATAATGAATATTCCTGGATTTATTGGAATTGGATTGGCCTACCTTACTGGATTATTAGAATATGTGTTACCAAAATCATCCAAAGCATCTCGTGAGGGACTAACCAAAGCTTTTCATAAAAGGAATTATTCCAATGCCAAGGCAGAGAGAGAATTGGGTTGGAAACCTGAATATTCAATTCAAGATACAATCAGATATGTGGTGGAAGAATGACAAGAAAAATAATCATCACTGGAGCTACTGGATTTGTTGGTAAGAATCTTGTCTCTGAATTGAATGAGGACACTATCTATGCTATTGTCAGAAGAGGTAGTAAGAATAATCAAAGCCTGGATAATCGTATTATCCAAATAGAATCTGATCTGAATAATCCTGACTTGCTGAGAGATGATCTTGACAAATTGGATATTGATTTCTCAGGTGCAGAGCTGTATCATCTCGCAGCACTATTGGGTGCAAATCAGGCTTGGAATAAGGATTATGAGAGAGTAAATGTACAATCAACAGTTGTACTGGCAGAATTTGCATTGAGAAATAATATATCTAAATTCATATTTCTTTCAAGTATGGGTGCGGCCGGTCCACAGGGTAGTTTAGAAGATCCAATGTCGGAGGAGACTATCTGCAAACCATTATCTATATACAGTAAATCTAAATTGAAAGCAGAGATCGAATTGATGAAATTATTAGATGGTAAAATCGCATTATCAATGTACAGAGCACCTAATATATATGGAGAGGAGATGAATATGTCTAGTGGAGCAGGAATGATATTTTCTGGATTGAGAAAGAAAGTATTTCCAATCATCGGAAATGGTAACGCAGTAATCAATCTTGTATATATCAAGAACCTGATCAATGCAATTATTACATGTTCTGTGGATGAAAGGTCTGAGGTTTTCTTTATTTCAGATGGAGATACACAATCTATGAATTCTATGATTTACAAGGTTAAATCTGCATGGAAATCCAATACAAAGATAATTAAAATACCAAAATATATAGTATATCCATTTGTCAAAATTATGGATCTCATCTCGATACTTATTGGAAAAAATATTGGTTTCAATTCTGAGTTGTATGTGGGTATGGTATCTAATTCATACAATTTCTCAATTGAAAAAGCAAAAAAATTCGGATATGATCCAGAATTCTCATTGGAAGAAGGAATTGAGAGAACGGTGAATTATGTGAAAGCACTAAATGAGAAATGATTTTGTATAAAAATAACAAGAATAATGAAATTTATAGACTTTGAAATATCTTATTTTATCAATAAACTATATTGAAATATGGCTGATAAAGAACATAATTTAGATATACACAAGGCTCTGAAGTTCTTTATACTCAGATATGGGTATTTTCACATCATTGGCACCACAACCTCTATGTGCAATGATTTTTCCATTATTTGATGAATAGTTGGGATAGATCCGAGTATTATCTGTGAGAAGTATCATATCGTCATATTTTCGCTCCAATTTAGGAAAATATAAATTTGCAATGATAGCAAGATCCAATTCTATTGCATATTCAATTATATCAACTCTTGATTCTCTAAATAATTTATTCAATCCATAAAAATACGGAAAACTCATCAATGCACCAGTATAGCCCCTGTCCTTGGTATATCTCAGTAAAGATTTTGGACTATGTTTGAAGTAGAATGATAATGGTTTTAACAACAATAAAGACCATCTATTCTTGTAAACACAGAAATTTGCAAGGGGATAAATTGGATAAACATTTATTCCATCCTCAATAAAAGGTTTGAGCATTGCCTCTGAAAATGACATCAAATGCAGATTATTATCAATAGAGAAATTATGATCATCAATGGTTTGTAAAAATATCTTCCTGAAATAATCCGGTTGGGAAACATCCCTATACCACTCACAGTCGGGTTTAGGCTCAAAAATAAATGTTTTTCCTGCTTTTTTTGCATCTATTACCTCTGGATGAGATAGAAAATCTTTAAATATAACAATATTCTCATTTCTGCATTCATCAGATGACATTTCCCTCACAGATCTTCTTCCATGTTTTGTATCATGATAGAGTACCAATTCATCATCTGCATTCAATCTCAGATCTGTCTCTATTCCATCAAAATTATTCAATCCCCAGATCAATGATTCAAAATGATTTGCACGCAATCTTATTTTTTTTGAATCCACATTTGACTAAAATTTTGTGTATATAAATATTGAACACTTATAATACAAAAATATGTTAAATTATTTAATAGTTCAAGATTATTATTTTTATTTATAGATTTTTATTGCAAATAAATCATTCTGACAATAGATTCAATAATCATAGAGAATGTTTAGAGTTTTATGTATATATCCATGTATACTATGTATAATGTATAATTTATTGAGTAGGCATGAAATTTATCATCTTATCTGTAGATACAAATTTTAAGTTATGAAATTAATTCCACACGCTCTGGTGAGATGATGACATACTTGTAAATTTTATATCTGATCTTGACAATTTAACTTTTGAAATTGTAGGTGTTAAAATACCTACAAAAATACAATAAACTATGAAGATTTCTTTTAATGAAATTATTAAATTGTTAGAACAATTATTAATTGTTGATAGCGATCCTATAGATATAGACATTCAAGTACAGATTTGCAAAGAGAATATATATGTTAAACCAGTCTTGTCTTCAATTTGGATATTGTATCCCATTGAGATGTATAATTTCTTGAAAGAAAATCCCAGATCATGCATGGTTTATTTTGCATTCGATGCACTATATAATTTAGATTTCTCATTTCCATCAGATGCAGATATAGCACATGACACCTATTTTAAGCTGAAAAAATATATTGGTACAATAAATGTTTTAGAGAAGGAAGAAAAAATGATGCAGTTGTTGAATAAACATGCGATTGAGATAAATGATGCAGTCAAAAGTGAATTTTCTTTTGATGCAGATGAGCTGATAAGGAATGATATGCTTCTCTGGTTTACATCTTTAGCCTGTGCATTATCTAATAAAATGAAAAATATGGGTGTAAAAGCTTTTGATGATAAAATACTCGAACTTGCACTGGTTGCTGATAAAATTGATGATTTAGATACTCTTTCAGTGATATATCATAACTATTTTAATGAATTTGAGGATGATTTTTTAGAGTTTAGAGAAAATTTGGATGAAGAATATTTTGATTTATTTTTAAATGAGGAAATTGATATCCCATTCACATTTGAAGAATTGATGAAGTTAGTATCAGAAATCTCTGATTTTCCCAAACCATTGAAGTATGGATATGTAATTCCTGAAAATCAGGTCACTGAATATGAGATCCTATCTCCTCTATTAAAATCAATATGGTTATTATATCCAATATTGATGTATAGCTATTTAAGAGATAATCCAAGAGAAAATATGATACCCATAGCAAGTAAAGAGCTATTTCATATCAATAATATAATTTTTCCAGAAGATAATAAAAATAAATTACCTGAATTGTATTGGATTGTGAAAGATTATATTGAGAATAAATATTCTGATTCCTATTCTGAAGTATACAACCTAATAGATAAATTAATGTTTGAGTATAATGAGATTTTGATGAATAGTATTCATTTCAATGAAGATGAGATAAAAACAAAAGATAATTTATTCTGGTTCTGTTCATTTTTTGTTGCATACTTAACCCAACTTGATGATACATATGATTTCAATAAAGGAGAGAAAATTATTGATTTGGCAAAAATTGCAGTTAAATTTGAAGATATCTCAACGAAAGAACTGATTTATGATTATTATTGTACTCAATATTTATTGAATAAACCTGAATTTGATGAATTCTATGATTCAATTGAGAAAGATATACTAAACATAGAATTTATGAAAGATAATCCTTCTAAAATTAATCATTCTTTTGTAATTATAATATGTGGAATTGACAAGATCATTCAGGTAACCCACCATGCATTTATCAAAGATATTGATGATTATGGGGAGATAGTTGGAAAATATGAAGTATACTGGCACGAAGTTGCAGAGCTTTTCTCTATCACATCTGATAATTGGCAAAGAGATGTCTCCAAGTATACAGAGAAAGATTTTGATAAAATCGTCAGAATATCAAGTAATAAAATATTAAATTTTATAAAACAAGTAATAAAAGAATTCAAGGTTGAGGAGATGGAATTCTATACAAATAGAAAAATACTTACTGATTTTGAGAAAGTGGGTATACCCAATTCTAGTGGATTATCAAAGAAATGGAGAAGGAAATTTGGAAAGAAACTGATAAAATCATTATCATTTTATATAAAAAAATATTTCAAGAATGAATTAAATCGTGTCGATCTGAATGAGGAACAATATGTTGAAGAGAATAAATCTGATGAGGAAAATTATATTTGAATTCTTTTGCATATATTGATTACTCCAGTTACTTTTTTGAATCCATAATAAGCAATTAAAATATATAATTTTATCATATTATTCATTTTAGATCATTAATTTCAGATTTACTTTGGTATTCAATATAAGTTATAATAAAACATCTAATTTAAATGATTTGAAAATGTATATTTTATCGCAGATAATAAATAAAATTTGTATAAATCAAAATTTTACTCTCTGATATCTACATTGAATTTTTTTTTTAATACATTATTAATTATTTCAAAATATGATCGCGATTAATAATTAACAACATGTAGCAGAATAAAAAATATCTATTCGCGATATTGCGATACACAGTATTTGATATCGCTAGTAATTTGATGGCAAGACCTTTGTAAAGTATAATTATTGAGATTATATTCCGGTTATATTTTTGCGCTTAACCAGAGCTATCTGCAATTGTGCAGATGTGTCAGTAGAGCTTCAAGAATTAATTATAAAATGTGATAGATATGATATCTGGCTTTATTCTGTCTCTTCGAATACTTCTCCAATAATCTCATTTCTGAGTTCATCAACCAGATCAAATGATTGCTTGATTATCTCAGATGATAACTCTCTTAATTTCTCCTTAGCTACTTTGGTAACAACTCTTGCCACTTTTTCACCCAGTACCAGTTTTTGTACAGCAGTCATTCCTTCCTTGTAGTTCTCAGCAATAGTGATTGTTATTCTATCACTTGTTACTTTAGATATATCTTTGATAATCTCATCCAGTTTATCTTTAACAATCAGATTTTCCAATCCTTCTCTGATCTCTTCATCAATCTCATCCATTACTTCATCATAAATGGTTTTTGCAGTGCCATCAAGCATGATATTTGATTTTTATAAAGTAATTTAAAGTTTATTTGGAAATTTATAGATAATAAATCATTTTGTGCTTTATTTTTATTACTTAGTATGAGATTGTACCACAAGATAGGGAAATGCTATATTCAACATTTTTATCATATTTTGAATTTCAGATCCATTTGGATTAAATACCTGAAAATCATGTCCCTTAAATTCTTCATTTAATAATACTGAATAATACTCTAGTGAATCAACCAATACCTGTGTTTCTCTGTTGCAGATCAATGCAAGACTGATATCATTTATCTTGAACCGGATAACACTATCTTTAGTCATCAAGAGATCAAGATCTGCAGAACTACCCATTGCCTCTTTTGCAAAGCCTGTAACAGCAGTTGCCAGTGCAGTTATCAATTCATTACTTATTTTATACTGATTATCTGGAATACCAAGAGTATTGGTGTCGAATCTGATTAGATTTATACCATTTCGGGTATAGACAATGATTGATCTGACCTGAACAGGTAGCCTTAGAATATATCTTGGATTGATTACATACAGTATAACAAATAGGATAATTCCAATAATTTTGAATATATCTGCAACTGTGAATGAGATCAGATCAGATCTAAGTATATTCTTTATCATTGGAGTTATCAGTGTTCCGATAAAGAAGCCTATCATCATGAATACAGTACCAATTACCTGTAATAATGCTGAATTTTCACGAGTGATCTTGTATACGCTTAACAAGGTGTAAAAACCAAATGCAAATACCATCAGACCGATTAAGCTGTAGGACACCTGCCATATAAATTCAGTCCATGAACTGGTTGATCCTAGTATCTCAACAACAGAACCCATGATTGATAGTGTTGATACTGATGTGAAGGCGATTAATCTTTTTAGATTTGCAGTTGCATTTGATAGATCCTCAAAAAATAAATAGAATGTGAAGGATTGCAGCGTATAGAAAAACCACTGAATAGCTTTTAATTCAGCAGAATATTGTGGAATTACAGCTACAAAAATTGAGATAAACGCTGCAAATGCTCCCAGTAAAAAAGCTTTCTTCAGTTTTTTATCTGCTTTTACTTTAATTTTACTCCTTCTGGTGAAGATAATAACCAGAGCAAGTTGAAAAACTAACAACAATGTTCTGATAATTAAATCTGATGTGATCTCCATAAATTATCTATTTAAAAGTTATATTAAAAGTTCTAGCCATCAAGAATGAAATATAATTCAATCTTTAATATTATAATTATATCAACTGAGATAAGTAAAAACATTAATAGAACTATCAAAACCAAGATATGATGAGGCAATATTATTTAAATGTCTGAAGATAATTTGATAACAGATGATCTCAAAAACGATTATTCTTGATAATTTATCATTGAAAACAGTGAAGAAAAGAATAATGGAGATACTTAGATTGAATAATTTCTATACAACAATAGAAGCATATCGTGAGAACAATTTTGATATAATTATTGAGAAAAATGGTTACTCTACTATGATTGTTGGAGAGATCAATCCAGCAAACAGAAAAATACTGCACCTTCAATCAGATGAGAGGATGAAAAGACTGAATAAAAGAAAGATCAAATTATATTCTAATAAGGAAAAAAAAACATATAATATATTCAGGATATATTTAATTCTAACATTATTATCTGCATTAACTTATCTGATTATCTTTCTAATAAACGTATATTTTAAAGAATTATCGACTATTTTCCTGATGATTTTTCTAATGATTGCCACTGTATTCATTGTTAGGCGAATAGGAGGAAATGATAGTGATGGTGATAGATTAAAATTTCAGGCATTTGAATTGGAAATATTTGAATTGCTAACTTTGAGTTTATCTGGAGAGAGAAGTTATGAGATGGTAAAATGCTGGAATTGTTTCACTGATAAATATTCAGATGAGAACTGTAAAAAATGTGGTAAGGAATAGATTTATCAATTAGTACTGATGAGTGCTTCTATTTCAAGAATAGTTAATGGATCCCAAAATGAGATTTTGCATTTGCAAGCCATGTTTTCCATAATAATGGTTTTTCATGATCAACTTCAATTTTTGTGAGATCATCAAGTGGGTACTCTAAAATATCAAGTACATTGATAATTCCCATCTCTGACAATTTTACTTTTGCATCATCAGATACTCCTGATAATACATCAATAGTGTCTTCAGCCTTACTGGTACCTCTTATTTTTGATAATTCCTCATCCTTTGCATCATTGAAAGATCTGATGATTCTGTACTCTTTTTTTAATCTATGGTTCTTCTTCTTATAGATAATGTACAAATCACTATACCATGCTTTTATCTCATCCATTGGTGCATCTGCAATTTGTTTGATCTCAATTGGCTTATAAACCAGTATCTGTGCTATATCATCTATACCCGCATCTTTCAGACTATTATAATACTTGATATCTATACTCTCAATCTCTGCAATTGGTATTTTAAGATCTTTAAGCTGTTCCTCATTCAGATCTATGGCAAGTATATTTGATAATTGTTCGTCATTCTCCAATTCATGCAGCATAATTTTTATCTTTTTCATAGACATCTTGGATATATTTATCGATACATCTTCTTCCTCTTTGTTCTCTTCCTCTTTGCTCTCTTCCTCTTTGTTCTCTTCCTCTTTGCTCTCTTCCTCTTTGTTCTCTTCCTCTTTGCTCTCTTCCTCTACTGGATCTCTTGTTTCTTTTCTAGCTAGTTTATCCAGTTCTTTCAATCCTATTATCTCAATTGCTATTCTCTCTGTATCATTATTCTGTGAGATTATAAGATCCCATACACTTGATGTGTAAGTTTTTGGAATAATTACATTGAAATCAATATTATCAGAACCAGAATGAACTGAGAACCTTTTATTCCCCTTGTGATCATTTAAACTGATAATTGATCTGTATCTTTCCTTATTTATCAGGTTCAGATATAATCTGTCTCCAGGTTCCCAGTATTGATTATTAAACTCATTGTTATTATGTTTGATACTAAATTCCATGTATTGAATAATTTAGAGTAATTTTATAAGGATTTAGCGATAAAAAGAAAAAAGAGATACTTAAAATAATAAAACAATTACAAAGATATTATTAGGTATAGAATCAATCGAATTATCAATACTAGAATTAGTATCTGTTTAACTCTATTTTAATTACAGTTGTCAAATTTTAAATATCCATGAATAATCGCAAACTAGTCCAATTGATTACAATAACTATTTCCTAATTAAGACGAATTAATTTTATTGTGAAATCACAATAAATATTGTAGAGACCATTGCGATTGATGTACCTGATAATTTTACTATCAATGATTTTTTGTCCAAAGGTTCTTTTAATGTTTCATTTCCATATTTTTTTGCAACAAATAAACTGATTAATAGTGTAAAGCTACCCTCAAGAACACCAATACCCTCAACTAGTGTTAATGATTGATTAAGTGCAGTAATAAATAGAAATTGAGCACTGATAAGTAAAATAGCATAAAATAATACCTCTGTAAATATTCGGGGATTGTAATTTATTTTTTTCCAATCTAGTTTTCTGGTAGTGTATAAATATGCAGTAAATGCCATGGGTATCATAATGAACTGTCTGATGGATACAAAATGCATAGGTTCAAAAACACTATCAAGAGATCTGATCATTAAATTTCCAAATGCCCAGAAAATACTTGTTGCAATAAACCAGTACATTCCCTCTGCTCTGAAAGTGATTAATGATTTAAAATCCATACCTACTTGCCATGAATTCATCACAGAGCCAATTAGAGCAAAAAATATCAGTATATAGATGAATATTGGATAGTGCTCTCCAATAATGAGATACGCGAGAGGTATACTCACAAATACTCTTGAGGAAAGTAATACACCACCTACACTTGCATGACCTTTCTGAAAACCGATAATCAATGTGACGAAACCCAGGAAGCCAAATAACGATGATAATAACAGATAATACATATATTCAGGATTGAATACTATTGAAATATCATATCCATTTTTTACCTCTACATACATGTAGATTAAAAGTGCTATCAAGGTGAAAGACTGTTGCACTACAATCAGATTAATAGGTCCTCCAATCTTTGGTAGTAAAAATTTAGTCCATACACTAGCCATTGCAAATAGAAATACAGAGATCAGTGCAAAGATAGTTATTATTTCCACAACTAGATAATAATTCTGTTCAGTATTAATGTTTGCATCTGTCTAATCACTTGTTCAATAGCAATTTATCCAAATATTCATCTATTCATCATTCTTTGATCTCTTTAACTCTGCCAACCTTACCATTCTCTAATCTGACTTTTATTCCATGTGGATGATTACTTGAGTTTGTCAGTATATTTTTCACAATTCCCTCAGTTAAAATACCATTTCTCTGGTTTTGTTTCTCAACAACTGAGACTTTTGCACCTATGGATATATTTTTTCTTTTTTTAGGGTCCATAATATCAATTTCAATACCTGATTAATAACAATATTACTACTGAACAGGAAATAAATATTCTTTCAATTTCACTGCTTATATCTCCTGAGATTGATTTAATTATCAAATAAGGTTCACTTTTATTTCAACAAATACAATATTACAATTAAATTTGATTAATACTTTGTATACTTAAACTCAAAAATTATTTGATATTAGCTTGTCTAGTTTGGTCAATAAAGTATATATTTTATCAGCATCTATGTGTTCTAATAAATTTAAAAAAACAAGAAAAAATTTCATAATAATAAATAATTATATTGAGTATTCTAGTATACAAAGGTCCATTATCTCATTGAGTACATCATCTGTAACATTTGCAGATGAGTTATACAGATCATCAACATCAATAGATAATTTCTCAAGTATCTTGTTCACCTTCACATAAATTTTATCTGGAATTGATTTCTGAAGATCTGTATTTGAGTTAACAACAAGGATATATAATTTCTCATCATAATGAAAGCATAGTTTAATATTCTCCAAATGTATCAATCTAATCTTTCTATTGAACTCTATATTTGAGAAACTGGAGAACATTGATAGCATTGAACTTACAAGGATTGGATCCACCTCTGAATCTCCATATGAATTATATATTATAGGAACTCCAGAAGGCTCACAAACAAATCCCATATCGATCTGCCAGTCATCATCCACCATCTCATCACCTGAGTTAGTGATTGATCTTATTTTCATCTTTTTTATTGCAGACAATTTCAACTCTAAAAGTGTAGATAACAATTCTATACCAGATTGATCTTTCAGAGTGAAGTCCTTTTTATGTAATAAATTCTTTATAAAATCCTCAATTTCAGTAATAATTGAATCATATACCACTACAATCCTTTCTCTAAGATTTATTGGTACCTCGGTCACAAGTACAATTATAAATTCCTGACTGTATATAAAATCAATCCAAGAAGTTTCAAGGTCTACTCTGGTCAATGAATGACTGAATGTTTCCCTAGCAAAATTACTCAACCCATTTAAGAATGAGGAGATTGTTAATGCCTCCTCTGTTTTGATCATATTATCAATACTTTTATGAAATATCATTTCGAATTTATCTGTGTAAATAGATACTGAAATTATTTTCATGTATATTTTAGACAAATATTCATAAAAGATAAATGCGTTTGTTTTCAGTTAAATCAATGAGAAAAAAATCACAGATATTCTATTATTTCTATATATGAGATTAGCATATATGAGATTAGCATATATGAGATTAGCATATATGAGATTAGCATATATGAGAAAGAATAATTATTAACAAATATAATAGAATTAATTTGTAGCTAGTATATAGATATAGTATTTTATTAAATATTTATTAAAAATATACTATATTGTGATTCACAAATCTAAAATACATATTTATTATTACCTTATTAATATCACAGAGGTAATAAAATGAGGAACAATAGATCAAAATCATTTAAAATCAAAGAATTTATTGTAATGTTACTTGTCTACATAATATCAATTTATTATGTAAACATAAATGAACTAATTATTTTCCTGATTTTTATTATTCTGGGAACTTATTATCTAGATCATGAATTACCCGTATATTATCTTTCTTTATCTTTGATAGATATAATTGGTGTAAAACCAGGTATGGGTATAATGTTAATTGATGCAGTGATCCGTCTATTTATTATTATTCTGATGTTCAGTCTGAAAAATCAATTAAATGATAAACAAGTTGATATTAATAGATTAAAAAATATCAATTCTATTATGACTAATTTCTCTGAAATATGCTATATTGAGAGGGATTACAGTGAATTAATAAATACAATTGATCAATTGAAAAAAAATAACGTAACAGATATAGATAAGTATATTGAGAAAAATCCTGATGAGTTGCATAGATTTTCAAATATGTCCAGAATTATAGCTATAAATAAGAATACTGTGGATTTATTCGAGGGAGATAACAAAGAACAGGTCATAGACTTTATCAACAGAAAAATTGATGATAAAATTGATAAAGAAAATTATATGGAATTTCTCAGAGCTTTTTTTTACGATTATATCAAACTAAATGATAAAACTAGAAATTCATTTGTAGTCACTCTCAAATCAAATAGAAAGGAAATCTTGATCAATACACAATTAGTTGGTAAAGCAATCTATCTTACTCTTATCATTGATATCTCAAAAATGTATCAGACAACCAAGAAATTAATTGTATCAGAAGAGAGGTTCAAATTATTATTTGAGAATTCTCCAACAGGTATACTCTTCCATAAAAGTGGTAAAATTGTAGATATAAATAAGAAATTTGCAGAGATGTTTGACCATACATATGAAGAAGCAAAACAATTGATTGGAGAGTCCGTATACAAGCTAGTACCACCATCTGAACATGAAAAGCTTGAAAAAATTAGAGAATTGCGTATAAAAGGTGAAGGGCCAGATATTTACAGAACATTTGGACTTAGAAAGGATGGATTATTAATTCCATTGGAAATTAAAGGTTCAAACACTATGATAGATGGTGAACTCTATACTATAATTTTTGGTAGAGATATAACTGATGAACTGGATAAAGAACTTGAGAATGAAAGAATTCAAGAAAAACTAATAGAATCACATAAATTGGAGAGCCTTGGTATACTCTCAGGTGGCTTGACACATGATTTTAATAATAATCTGGCTACTATTATGGGTGGATTATCTCTACTACTATCTTCTGATAATTTAACAGATGATGACAGAACGATCGTAAATGATATTATGTATGCAACTAAAGAAGCATCTGAGGTAACAAATCAATTATTAACATATACTGGTAAGAAGAAAGAGAAACATACAGTAATTAATCTAGTAGAATATATGGAGGAGATCAAGGGGATGATAAGATTATCCATTCCAAATAATATTGTCATACACTATGAATTGAATACAGAGAATGATATTTTTATTGAGATAAACCATTCACAATTGACACAGGTGATAATGAACCTGGTGATCAATGCTTCAGATGCAATAGATTCAAATACAGGAAATATCTATATCTCAGTTGATTCAGTTGATCTTGATTTGATGCTGATAGATCAAGGTATTGATTCAAAAGGATATGCAATATTAAAAATCACAGATGATGGAAAAGGTATACCACAGGAGGCAATCAACAAAATATTCGATCCATTTTACTCATCCAAACCAAATGGTAGAGGATTGGGCTTATCTGTTGTGCAGGGTATAATTCATCAGATATCTGGATCTATTGAGGTGAATTCTCTTGAGGGTAAGGGTACTGAGATCTCAATAAATATACCTTTTACAGATACAAAAGAGGAGATTGAACACACAGAGAAAACAGTAATTAAAGAGAATTTCAGGGGTAAGATATTGATAATTGAGGATGAAGAGATAATACGCACCATGTTATCAAGAATGTTGAAAAAACTAGGCTTTGAGATTGAGACCGCGGAGAATGGAAAAATTGGAGTTGAGAAATTCCAGTATCTTATTAATGAAATCACACTGATTATATTGGATCTTACAATGCCTATAATGTCAGGAGAGGAATCATTTCATGAATTAATTGAGATTGATCCAACAATTCCAATAATTATTTCTTCAGGTTACTCAATAGATTCTGTACATAAATTCAGTACTTATGAATACCTTGACTTTCTAGAGAAGCCATACACAATAAATCAACTGAAGCAAACAATATTCAAATTATTGGAATATAAGAAACAACGTTCTCTTTAATAGTTTCAACCTAAGAATGGGAAATATAGTCAATGTGACTTGTCCGCATCGGGTCGAGGACTGACCTCCGAGCTGTGGTTTCAACCTAAGAATAGGAAATATAGTCAATGTGACATACATACCTCAAGCAGTCTGTCATGAGGTGGCAATTAAGTTTCAACCTAAGAATAGGAAATACAGTCAATGTGACGATATGTTAAACCAAATAGACAGGGTTATTTATCATGTTTCAACCTAAGAATAGGAAATACAGTCAATGTGACAATGATTTCAACGAAATCATCACACTCGAAAAATTAAAGTTTCAACCTAAGAATAGGAAATACAGTCAATGTGACATGACACCGATCAGAAGCCAGAGATTTTCTATTCTTAGTTTCAACCTAAGAATAGGAAATACAGTCAATGTGACGCTGTGCATATTCTCCTGGTAGAATAGTCTGCACCGATCGTTTCAACCTAAGAATAGGAAATACAGTCAATGTGACGAATGTCCGTACATGCAGATCTGTGAACAGTCTCGATGTTTCAACCTAAGAATAGGAAATACAGTCAATGTGACCTGTAAATTCCTTATCCAACATACTTAGAAATGCATATGTTTCAACCTAAGAATAGGAAATACAGTCAATGTGACCTCGATTGTCTGCAATGCAATTACGAGTGTATAAAATGGTTTCAACCTAAGAATAGGAAATACAGTCAATGTGACCTCGATTGTCTGCAAT
>JAJRQD010000046.1 GCA_024280435.1 archaeon | reverse complement strand
GAAAGCTTTTGGATTTTACAATATTTTTCTCCAAATATCTTCGATACCTCTCAGCAAGATTACTTGCTGTGGAGGTACTAATATTGAACTCTCATGCAATATCTTTAACTCTCGAACCACATTTAGCAATACGATTCATAATTAATTCCTGTTGTTGAATTCCCTGAATTGACGACTGGTATGTGCATAAAATCTCTTTTCACATTCTTGACACTTATATCTGTAGGGTTTCTGAGACAGGTCTCTCCCCTGTCTCACTATCAGTCCAGTGCCAAGACAATTGCTTGTATTAGGACATTCAATCGAAATATTTACGAGAAACTTAAGTATATTAAAAATAATAATTCTGATAGGTGTTGTGTACATCATGTCCTACAATACCTACTTTATTCTTGTGAGAAACTATCATTTAATTGCACAATTCGAAACCGAAGCCTGGAAATGCCCCGAATCCTTAACACCACCTCCTTTCAATTAGAGCATTATTTATATAAATGGTTTTTAAAAACCTCCTAAATTTTTCTCTATGATTATTTTTAACTCACGATTTATAGATTTTTGCCGATAATCATATTTTGGAATCCCTGCTTTTTCATGAATATAAGCTATGATCTCCCAAATTAACTCAAGCAATAGACTGATTCCCCATAAAACCCATCTTGCATGGAGTTTTTTAGTATTAGTTCTAATTTTCACAACTTGGACAATCCAAGGATTCAATCTACGCGAAAAACTTTACACAATTATTAAAAGATCAATTAGTCAATCCAAATTAATTTCTAAGTAGGGGGTGAAAAACACACGATAAATTTAACTATTCGCGATTGCTGGTAAAGCTAAATATGAAGAATTGATGTATTTTTCATTTTTCTGATAAGTAAAACCTTGAATATATTAGTGAGTAGTTATTTTATGAATACTAACATATCAAAGATTTTGATTAAATACAACAGTTCCAATATCTTCACCATTTAGGTGTTTATGGATTTGACCATGTTTAGTACCATTTAAAAATATGACTGGTATTTGTGATCTAGCTACAAAATTCAGAGCATTATGGTCAAAAAGAGTGTACTCACCGGGTATTTGTCTAAATTCCCTTATCAATTCATAAAAATCGCGATAGCTAATCTTAGATATTCTTTCTCCATAATTTCCATCACCAAGAGGTTTTCCCACATGATCATAGGTAAATAGGTTATAGTATCTGTCTACTTGAAGAAGTTCTGAAATACTTGCAGCAGATCCATTAGTAGATTGTCCAGGAAATAACCCTCCAATTACTGCAATTTTATCTCCCCAAGTGAATTCCAATATTTCTTGATAACTCTTGTATTCATGAGGATCTCCAAGATCTCCAAACAGCATTCGTAAGATAGTAGCGTGTACACGAGTCATCATAATAGAGATATGATCAAGTTGAGGGATATTGAGATCCTGCAAATTTGAAACCAGATTTCTTGTCGCTTTTCCTCCACCAATTACAACAATTATCTTATGCCCAAGAGCCTTCAATTCTGAAACTTCCTTAACAAATTTCTTAAGTAAATCAGAATTGATGATATTTCTCTCATCATAGAGGATGGAACCACCGAATTTAATTAGTAACTTCACCAATCATACTCTCCTTTTCTATTCTGAAACTTATATTTGTCAAAATTCGTCCATCTAAATGCTTCTTTCACACCAACTTTCAAAATTGATTTCCCATGATTTAGTTTTCCATTTGAATTATTGAAAAATTGTCCAAAAGGATCAATCATCAGATAACTATCAGTCATAGCATCATTATTTTCAGCTATTGGATTAAGATGTTTATGATTTTGAATAAATTTATGAAAATCATCTTCAGAGATCATAAGATCATTAGCTTCATCATTTTCTCCATTGATAGGAAGTATTTGAAATACCTTCCATCTTTGTGGCTTTATTTTTGTAATCATATCAGTCATATTTTCATCCTTATTTATTTTACAAATAACTGTGTTTATCTTGATTTTTATTCCATATTTATTCAATAGTTCTACATTTTTATATGTTTGAGAGAGATGATTTCCGACACCTCTACCAAGCAGTTTATTGCCCTCTTCAGTTGCTGAATCTATGCTTAATCCCACCCAATCTAGAGAGTTTTTCAAATCTTGGATATATTTTTCATTTAATTTTGATCCATTTGTTACTAACATTGTAGTTAATCCTAATTTTTTCGAGTGAACAATCAATTCTGGAAGATATCTTACAAGTGTTGGCTCCCCACCAACAAAAGTGATTTTTATTGTTCCTGCATTAGCCAATATTGTTATCAATCTTTTTGCCTCTTCAAAATCTAGATGATCATTAACCTGGTTGAAGTGTGCAAAGCAGATTTTACATTTGTAATTGCAATTCTTGGTGATATGGAAATTAACTGATTTAATCAATTCCTTCAATAAACTATTTTCTTCATTATTATTCAACTCTAATATTGTATCTTGATATGATGGGTTTTGTAACACAACAATATCATCTTTATTTTTGTTCAATAATTCAATCTTTGAATTATTTGATTCAGATAAATTTGTATTATCTAATTTATTTTTATCATCTTTTATTGATATTTCTAATTCTTTTTGCTTATTTAATTCTTTCATATTTTTTCCCTCTATAAATTCAGCATCTGTCAATCTCATCTGTTTAAATTCCTGAATAATCTTCTCCAATCTCTGACTTAAACTATCATAGAATTCTGGATTATCCCTTCTCTTCTCACTGATCTCCTTATTCATTGCATGTTCCATTATCAATGCTCTAGCCTTGGACGGTTTACCGATCATCTCCAGATGCTTATCAAATTCAGGTGATAGTATTGATACGGGTTGAACAATTAATTCAATACCAGAAGTACGAACAAACTCATCAATCAGTTCTTTTATTTTCCTTGCAATTGCTGAGAGATCAGTGGATATACCATTTCTTCCGGTATTTTTCAGATTCTCCTGTAATTTTACTGTGAAAATGTAATCTCCCTTGTATTTATTTGCAATTGGATCAGGTAACACCACATCCATTGCCCTCTCAAACTCCTTGGATCTAACAACAAACAGATCAATAGTCTTCTGATCAACTGCAATTGCTTCAGTACATGGATTAATTCTCTTAATTGCAGATTTTAATCTTGATATAACCACAGGTTCCTGTAATCTATCTCTTTCATTTTCTAATTTCTTTGGTGAGATATAGGTATATCCAATTTTCTGCAATAATTCAATTGCTGGTAGTTCTATAAACGTTAATTCAACCCATTGAGACAATTATCCCTCACCTTTGCTCTAATTTGATTGTTAGGGTAATTCTTATAAATTGTTGTTGTAATTAGTGAATTAATGCATAATTATTCATTTAAATATAATTCATTTTTTAATATCTTACCATTTATTATTGTAAAATTTCATTAAACTATTATTCTAAACATTTTGTGACAATTCCCAATCATGATAATTCATACCGGATTTAGTTTTCCATTCAGTTCTTCCATTTGAGGACCGACCATGAACGTAAACAGCTGCACCACTAGGTGAAATAAAATTAATATCAGCTTTTAATACGATTTTTTCATTTTGAGTTTCCAATAATCCTTTATCTCTATGAGTATCTCTTTGCTTAGCAGCCCTAATTCTATCTTTTTGTTTTTTTGATCTGACGAGTGGAGAAAGAATTGAACCACTCAGTACTGTATAGAAACCATTGTCAACTTTCATTATAGCATCTGCGTTTGAATTATTTATATAAAATAAAGTATCATTCTTAATATGATTGCTATTTTCAATTTTTTCCAATCCTGGATAACCAAGAACACTCAACATCAATAATATATTTTTCAAAAATTCATCCATAGTTGCGACCATGGGTTCAGGAAGTGAACTTTTTTTAGGAATATTAGAATTTTCTAAAATAATAGAACCATTTTTACTCATAATATCATAGAGAGAGAATTCTAAATATTTAATATGAGCTTTTGTTAAATTTTCATCTTTTGAGGTAAATAATATTGCTTCATTCCAAAATTCTTTCTTTAGGTGTTGTTTCATCCTTTCAATAATATCTTCACTTTCACCTACATAGAAGCTCTTATCCTCAGAACCTCCTCCAATTAGAATATATACTCCAATTTTACTCATTTTTTCATTTTGGAGATTTTTTAATTGTGATCTCCCTAATGAGATAGCATAACCAGTCCAATTTATTATTTCTACCTTTTTATATCTTGGATTGTTAATATCTCTGATAAATATCTGTACTACTTTGCCAGTCATTTGCATCATCTGGATTATTAGTTAATAGGATGTTCAATTCACAAAATTTTATTTATTTCTATCCCTTGTTTTTTTATAATTATATTGAAAATTTTTGAAATTCATACATTATTATATCTCAGAATATTAAAGATTTCAATATAGGTATTAAAAGAAGTGTCAGTAATTTATCATTTTTATGCAATAATTGCTGGAAGTTCTGTAAGCGTTAATTCATTACATCGAGACATTTATCCATCAACTTTGATCTAATTTGATATTTAGAGTGAATCATATATTAATATCTCTCAAAAAGCAGATCTATGATGTCAAGTGTATAAAATCACGGGATATTATTAAGTTCATCAATTAACTGCAATAATCATTTAATATTGTTTTCTGAATTTACCGGGTTATTCTATACTAAATCGCATAATATGAATATTTCATCTGTAATTGATTTAAATTTCTCATAAAATTCATTCATATCATCAATATATGGTTCCACATCATAATGGCCCTCATTATCATTCCAAATGGTTATACCGGCGTCTATTTCATGGGTTCCCTTTATAATAGTTTCATCATCGTTGATTATTTCATATTTTAGATATTCTATATCCTGTTGACTCTTGTTCTCAGTACCTATTACCACAGTACTCAGAATTATCTGAATTATTTTCTTATCATCAAATTCATTCTCCCATTCTTCATTAATAATCTCAAATTCCTCATGTTCACCATCATACATGTGCTCGAAACTGTAATTACTTCCTCCAATTTCTTCTATTAGAGCATCTTCTAAATTTTCTTTTATATCAACTAGTAAATTATTTATATATTTGGCTTCTACTAGTATTTTATTTTCCTCTTCATCAGATAATTCTTTATTCTCAGTTATATTTGGTTCAGAGGTATCGACATATCGGGTGATATTGAGTACATAATCATTCTCGCGGATCTCATCCATATCTACAACACGTGCATATCTATCAATCCCATCCTTCTCCACCTGTTCAAATGAGTCAAAGGTCTCAACAATTTTTTGGATATCTTTATCTCTAAGGAAATTCTGGTTCTTTCCATTCTTAAATTCATCAGCTGCGTGGATGAACAGAATTTTATTCTCTCTTGATTTGGCTTTGTTCTTGTTGATAATGATGATACATCCAGGTATCCCTGTTCCATAGAATAGATTGGATGGTAGTCCGATAACAGCTTCTATCACATCCTCTTCCAGTAATCCCTTTCTTATCTTACCCTCAG
>JAJRQD010000045.1 GCA_024280435.1 archaeon | reverse complement strand
TTGAGAGTTTCAATAGCTCCCAATCTATTCAGAGGTTTATTATTATTACCACATTGATAACTGTATGTACACCTTGGACATCCATCTTCCTGCCCACAGGGGCAATCCTGCATTATTTTCAATGATCGGTCTATACCTTTGGAGAGGCTATTATACAGTAATTTGGATAAACCTGATCCGCCTTCTGTGCCATCATATACAAATATAAGACCTGAATCCCCCATAGATATTCCTCCGATCTGATTAGCACCACCACCTGTCAATGAATTTCCACTCTCAATCAGAACGTGTTCTATGGCATGGTATGTACCACCCAGAACCTCCTCTTTATCCTTTCTATCAAGGTGTGATACATAATTATCAGCTTCTGGAAGTGATAGAACAAAGCCCATTGTTTCAAAAGTATATGAAATTGGATCATCAAGATCAAACTTACCAAGTACTTTATTATTGAATATATCTGTTTTAACATATCCATTAACAATTTCAGTCAATTCTAGCTTGACATAGGCACTTGCGAGACCAGAAATAGAATCTTCACTCATAATATCAATGATTCTAGGTACAATAGATCTTTTAGCCTGTGTTTTCTCATAATTATCTGGCTTTCTCAGCACATGAGCAGTTTTTAGTTTGGAATTGAAATTATTAACTTCATAGGCACTACCACCGTGAAGATATACAGCACCCTCATGCAATTCTTTCAATGCAATAGGTAATACCCTCTCCCCAAGTTTACGTTTATGATTGTATATTGTAACAGATTTCCCAATACCCCGGATTGAGTATTTCTTCAATTGATTGTAAATTTCTACTTTATTCAGAATTTCAACTCTGTTATTTCTTATTCTGATAAGTTTATCATTAATCAGTAATTGCAGGTACTTATGAAATGTCTCTATCTCATCAGGTTCTAAAGGTTTATCCAAAATCATTGCCATCATCTGATATCTTGCAATTAGTTCATTATTAGGTTCTACAAATGCAGGTTGTATATCAGACAGGTAATCATCTGGATTTCTTGCATAGTATGCAGATATTGGATCATCGCCATTCAATACAAGAGTTGCAAAACTCTCCTGTCCAGATCTCCCAGCTCTTCCTATTCTCTGTACAAAGCTAGTCAGATTTGTCAATTGGGATACCACACTGTCAAGATTACCAATATCAATTCCTAGTTCCAGAGTTGGAGTTGATACAAGTACATCTAGTTGATTATTTTTAAATTTCTCCTCTACTTTTTTTCTGTGTGATAAAGATAGACCTGCTCTGTGAATATCAGACCTTATATTTTTCTGTCTCAATATCATATTCAATATCTCGCTAGATTTATGTGAATTACCAAAAACTAGTGATTTATTTTTATAATGTATGAATTTTGAGGTGACATCAGCCATAATCGATATATTAGATCTTTCTTTCGGATACAACATTGTTAGAAATAGATCTGATTTTCTTGCAGTACCAGCAGAGATCAGCTTCACAGGTCTATCAAAAATAGTCTCAGTAAAGTTCTTGGCATTACTAATTGTAGCAGATGCACCTATACATTGTATACCCGCTGCAAATCTTCGTAATCTGCGAATAATCCACAGAACGTTGGTGCCATAACTTCCAACGCAAAGATGTATCTCATCAAGTACTAAAAATCGTATATTTTTCATCAATGCTTGGAACTGGAAATTACCTGAAAGATGAAAATGTATCATATCTGCGTTGGTAATCAATATGTCAGGCGGTTTGTAATACAGTTTCTCTCTATCCTGCTGTGGAGTATCACCATCAAATACAAGTACCTTCAATCCAAGGCCTTTACAGTAATACTCAATTTTATTTTTCTGATCAGCTGCCAAGGCTTTTGTAGGGTATATAAATATTGCAGAGACACTGTTTCTTTCCATGGGATTTGCCTCAACCTGAAGAATTGCATATATTATAGGTAATAAAAAGCTCTCAGTTTTACCCATGCCAGTTGGTGCACTAACCACGATATTCTCTCCATTGAGGATCTCTTTATAGGCATCTTCCTGGAATTTATGGAGATTATCTATTCCTTTTTTTTTCAATTTTCTCTGTAATCCTGTGATTCTAACAAATTCTTCAACTGATGAACCAGCTTCTGGAAGTGATTGTTTGAATTTTTTGACATATACAGGTAAAAAATTAGTACCTTTGATAATAGAACCAAGAACGGGTGGATATTTACTCAGATCACGATTGATTATCTTATCTGCATTTGATAAGATCTGCATATCCTCTTCTAGTTTGATCGATTTTAGAGATCTTTTTTTGTTTCTGGATCTAGTTTTGAAGCCCATGGTTGATCTAGTCTTGAAACCCATGATTGATTTATTTTTTAACTTTTCATTTTTTAATATCCAATTATATCCCTGGGCTTTTGTGTATCCCACTGGTGTTCTATTAGAGAAACCACAATCATTACATCTGAAAATAAAATTATTTCTTTCAGGTTTTATCTGTAATGAATAATTACAAAGTGGACATGAGAACTCTGACAAACAAGCACCTACCAAATCAGATTACTTAATCTATATTTTAACTTTGTTTATTTAAGGCCTTAATTTTATTATGAACATATAATATTCTATGAGTTATTTTCTCATATGATGATTTACGGATTATTTTATTACTATATAACTCATCAGAATTGCTTATTTTTATCTGTGAGATCAATCTAGCAATATCTTCATCATTAAGATAAATACTTCTCTCCGTATATATCCTCTCTTCAATATTTTCTGTATCTGAAAGAATGATCACATCATATTTTTTTAAATTATCAATTACCGGTGATCTCATCTCTATATATGGATTATCAATATTATGTATCCTCGCAAATCTGATACTCTGATCAACAATTATCTTCATGACAGCAGTTACTGATAATTCATCCAGACTGATCATACTTCTGATTTTATTTACTATACTGTAATAAGCAGAATTTATCGCCAGTAATTTATTACTCTCCTTTGTCAAAATCAGATAAATGTAACCCTTTATATAAATCTTGTACAACGCATTTATCAGGCTATTTGCATCAAAATTTTCAGTAGCATAGAGATCAGCACGAATCTCCGTGATTTTATTGCTGTAGTTATTCATCATAGTAGATAAAATTGAAACCAATTGCATTAGAAATAATACCATAATAGTAACAGTTAATCGAACTGCAAATACCAAGCCAAGTGGAGTAGTTACAAGAATGCTAATCAATTGAAACAGCAGTACTACAGTTACAAATAGTGAAATTAATCGTGGGGAATATGATATTGATGAGAACCAAGAATCAAAATGTTTGGTATGTGCAATCTCATGTCCAATAACTGAAGCCAATTCAGCTTCATTTAGTATTTCAACCAGATTTCTATTGATAACTATCCAATCTTCACCAATAAAAGGGATTGGTAATATCCGGATAGTGAATGCATTAGGCAGATCTTCATTTGCAATATACACTCTTTTTATTGAGGTGGCATTTACTTTATCAATAGTATTTTTACAGATCAAAGCAGTCCCCAGCATCAATTCCAGATTCTCATAGGTGCCTTCTGGTTCGCCTCTACTCATATCAATTAAAAGCAGTTTAAGGTTATCATCTGAATATTCCTTGGCATCTGGATTTGCCCTGTTAAACTCTAATTCAATTCGATTCATCAATGAATTCGGACCTAGTATCTGTACATATTTATCTGAATTGCCAATTCTTAGAATTCCCATCAAATAAGAAAGAACCATAGGAGCAATAATTACAAAGATAATAAAAATTGAATTAATAGCAAAAATATCATTAAAGTAAAATTGATAATAAATCAAGGATCCTGCGCTCCCAATTCTAATGTATCCTATAAGTAACAGTAATGCAACATTAATAGCAATATATAGAAACAAACTAGTATATCTTTTTACAAATAATTGCACTTAATCTGAAAGAAGAATTATCAAACTTAAATGTAACTAGATCTGTAATTTTTTGAGATATATTTTTATTTTTATATTGAGTTTTTAATCCATTCTAAATCAAAACTGATTGGGCAATATCTGGAAAATCAGTAATTATACCATCCACTCCTCTTTTCTTCATCTTTAGCATCACTTTTTCCTTGTTGACTGTCCATATATGTACCTCAATATCATTTTTATGGGCCTTGGTAACAAGGTTTTTCCTTGTAAATACAAAAAATGGATTAATTGAGTATAAATTAATCTCTTCATTCAATTTTTTCCAGTTAATAAGTAAAAATGCAAGATCAAGCTGAGACAATCTAATATCAGAATTTGCCTTCCTTGCACCTCTAAGAGCTTGAGATGAGAATGCAGATATATTAGTATTGTGTAATCTTTTACTATCATCAAGGAAGTTTGCCAGCTTATAACCTGCATCATATGATTTTGGTTTACATTCCACATTTATATTTAATTCTGGAAAAGACTTCAAAACTGATTCTAAAGTATCCAATCTGAAATTTAAATTATCTGCAATTATCAACAGTTCATCAAGATTATTTTCTGCGATACTGGTGCCATCTTTCAGATTAAAATTGTGATGAATTAGCCACTGATCATCTTTTGTTAGATGCACGTCTAATTCAATATTCTTTATTCCAAGATCTACTGCATTTTTAAAAGCAGGTATTGTATTTTCAGTAATATCATCAAAATTTTTGTGAACACCTCGATGCGATATGATGGAAGTCATCAATTGATATTAAAATCTTGATTTAAAAGCTATTTTGATCAATAATTGTAATAGTTTCAATAATTTAACAATTAGTTCTAAAAACTAGTTTATCACAACATCTTGAAGAACTAGTTTTTTAATATATTTAGATAGAATTAAAAATAGAGACAAAATGAAACCCATAATTAAAAAAATACTAATTTTTATTCTTATAGTAATGTTATCCTCTGTACTAGGATTATATTTCCATATAAAGAATACTTCAGATTACAGCATCACAGAAGGTACCTTCAGTGATATTAAGGGAGAGGTCAAAGTATACAGGGATGAAAAAGGTATTCCCACTATAATAGCAGAATACGAGAGAGATCTGTGGTTTGCACAGGGATACGAGAATGCACGTGATAGGCTATGGCAACTTGAATTCCTCAGAGCAGTAGCAGCAGGTGAATTATCAGAATTGATTGGAGAATCACTTATAGATTCTGATATTTACCTACGTACACTTAGTATGCGGTCAATAGCAGATGAAAAGTACAATTATCTCAATGCAGAATTAAAAGATATATTGAATCAATTTGCAGCTGGAATCAATACATTCATTACAGATCATCTACACAATCCACCATTAGAATTCACTATTTTGGGAACTACACCCAAGCTTTGGAAAGCACAGGATATTCTATCAATACAGGGAGTAATGGCAAGAACTTTATCAATCGGGGCATTAAATAGAGAATTACTCAGAGTTGATCTTGCAAAGGCAGTGGGTGCAGAAAAAGCGCTTGAATTATTTCCGATTGAATATCAAAAAGCAGCAGATTATTATCTAACACAAAATTTTGATACTGAAACATATTCAACAGATGTTTCATTATTAGAATTGGATAAAATACTTACTATGCCAACTTATGGATTTGATGTGGGCTCCAATAACTGGGTGGTTTCTGGAGATAAAACAGCCACTGGAAATCCAATACTGAATAATGATCCTCATCTTGAACTACAGACTCCATCTATCTGGTGGCAGGTAAGCCTTTATGCCAGGGATACAGGATTTCATGTCGAGGGATTTGCATTACCAGCAGTACCTGGCGTAATGATCGGCCATAATGAGAAAGTAAGCTGGGGAGTTACCAATACAGGCACTGATGCAGTTGATCTGTTCTATTTCAATACAAATGATAATGATCAGTATTATTATAATAATACGTGGATTAATTTTGAGAACGAAGAGATTAAAATAAAAGTTAAAGATGGGGCAACAGTTAGCCATACTATTAAACGGACAGTGTATGGCCCTGTTCTTGATCCAGAGCTATTCGGAGTACCTGAAGACAAGGCTTATGTGATGCGATGGACTCTATTAGAGGATATTCCCGAAGATCAGGTAACAAGAAGTATAATTGATATAAACCGGGCCAAGAACATCACAGATATCCACAATGCGTTGAGATATTGGGGTGTACCCGGACAGAATTTTGTATTTGCAGATGTTGATGGAAATATTGCATATCAATATACAGGTTTTATTCCTAAAAGAATGAACAATACTTACGGCGTAATTCCGCAGAATGGATCAAATAATGGGTTTGAACATTGGAATGGATATATTGATTATGATGATCATCTGTATGTGGTTAATCCTGATAAGGGCTTCTTTGCCACTGCCAATCAGAAAATTGACACACGTGAGAATTTTTATATCACAGATGCCTATGCCAATGTTTACAGAGGAGAGAGAATTAATGAAGTATTGGAAGCAGATGATTCTATCACCATTGATGATATGAAAACACTACAGGATGATACCAAAACATTGTATGCAGATGTAATTCTTGACAGCTTCATTCTAGATACACTCAAAGCATATAAATTCACAGGTGATAATGCAGATACATTGACCACAGCAGTAAAAATATTATCAGAATGGAATAGAAGAATGGACAGAGAGGAGATTGGAGCAAGTTTATTTGCTACTTTCAGTATATATCTCGCCGAATTTACTTACAAAGATAATCTAGATAAAGTTGATACTGAATTATTTCCAAGATATGCAGGATTAGCCCCAAAAGCATTGAGATTATCACTACAGGATAAGAATAATTTTTGGTTTGATGATGTTTCTACCACTGAAATTGAATCGGGTGCAGAAATCGCAATCAAAGCATTTGAAGCAACAATTGACTTTCTATCTGAAGAGATTGGTGTGAACATACAATCATGGCAATATGGGGAGATACACGAGGTTGTGTTCTCGCATGTTATGGGAGAATCACTGGGCTTTTTCAATGAGGGAAATAAACCATCTGATGGTAGTGCATTCACAGTCAAAGCAGCGGGTGGAACTCCCAGATGGAGCCCGGAAGGTCCGGTATTCAAACAGGGGCACGGATCAAGTTTGAGAATGATTGCAGAGGTTGAACCAAGCTGGGATAATGTATATGGAATTCTAGCACCTGGTTCATCAGGCCATCTCTTGAATAAAAACAGAGCGGATGGAGTTGAAGATTGGATAGAGAATATTTATCATCACTGGGCTTTCGAGATAGATTTTGATGTTACACCAAACTTCACATACAAGCCGGAGTGATAGAATGCAGTATCGCGAATTACTTGATATAGTATCTTTAAGTCTAGGTGGTGCAGCTCTTGTGCTATTTTCTATCGAGGTCAGCAATGAGTTCATTAACTACAATATTGTTTTTTATGGCTTGTTAGCAGTAATATTTCTGGCATTCGTAAATTTGGTGATAAATCAGATTTCATTATCAGAGTACAAAAATATATCAATATCAACTTATATCATCTCAATTATTGCTGTCACAACATCTATAATATACAGTATTAATATCATACCTCTATTTTATTACTATATCCTACTGATAGTGGTCTTGATCTGTATATCCCTTGCACTCAGAATACAGTATTTAATAAATGAATGAAAATTCACCTTGCAAATCTTTAATAATTATCCACTACATTAATTTAATTTCTATTTTAGAATTGAAAATATGAATTATATTCTGAGCATAGACCAGGGAACATCAAGCACACGTACAATTATATTTGATAAAGAAGGAAACATGCTTTCAATCTCTCAAAAGGAACACCAGCAGATATACCCAAAGCCATCATGGGTCGAGCATGACGCCAATGAGATAAGAACAAATGTACTATTTACCATGCATGAAGCAGTAAAAAAGGCTAAAATTCAATGGAAAGAGATCAAGGCAATTGGCATCACAAATCAAAGAGAAACTGTTGTTGCATGGGATAAAAAAACAGGCAATCCAGTGAGTAATGCAATAGTATGGCAATGCAGAAGAACATCTCCATTAATTGATAATCTTAAAAAAGATGGATATGCCGAATTATTCTCAGATAAAACAGGGTTAGTACTAGATGCCTATTTTTCAGGCACCAAAATTAGATGGATGATAGACAATATTGATAAAGTAAATTCAGAAAATGTGGTATTTGGTACAATAGATGCATGGATAATTTATTTTCTTGGCGGAGAGCATGCAACAGATGCATCCAATGCCAGTAGAACTCTATTATTTGATCTGCACAGAATGAAATACTCTGAAGAGCTGTCAGAGATACTGAAAGTACCTATTAATAGACTGCCAATAGTAAAAGAGAATGCCAGTGCGGAATTTGGATATTATAATGTTGATGGAGTATCAATACCAATTAGAGGAGTACTTGGAGATCAACAAGCAGCGCTATTTGGTCAGACAGGTTTCTCAAAAGGCGATATTAAGACCACCTACGGTACAGGTAATTTCTCTCTGCTAAATACCGGCGATTCACCCACCAAATCGAATAATGGTTTGCTGACAACTGTGGGATGGCAATTTGGAAGTAAAACAACCTATGCACTTGAAGGCTCTGTATTTGTAACGGGTGCTTCTATCAGATGGTTAAGAGATGGTATAGGTATTATCAAAGATTACTCAGAGCTTGATCCTCTAATAAATGAGGAGAAAAATAGTGGGGGTGTATATTTTGTACCTGCATTTGTGGGACTAGGTGCTCCACATTGGGATTCTAGTGCATCCGGCTCATTTTTCGGAATATCTGGAGGAACCAACAAATCTCATATTATACATGCGACATTGGATGCCATAGCATTTCAGACTGAGGAACTATTGAATGTGATGAGCAAAGATGCAACTATTGAAATAACTGAGATGAAAGTAGATGGAGGAGCAACAAAATCAAAACAACTGATGAGAAAACAGGCAAATATAAGCCAAATTGATATTATTATTCCAAAAAACGTGGAGACAACTGCTCTTGGAGCAGCAATGATGGCAGGATTAGGTATTTTATGGAAAGATCTTGATGCCTTGAAACAGATAAATCCATTCAGTGAGAAATACTCTCCAGATATGTCAGAAGATAAATTAAGTAAAAAATACTGGGAAAAGGCAGTAGAGAAATCTAAATCCTGGTACTAGGTTAATTCTTTTTTATACTTATTATAATCGTTTACCAATCTTCTGAGGGCAGATACAAATTCGGAATAATCAATCTCTGGAAGCGGTAGTTCTATCATCACATAAACATTGCCAGAAGGTGCCATACCTATTTTTGTTAATGTGGTTGTGTAGTTAATTGTCAGTAGCTTTTTGTAAAGTTCTTCATTGCGAGTTGATTTATCAATTTCTAAACGAGATGAAAAATAAATCCATTTACCCCCTTCTGTAAATTTCACAAGGATTTTTGTCTCTCCTTTATCCTCAAGATCAACAATCAAAGTGATTATCCACTGATCATCCTTTAGAATTGAAGAATGTGCTTTCCATTGAAATTTTTCAAGGAACTCATCAATTAATATTTTGCTACCTTTATTTGTAGAATTCAATGTTTGTCAACCTACTATATTTTCTAAGTGTATAAAAAATAGTTGATATATCTTAAGAAACGTTTCTAAAAATTGTAAAATATTATCAAATCCATTTATTATCTGATTGAATACAAATTATTAAATCATTTTGTATAAAAAATACAAAATAATCGAAGCAATATGTGAGATTATATTTTTATCTGTGGAAAATATTATTATCTAACAATATATAATAATGTTAATTGTCATCAGCTACAGAAAATATTAATCTGAAAATAGAGCAGATACTATCTAGATCACGTGCGATATATATTATTGATTCGAGTGGTATTCTGCTGCATCATGAGTTCTTTTTGAACCAGGAAGATGATGCAGATCTATATGCAGGTCTGTTTGCAGGTCTTGCAGTGTATGCAAAAGAATTGAAAGCAGGTGCAATTACAAATATAGGACTTGAGAACCACAAATTTATTTTTGTTGAGCATGAGGATACAGGATATCTAGTAGTGATTGAAGTATTCAATGATGTATCAACAGAAGATGGTTCATGGTTTCTAAATCAAATTATTGAAAGATTCCAATTCATGGATAAGTTAATTTCTGAGGATCAGAAAGGTGCTTTCACCTTAGAAACATTGTTTGATGAGCGAGGTAAATCAATCAACTGGACAGTAATACAATCAATCAGAGAAGATGCTCTTGAGGATCAAAAAAGGACACTTGATAAAGTGGAGACTTTGAATCTTGCAAGAGTAAATATAAATAACAAGTTCTGGGTAAAATTAAGAAAGATTTGTACATCTCTGATCACTAATCAGAAAGGTTTGAATGAAATACTGGTTTATATAAATTATAAGGATCATCTGAATAAACTGTATGCAGGAAGAAATGGTAAGGAAAATGCAAATAAATTGATGAATTTTATTGAGAAAAAATTCTATGATGGGGTGGTTGGATTAGAGTTGGAAACAGAGTATGTTCAGATAGATGATACATATATTGGTCTGTTTACCATGTTTGTAGCAGAGGGAGCCATGATGGCAATTTCATCTGTTGATAAATATCTGATAAACAATAGACTAACTTCACAAATAGAACGGCTAGTTATGTCTATTGAAAAGTTGGCACCTCAATTTGGATTGTGATATGTTGTCCGGAATTGTTATTTTATAGTTGAAATCAATCTATTATTTCTTGCTCATATAGTAACCAATGTACAGAATATGAATTATACTGAATAAAAATACAGGAACAAAAATATAGGTAAACCCTAGAATTATAGTTATAATTATATCTATTAAATGAATACTCAAAGGTACGATCCAGATTATTTTGTTCTCTTTGAAACTGATTTTCTCCCTTTTTCCAGTTTTAGCAAGAATAACAACTAACATCATTGAGATCAATAACAGCATTATAATCTCAGCAGTACGATTTTTGAATTTAATTGCAAAGGGCCATGCAAATAATAAAAATAAAGTTAGAGGTGATAATATCAGTAGATCACTTAAGATGATAGAAATTGTGATATACAAAAATCCAATTTTTAATTTATTATTTGATTTCTCAAAGTAATTTCTACCCACCAATATCAGTACTGTGTAATAGAACATCAAAACAAACCAACCTGAGAAATTGAAATATGGAATACCATAAAATGTATCTGCATAATGAAATTGCCAATTCCACCTTGATTCTGTAACTCCATTGAATAATCGACTATCAGCAATTGATACCGGATCTAGTGTAAAATCCTGTAACATGCCTAAAAAAGCAACCACAAATGGTCTGGACCACTTTGGAAAATCTAGTTTCTCTGCGAATAATAAAGATACATAGAAAATTGATGCTTCAAACATTGGTATACTCAGAGGTACCACTCCAAAGATCATAAAACGATGCAAAGAGTAATCATAGGTTGTTCCTATAACACCTAAATTCTCAAAAATTACTGCATAGAATACAAATCCCACAATCTCAAACACTCTAATTATTCTCTCATTATCGTCATCATTCCTCTTCATAGCATCCACAATAACAATTAAGAATAAAAATAGTGCCAGTATTTCATATATTAGCCAAGAAACAGGTGTAGTCAAATATTCAATTATTTCAGGGTTGAATTCCATGAATACAGATTTATTATTACCTCAAATAAATATTTAGTAGATTATTTATCCAATGAATAATAATATTGTTTACAAATTACAAAAAAGCAATTTCATAGGAGTATTATCATGAGAGCTACACCTCACAGACATACTGTGGAACTGTAAGAAAAGCAAACAGAGTACACGGAGGATTATACAGGTGCAATAGCTGTGGAGATAAATATAATAATGGAGCAATAATGGGAAAAGTAGTCCCAGAGAATGTATTATATTCAATGGAGTATTGGTGACATCACCAGAGCGTGTGAAATTCACAGCTTAAAATTAGTATGTATAAATAAGATGATAGAAATACATGAAATTAATCAGTATTATAAATTATAACCCTATCTGGATCTACCTCGTTTTTCTCATATAGGAGTCTTCCCTCCATTCCACCAGCCAATACTATATTCTGACCAGTTGTGTGTGCAGATAGTTTATCAGATAACAGCATCACAATTGTATTGGCAATATCCTCAGCTCTTGCAATTTTCCTCAATGCAGTGGTCTGAATCACCCTAGTTACACTTGCTTTATCTTTCAGGCCATCTACTGCCATCGGAGTCATAGTCCATCCAGGAGATACAATATTTGATCTTCCAAATCTTGCCAATTTTACAATTTCATTCTTTATTGATAGCATAAATCCATGAATTGCAGCTTTGGATGCTGAATAATCAATATGGCCCGCCTCCCCATAAACACCAGCAGTTGAACCAACAAATACGACTGAGGCAAAATCATCTTTGAATTCCTGTATGTTTCTAAGAAATTCTCTTGTAGATAGAAAAATTGAAGATAAATTCACATTGATAGTTTTATTCCATTGTGAGAATTCCATGTCATAAATCGGAGTATCTTTTTCAGGCCATATACCTGCATTGTTAACCAGACCATCAATTCGACCATATTTCTTTTTTATTGCACTGAACATTGAAACTACCTCATCCTCATTACCCAGATCAGCAGAATAATGCATTGGATCAGTACCCATATTTACTAGTTCTCCATGTAATTGTAATGCCTTTGTTTTTCCCGTTCTATAGTGAATAACTACATTTGCACCCTCTTTAGCCAATATTTTAGCTGTTGCCATACCTATACCCCCAGCAGCACCAGTAACAACTATTGTTTTATTTTTTAATTCAGTTTCCATAATCAGTAAATCATCAAGAATTATTAGATTGTTATTGTATAAATTCAATTAAATATTTAAAAATAATCTACTATTTGAAAAATCACATCCGGCAATTGATGGAGATTAATTTTCTAATACTTCAAATAATTTTTAGCTAATGCCATAATTTTCAGATATAAACTAAAATATGATATCTCTATTCTTAATTCAGAATGTTTGCAAATTTAAGGGATGATGGTACAATTAAAATACCAGATGCCATAATTGACAGGCTAGAACTGCAACCAGGTGATGAAGTGATATTTTTAAAATCTGGAAGTAATTATTTATTATTCAAAAATACCTCTGATGATTTGACTGATGAACAGAGACTAGCTTACGCTAGATTTGTAAGAGAAGAATCAAAAGGAATTATGGATAAACTAACCAGAATAACACTTGAAGATGAGATTTATTCAGAAGAAGAAATATATTTATGCAATGTGATTGCAGAGAAAATATTTGAATATCAAGAATATTTGAATAAAGTACTTATCAAAAATATAATCACTGTGGATGAATATACAGAGATTAAAAATTATAAGAGTAAAATCATAGAGATGGCAAGGTCAACTGCAAATAGAGATGATCATATATCAATTGACGAAAAGAAAATATTAGATTCTCTGATAAAGATAATTAATGATTTAAATTGATTCCATAAAGCTGATGCTAAAACAGACACCATCCCCATATTTTTTTCTGGGAGATTCCACAGATATAGACCAATCTAGTGTTTCAGTAGCTTTTTTGCAGAGGGTCAAACCTAGACCAAAACCTGTGTTTTTAGTCTTTGATCTATCAAGTTGATAATATTTCTCAAATATCAAATTTTGTTTTCGTGGTAATATGATTTCTCCACCATTGCATATACTGAAACCTTTCTCATCGAGATGAATGGATACCACACTATTGATAGGTGAGAATTTAATTGCATTCTGTATCAGATTATCAAGTATCAAAGCAAGTAAAAATCGATCAGTTGTGATAAATAGATCAGTACTCCGAGCATTATATTCAGCAAGTATTCCTTTTCCCTGTAATCTAATTGAATACATATCAAGTCTATCCTCAATAATCTTGGCAATATTCAGTTTTTCATTATTTATATTAAATTCATTGGAATCTAATTTACTGGATGTCATGAAATTAGAAATTTGCAATTGTATCTCCCTACCTGTTGCTTCAAGCATCTTAACATACTGTTTCACCTCTTGTGATAATGAATCATCCAAAGCAAGTAGATTTGCAACCGAGAGATTTATTTGTAACATATTCTTAAGATCATGAACAAACATATCAGTACTTTCTTTTTTAAGATGGATATTATCCACCATATTATTTAACTGCATAACATTGATCTTCTCCTCCATTGAAAGATGTTTAATTGATTGTTTTTCCCAATTGTTATAGATTATCTCAATCTCATCTGCCACAAGGTTAGCCTTGTTATATAAAACATCTAATTTTTTATTTTCAGCAAGATTTTTAGCCATTTTGATAGTATCGTTTGCATCACTTAAATCATTGTTTAGAAGAGATAATTTTGATTTTATTATTAATGTCTCCACTATTAACGTGTAAGCTTCCTGATCTGTGGCAATCTCAAATAATTTGTCCATAAGTGAGTGGATCTCAAATAGAGTTTCTTTACTAGAAGTTGTTTTCAATTCCAGTAATAAGTACTCACAAATATTTAACAACGAGTAAACTGTTAATTCAAAATCAACGAATTCAGTTTTTAATACTTCTTCAAAAATTTCATTTCCTTTTACACGATCAGATAGCTTATGGCTTGATTGCAGTAAAATACCCTCTATAACATTGAACCTCATTTTAACAATATTATTATTACTTTTTTTCGCTAATTTTCGAAATTGTTTCAAATATTTTTGTGAATTTTTATTATTCTTATGATAGAACATAATGATATTGAACAGACTATATGATAAATTAATCTCATTTTTTATTTCTTCACGTAGCTTTAAACTTTTTAAATAATATTTTTCTGCCTCCTCGATATTCTGGATTTGTGAATGTACTGTTGCTAAATTATGATATACATCAGCTATTTTAATTTTATCACCACCTTTTTCCAGAATATGACTAGCTTTAATCAAATAATCAAATGCAATATTTAGATTTCCTTTTAATATATGCACGTGTCCAATGCTCTGCATTGTTTTTGCAAGATTTTGTTTATTTGACACCTTTTGTCGTATCTCTAGTGCTTTATTATAATATTCAAGTGCATTTGTTAAATCACCACGTTTTTCATAAGCAAGCCCCATATTATTTATTACAATCCCCAATAAATGATTGTCACGTATATTTTCTAAATTTGATAGTACAACTGCATATGTGTTAATTGCATTATCTAAGTCTCCTCGATCCAGATGAATTGAGCCCAGATTAATAGTGGCTGCATTAATAGTATCAAAATCGCCCAAGTCTCGTGCATTTGCAATTGCAACTGAATAATACTGGATAGACTTCGTAGATTCATTTTTAATTCTCAAGACATTACCTATATTGTTATTTGCTTTAGCTAATTTCTGCTTGCAATTTATAGCGATACTAATTTCCCTAGACTCATTTAGATAGAGAAAGGCATCATCAAATAACCTTTGTTTAGCTCTAATTATACCCAATATTGTCAATGTTTCAATTATAATATGTTTATTACCAAATTTTCTTTGATCAATCAACACTGCCTCAAGAATTTTGTATGCTTTTTTCAGTTTATTCTGCTTTTGTAATATATTTGCTATTTTTTGTTGTATAATTGTATATTCTTGTTTATCATCCAATTTTAAATAAACTTTTCTTGCAGCATTATAGTTATCCAAGGAAATATTCCAATTTGTTTTTTTCTCATTTAGCCACCCATTGTTAAGTAGAAAAATGCCCTTGAGCTTTAAATTATTGTCAAGTATATAGTTATTATCAGAAATCTGTATATTTATATATTCCATCACTTTTTCTGCTTCATCAATCTCACCTGAAGAGAGATGTGTTTTTATTTTGTATAACTGAAGTTCAATATTCTCTATTAAAGATAAATTTTCAGAAAAGTTTTCTAATTGATTAATTTTTGTTTTAGCTAAAATAAAATTACCTTTATTTAATAGAATTTTAATTTCAAGAAGATTAATCTTAGTATCCCTACTTTCAATTAAATTTATACTTTTTAATGCCTCATCAAGTTTACCAGATTTTTCAAATTGTTGTAATTGAGTTATATTCACAGGTTAGCAATTTATATTGTCCAATATTCACATTAATACTTTGGTATGAAAATATATTATAATTCATAGATTTATAGAGTTATTATCAAAAAATTCTATTTTTATTCAGTCCATACAGGTTCAGCAATATCACCGCTGGATGATCTGACAAAACTTAGTATCACAAGTAGTAATGGTATAATTTTGAGGGTTAGGGTTTTTAGTTTCATTCTTAACATAGTTTTTACTCCGGACAATTTGTCCATAATCACAATTTATTTATCATTAATAAATCTTTCCTAGCAAAAGAGTGCACAGGATATTTTTTAAAAACTAGTTGTAAAAATGCAATTATTAATATATAAATGCAATAATTTATAATAATTTTCATCATTTTATATGTATTTCGTATAAAATTCAATTTATTGATTAGAAATTGAATATGATATGCACTATTTTTAGATTTATATATTTTAATTCCATATTTTTTTAATAATTCGTTTCACATTATCTTTTTTAATTAGGTTCAATTCATTGTTAGAAAGATTAAGATCTAATTTAAGATTATTGAATAATTCTGGAATTGAGGATATATCTTTCATATCTCTTGGTAAAGGAGCACCATCCAAATCCGCTCCAAGATGAACTGATTTTATATCTGCAATTTTAATTATTTCACCAAACATTCTGATAGCATCATTCATACTAGCTTTCTCTGCATCATCATTGAGAAAATGTGTACACAGATTAATACCGATACTTCCCCCAGAGGAATGGATCGCTTCAATCATCTCTCTTGTCAAATTTCGTCTATGATCTGCCAAATACCTCACATTGGAATGAGATGCAATTACAGGAGAATTTGTGTTGTTGAGCACATCCCAGAATGATTTATCATTTAGATGTGACACATCAATAATGATGCCAAGATCTTCTACTGCTGATAAAAGATCAAATCCCTCACCAGTTAGTCCTCTATGCTCTCCCTGCGCCTGACCGGTTGCGAATTGGTTCTCTTCATTCCACGTAAGCCCAATTGATCTCAATCCCATCTGATAATAGATGTACAAGCGATTCAGTCCGGTGTCAATACCAGAAGAACCTTCTAGAGAGAGGATCACTCCAATTTCCATCTCATTCATCCTATTACCATTCCTTTGCATCTCAAGATTCTCCAAATCTTTGAAGCTCTTGATTTGATACATCATATTCTTCGGTTGGTTCACCATTTTTACCCAATCAGCCATCATCTTCTCAGTTGTATAGGTAGAATTAGATGGATAACCTGTAAAAAAACCTGCTAATAGATTAGCTTCCTGAGCACGGGATAAATCTATATGCCCCTCATCAGAACTTTCATAGAACTCACGATTTTGCTTTTTCATTGCCCAGAGAGTATCTATGTGAGTATCAATAAACATATAGAAATCAAATTAACTACAACTTTTTAAATGTAATGCAAACTTAAATTAATATTAATGAAAATTGAACTTCAAAATTTAAATATTTTTTTTCTTTTCAATAATATAATGATAAGAAGAGTTCCTGCACCGAATATACTTGATCCAATTAACAAAATATCAAAATAATTATTTTCAGTAATACTATTATTTTGATTGCGAGGATTAGAAGGTCCATGGTAAGAAATAATTTCACTACTATCATTAGCTTCAGTTTTAGGAACCTCAATTTTTAATATTACAAGAATTGTTGTGAACACCACCCTCTTAGAATATTCATTCACAACCTCAATTGTTAAATTGTATTCACCTGGTAGGAGTAAGGTTGTATCATATGAAATTATTTCAGAATTGGAAGAATTCTCATTTTCCACTATAATATCATTAATATACAGATTATAGTCGTACAGCAGATCAGATATGATATTCCATGAGATTACCAAATCTTCATCCTCGTTGATCTCATATGATACAAATCCTGTAATAATAGCAGGGGCAAAATATAACAATCCATTGTATGTGGTTATTTTAATTAAATTTCCAGCAATATCATATTCAAGTATTTTAAAGGATGCATTGTAATTTGTTTCTACTTTAATATCGATAATAAGATCTGCAGATTGTTGTTTAATGATTTCATCATTATATTCTATTTTTATTACGGCTGAATTTACGTTGAATTTATGGTTTAAATTAAAATTTGTTTGATTTATATCAAAATTAACAGTTTCTGAGATCACAGTAGGTTTATTGTAATTCAAGTAAATTGGAAATGAATAAGAATTATTATGTTTATTAAAATATGAATTCACCAGTATTTCATATTCTCCCTCAGCTACATTAGGAATTGTATAATTACGCAGAAATGATTTATTGAAAGTAGTAAAATTTTCTGAACTATGGACTACAGAATTATTCTTTAATAATAAAATACGGTGTGTTGAGGACCCATTATTGTATTTATTCAGACCTATTTGTATATTATCACCCGATAATTGCATCCTGGTAAGATTATACAATCTAATATTAGGCACATTTAAGGTCCCACTGATATGATCGGATGGAATGTATATAGTCAACACTATTATTGAATCTTAGAGCTACCCTGTACCATAGTCGATCTTCATTTCGACTGTAAGTTGCAATAAGCTCAGTATCAGTATAATTATTAAACTTATAATTTTGCCATGGCTCTCCAAAATCATTGGAGATCTGTAAAATTGATAGTACATTTTGATTTTTAGGTATTATTATTTTTATCTCATCCTGAGAATTACGTATCAATTTAGGTTGGTCTTGTATAATTGCAGGGAGTGTTGTGTTATCATTCACAACAAAATAATTTGTGGCAGAATTTCCCGCACTATCAACAGCAATTATTTTTATTGCGAAATTGTGATCTGCGTTATCAATATTGATATCGATATATGATGGGTTAGTGGATATACCATCTGCGGTAATTGTTTTGGTCTTAACTATATTTCGAATATCCTTATACTGCATCCAATAAATACTTTCAATATTATCATCTGTAACATTAGCCCTAATTGGAATAGCTCTTCTAGAATCATTTAGTGGTAAGCTATTATTGTATGTAAAGCTAAATACAGGTTGAGTACGATCAATTGTGAATTTAACCTCCCTTATTGTATTTTGAAAAATTACTCTCAATGAATGTGTTCCCTCATCCAAAAAATCGAGTGAACTACCTGAAGTTAAATCTTGATGATAAATACCATCAAGATATATCTCTATATCATCAGACCCTCTTATATCAAGTATCACGTTATCTTTCAATACCGCACCATCCATAGGATATCTAATCCAAGGAATATTATCAAAATAATTGGCTTGGTGTTTTATTGTTTCTACAATTAACTTTCTAACATCTGCTCTATATCCGATGAAATCAGTACTGTAAAGTCCCAAATGGATTAAACTCCCACCAACTGGTCCAAATGGCAGAAATTCATATACTTTTACACCTCTATTAGGTTGATTGTAAGTTCCTCTCCAATCTGCAATTTCATGGTAATTAGGAGTAATAACACAATTCTCTTCATGACTACCAATATTCTTACCCACCACTGAATATCCATCCTCATCCATCTTCGTTGCAATTGGATGTGAATTTGGTTTAGTGCTATTCATGTATGCACCAGAAAAGCTACCCTTATTGAACATGCAATACCTGCTTCCAAACATATTCCTATGCTCTGTGCTGACACCATATCTGTAAAATCTATAGTAATTTCCAGATGTTGTTCCATTCTCACCATCAAAATCCCAACTATGCCCAGAAACTAGATATACTTTGTTTGTATCCTCACGATAATCAACTTCTGCAAAAAATGCATTTCCATTGAGTACAATTACATTTCCTCCACTTTTAATAAATTTTATTGTATTGAGATACTGATCCATTGTCACATATTCATTGTGTACATAAATAATAGTTGAATACTTAGGTTTACCATTTATATCATAAAGATTATCAAAGTGAACATCCTCATCATTGATATAATTAATTTTATCAGCAGGATATCCCTCTGCTATGATTTTACTAATAAATGTAGTTGGATTTGAGGTACTCCAGGTATATTTGGGGTTCCTTATAAAATAAGATGCTGCACTTAGTTTGGGTTCATTATAATCCCCATATGAAGTTTTGACAAATGCTGAATAAAAACCACTATAAGCTGCACCATTGAATGAATTATGCACAAAAGCTATTTCTGGATATTCCAATTCAAAATTGATATCTAACATTTCAGTAAATGAATTGTTTCGTTCTTGAGATATTTCTAGACCCATTACACCTAATAAGCTAGAACTCAGTATCAAAATAGAAATAAAATAAAATTTATTTTCCACAATCAAAATGAAAAAATCAACCTAATAAATTAATACTTTTTACATATTATTTTTTAAAATGTAATTGATAAAAAACATAATATTTACTATTTTTAAATTCGTGAAATAAAAATAAGATTAAATGATCTTGATTATAGTAGTACATAATGAGTGTTGATCCAACTAATATCAAAACTGAAATACTGAAAGGTAAATATGATGAAATTGCGATTAAGCTGAACGGATTGGATAACACAATAATAAATCTATTACTCAATGCAGAGCTATCACATGGATTGGGTGCTTTTGATGAGCAATTTCATTATGCATCAAAAGTTTTTGAATTGAAAACAGACATTACTCTAAGTCAATCATATGAAGCATATTACTGGATGGCATGGGCAAGATTTAGACAGGGAAAACATCAGATTGCGTTTGATATAGCAGAAGAAGCATTACAATCAATTAAGGAATTAAACAGTTCAGAAAAAGAACAGGTAGTGAAAGAGCATGGTAGGTTACTGAATGTCATCGCATCATATAATATTGAGTCGGGTAATCTAGACAAGGGGATTTACTATCTTGAGGAGAGTTTTCAGCTGATTAAACGACTGAAAGATATACCATTGCTATCTAATTGTTACAATAATCTTGCATATGCCTATCATATGAAAGGAGTTTTTACAAGAGCTATTGCAGATTATACCACCGCATTAAGTCTTCTAGGAGAACATGATTATCCCTCACACAGGGCAAGAATATATTCCAATATGGGAGAAGTATACAGAATTCTTGGTGATTACAATTTATCTTTGCATTATCATAACCAAGCACTGGTACTACGTCGTTCATTGATGAATAATTTTAACCTTGCAATACAGCTAAGATATATAGGTATACTACATTTTGAGATGAATCTGATTTCAGATGCTGAGAAGTTTCTAAAGAATAGCATTCAGTTATTTGAAAACCTTGATAATGAATTATGGTATTCTGCATCTCTATTTGATTATTGTAGAGTAATACTTGGTAAAGGTGAGATCGTTGATAATGAACTATCAAAATTATTTGATCTGTATCGTCAAACTGAGAACCAAATCATCAACAATCGGTATTTACTGATAAAAGCAATGGACCTGATGAGATCACCCAGAATGAATCAAAAATCAGAAGCTCAACGGATATTCCGAAAGTTATTTGAATGGAATCAGTATGATTTTGAGATATCATCTATCTCTAAAATACAATATCTGAAATTGTTATTTGAGGAGATTAAACTATCATATCATAAGGATATAGTTCTTGAGGCAATTGAGATTTCGAGAATAATTCTGAAAACTGTTCAGGAAAACAATATATTTTCTAAAAAAGTATTTATC
>JAJRQD010000044.1 GCA_024280435.1 archaeon | reverse complement strand
CATCGCACACAGATTGTCAACAATAAAAAATGTGGATAGAATAATTGTGATGAGAGATGGTAAGATTATAGAGGAAGGCACTCATAATGCACTGATGAAAGCCAAGGGACATTATGCAGAGTTGTATGATACTTACTTCAGACATCAATCTCTTGAATATGTCGAGAGTTTTGATTAATATACAATCAGTGTAGACGTGCAGAATAAATGATACAAAAAATAATTTAAAGAATTTTGTACAAAATTAATGATACAATATATTAATTCGTCAATTTTTTAAACCATAGGATCTTGAAATTATATTATTCAAAAAAAAGTTATAAAATAATTAAATAAATATTGTATAGAGATTGTTCAAAATTAAACTCCTCTAAATTGAATTATAGGTCAATTGTGGGTAATATTTCTAATATATCCCTGCAAAAAGACAAGTTCTGGAAATAAATGCGATTCAATTATTGTGTGATTTCAATGCTTGAAAATATATTTTACAAGATCTCAGTTTCAAAATGCAGAATCAAAGCTTAGAGTAGTATAATTTAACTGGGAAATTTATTATAATACAAACTCTATATACTACTACATTTTTTATTTTATGCTTGATAAAATCAATTTATTGATTTGGGATGATTGTAAATTTAGAATACGCGAATATTTCCCATTTTAAGAAAATGCATGCATTACTTCCCAAGGCAGATGTATATGCACAATTAATTAAACCAGTTAAGTGATTAAAATTTTTATATCTTTCATAACATTTTGAATTTTTAAATTTGAATATATCAATACCTAATCTAATTCCTCTTTTGAACCTTCAATAGAATATACTCTTTCTGTTGTAATTGATTTTGTAAAATCATCATTCAGTGCTTTCAAAATTTGGTAGATTTGTTTTTTAGTTGGTTTAGAAGGAATAATTATTTTATTTTTAATGATTGGAATATCTAGTTTATATTCTTTATTTGCATTTGTTAGTTTATTCATATCTATTTCTTCATAAATTTTTCTTCTAATTACTCTAGCTAATTTTCTAATATAATGTGTATTTGAAATAATTATATTTTCAGTATATTCCCAGCCTTTGATAAAATCGATATTCTCGATAGTTGTTGTGAACTCTTTAATTTTCTTAATTATCACTTCTTTATAGTTAAATATTGATTCAAAGTTCTGAGTGTGAAAAACTAATATTTTTGGATCATTATTGAAAATAATACAATCAAAATCCGGTTCAATAGTGAATACTGGTTCCTCTTCTAATTTAAATCGATTAAATTTTTTTACCAGAAATATTTTATCGTCTTTCAATAGATATCGTGGTTTTATTTTTTTAATTCCAATAATTCTCTTAGTGATCCCATTATCTTCATATTCACAGACGATTACATAAACATTGAACATTTTGGTTAAATTTGACAATGTATTAATAGGTTCGATATCTGTTAATTGAATAAAATTTTCATAGAATTCTTTAATATTAACTGTTTCATTAACATTCAAGGTAGAGTAAGTATCCTTAACATTAAGATCATACTCATATTCTTGAATTTTATGATTTTTTACTTTATCAATAAAATTTTTCAATAAGTTATACAACTTAAGTTGCATAGTGTGATGTATCTCAATTTCAGCAGCATTAAATGTTTTAGATGGTAAATACTTTATAAAAATTAAATCAGATAACAATTCTTGATCTCTGATAATACTCGATAGAACTTCAAGATTCATTTATGAATTCCCCACCCTAAATATACACCCATGTCTAAATGACTAACCATATAAATTGTTTCTTCTTTAACTTTATAAATATCTTCATTATTTGATATTAATAATATAGGGTTTTTATATTCATTTGACCAAACTTGATAATACTTGTAACCCAAAAATAATAAAATTGGATTAATAAACAAAAGTTTCGAGTTCATCACATAATATAATAAAATTAAAAAGACTAGTATTGAAATATACATTTCAACTAAATTAAAAACTCCAAAAGTTATTAAAGGGATTAAATAAGAAAATAGATATTCTGTAAAAGATTTAGTATCAGGTTCCAAGCTTGTGATAGTTATTTTCTTGTGCTTTCCATTTTTTAATTCTTTAAACAAATAAAAGAAGTATGTATAGGACAAAACCCAGATTATCAATATTATTATTGAAAAATATAAAAGCCCTTTATTATCAGGATTGTTATAAAATAAAGAAAGTAATCCAAGTAAAAATATGTAACCATATACTGAAAAAAACATTGTAAAACGTCCAAAGAATGTTATATTTGATCTGGTTAAGAATGGTCGTTTAATATTCTTCATATATTAATAATTATTGACTACAATATTAATAATCGGAGATTAATACGTATATTTGTATAAGTGTTGATAATTTTATAACTTTATATGTTTTTTTTTTCATACCTTCTTAAATTACTTGAATCAGAGAACATATCTTCAAAAATATTACATTGATAAGGTTTTTCTCCAGTATGCGTTCTATTATGAATTACTAAATGGCCTGATGTCCTAAGTTTTTATCCACATGAATCACATTTGTAGGGTCTTTTACCTGAATGTACTCGCTTATGAACTGCTAGTTGATTAGAAGTTATGAATCTACTACTACATATTTCACAATTATAACGTTTCTCCCCTTTGTGGCTCCAGATGTGTGATTTTAAACTTCCTAAATGTGCATATGAATTACTGCAAATTTCACACTTGTATGGTTTTTCTCCAGTATGAGTTCTAATATGTTCTTTATAATGATTGGAATATGACAATTTCTTCCTACACATAATAAAAGGACAATTATAACCTTCCATCTTAAAATCGATATTTTCTTCCATCTTCCTTATTCTGGATTTTGATGTTAATGTAATCCTCGACAGTGATTCAACCCAATTGATACCATGTATTTCCATTAATTTTTGAATTGAATTAAATAATATTAAAAAATCTAATTTATTATTTAGTGCTACCTTACATACCCATTCACTTAATATGTATGTTTCAGGATTAGAATGAATTGGTAACGGAATTATTTCAATTTTATTTTCTGTAATCACTATTTCATTGATCATCAGGAATTACTTATTACTAGGATGTATAAAGTAATGATACTTATCATATTCTTTTATATCAACTACTTTTATTCTAGGTAAATTCAATGTCAGGAGATTTATTTCCATACAATTAAAAAAAGATCTCATATCTCTAATGTTGAGAATTACACAATGTTAGCAATTAATTTATAATTATAGTAAAAAGGCAGGTTATTTTCTTTAGCTAGTTAAATTATCCAATTACTCATTATTGTATTGTTGGGAGATGAATGGATTAGTAGAAGAGTTATATTAAATATCAATTAACTACCTTCTTCTTTCGATGTACAGTATTATTTATTAGATTTACCTGATTTTTTTGATGCAGCACTTGATGTTCTTGCTTTGAAGCCTTGATTCTTGCCTGTTTTATCTGCATGATCTGATAGACAATCATTGTGTCTTTTTGTTACTTTTTCAATAATTTCAAAAGGCAGTTTATCCTTTGCAAACTTCAGAATAACAGGTATCTCATAACCATAATAATAGTATGTATCATTTACTAATTGTTGAACCAATTTTATTCCCTGTATATGATTAATCACATATTCTTGAAAATTGGATTCATTATGTAAGAGTGAAATTATCTTCAAGGTATCTCTTACCTCGGAAGGAAAATTAGATTTCAGGACAATCCTAATTAAATCGAAATCATCTTGGTTCTGTAATTTTTTGAAAATATCTGAGTACTTGGATTCTATTATTTTTTTAATGAAGCTGAGAAATCTTGGTTGGGAATATGAGAATCTTTGCATAGCACTTTTTCTTCCAGATATTTGGTATTCTTGGTATTTATCATAGGTAAATTGAGTGATTATTATATTAGTGAATCTTTTATCATCCATTACTGAATTGAATATCATTTCAGAATCTAGTAAATTGGTTAGCTGTATCAGGTTAAATCCTTGGAAAAGAGTATACAATTGCTCCTTTTCTTTATTTACAAGATAATTCCAAAACAATTGATTTTCTGAAAAATTATTTAGGAAATCTTTGTATTGGTAATAGAAATCATCCTCATCATAAGAATACGGGAGATCCCAAATATTAGTAGAACTAAATAACTTATACAAATGATTCGAATAAGATGAAATCACTTTCAATATACTAAAGCATGTCCAAAAATTAAATTTCTAAGATATCACCTCCTTTACCATTAATTCATGATTATACCACAGAAAAATACACAACAAGGTCTTGAGCTTGTTGTGTATCTTGTAATCCCTTGGGATTACATGATACATGGTTCCCTCTCCAAAAACATGCTCCACCTCCGCTCTGAGATGAGTTTTATTGTTTCTTTGATAGAGACATGGCATGGTTCTCTGCTGTCGAACCAGCAGATCCATGGGCCTGGAAGTCCCATGATCCATAGAATTTATTTTGCAGGGAATTACAGCTTTCTTTTTATCCTGATGAAGGAAATTAATGATATTCTCACTCCAGTATCCCTTATCAAGGTGTGTACGTCTAATTTTCCGTTTTACTCTTGCATACATATGTTTCCAGAGTGGACCAAACAACACAGAATCATGTACGGTGCCCTTTGATGTTTCAACACCAACCACAGCCCTACTGGGTAGGGCTACTGCTATGTGTACCTTGCAGAAAATATCTGAACTCTTATAAATAGCCCTCCTTCCCCATTTTACAAGTCTCCAGAATTTACCAATGCTAAGTTCAAATCCGGAGCTATCTATTGCCAGATCTGTATCATCAACAGATGTCAGGGAGTACCCTGACATCCTTATCCAGCTCTCCAAGCTGGATTGCGATACTGTGTCCCAATAATGATGAAAAGTGGATTTGCTTGAAATTTTGTTGAGATATCCCTCTTCTATCAAAAATTTACATAATTTAAGATTGTGAGGTAGATCCCTCCAAACTATATTATTCACCCTCATAAACACGCAGATTGCCACTATAACCCATCGAAGGCCAATTCTTGGTCTACCTCTTTTTGATGTAATTTTTGCATCTGGGAATTTGGGTCTAAGGAAATCTTGATGTAAAAGTAAAAATTTCTTCAGTTCATGAGGGTCTGTGATTTGTGTTAGTCGCACTAGTCATTCTAGGCCTTCATACTTATATATAGTTTGGTTCTAGCCGAATCCAGCGCACATTTATTTTCAGCCGTTCACAATAATACCATTGAGCCTAACGGATCAAAGTATTACAGAATATTTTTTGGACAGGCTTATAATTTATATTCTGGCTATTGGCCTCATCAATTTTTTGTAAAAACTCAATATAGATTTCATTCCAGACATTTTTCTCAATGATGTCATCTAGATCAGTTTGATTAGGAAGTTTGTTATTAAAGAGAAAGATAACACTATTAAAAAAATCGTCTAATTCATTTTTTTTAAGATTTGTGGTGATTTCCCATTTCTTATATGCCTCTTCCCATCGTGAAGCTGTAATAAATGGTTCATTTAACATCATTGCTCTTTTTCTAACCAACCAAACTTCTTCAATAAAATTAGAAAACGTCTTTTCTCTTGAATTGAAAATCATAGACGAATCTGGTAAATATGCATTTGGATTATCGCTTGGATATTGATTTGTCATTAAATAAAGCTTAGGTGTATAATCAGGATAATGTGTTTTTAATGAGAGCCAAGCTTTCGAAAATTGCTTAATATATCCATCCCCATTAGATTTATTACAAAAATCATTATATCTTATATCAGGCTGTGATTCAATATTTTTTACCTGATATGCCTCTGTTGTCATATCTTTTGTAAATATCACAAAATCATCTACACTTTTTGCATTAAAATCCACGATATGTAATTTTTTAAAATTATTATTTTTTATTAATCTAAGAATACGAAGTAATCCTGCTTTATATTGAGAGTTATAACCTTTAATTGCATTAATTTCACCCGATGATGAAGACCGTCTTGAAGACATAAATTATCTCTTCTTGGAGGAAAAATCAATTATTTTTAAAATATACCCTTCTCCTATATTGGTTCTATTATTTAAAGTCACAATTTCAATAATTGTGTAGAGAATAATCTAAAGATGAATATATTCTGAATTTAACGCTAAATGTTATTATTGATTTTAGAAAAATATATGGAAACAAGGTTTCATTATTTAAAATTTCTATGAAACAGATTGTCTGATTTTTATTGTACTCTATTTTGTAATCAAAATCTCTAAGAACCAGCTTAATCTATAGTTTTAATTTTATCTCAACCCAACTTTGAAAAGATATTGATCATTAAACTTTACCCAAAATTTTGGCATATATTTCAAAGAGTGCATTTTAGGGTGAAACAGCAGTAATAACTGATGAATATATGATAACTAGCTAGTTACTACAACTAATATATTTATTCTTTTAGGGTAAATAGACTATTTAAAATTGACCTTCAATTTAGATTTATGACATATGATTTATTGTTAATAATTGATTTATTTGGCAGTATGTTTATGGTTATTTGAAGTGGAAAGAGAAAAAACACTATACTGTTTCCTGTTATCCAAGATGGAAGAGATAGAACGAAAAATACATAAGGAGCTTAAATGGACAAATCACTATGAAATTGACAATATGTGAAATAGTTATGATTTCATGAATATTTTACAGAGTAAAACATACAAGAGTAATAATCTGAAAATGATAGACTAAAACATATTGTCATACATCATATTTAGTTAAAAATAATGTCGGCGTGCAGATTAAATGATGCAAATTAATAATTCGACTAATTTCGATTATTTCTATACTCAATTGTTATTAATTCAAAATAAAAATTTTATTGCAACAAAAACTAAACTCTTCAATAACAATTTATGAGAATTGAATTTAGATTATCATTTCGATAAATCAGTTCTAGATCCGAAATTTCGCAAATTCCTATTTTTAGAAAGAGAAGTTGTACAAAAAAAAGATACCATATTCATTTTGATTTTGTTGATTAAATGAAATTTATTATCATACTAATGAACATAAAATGGGGGTCCTATATGATGCCAACTAATAATTGAAATAAAATCCCAAAGGTTATTGCGTTTTGATAAATCTTTTTTTAGCAATTCAATACTAGCTTGAAATGCTTCTCCTGAATTATTCCCTTCAAACAATAATTTATAAAATTGTTCAAAAAATTGTTTAGCAACTTGAATATCTACTTCATAAAGAGATGCTATAATTGTATTGAATCCAAGACTTATCAATGACATTGGAATACCTAATAGTTCAGATGAAATTCCATTCTGCAATGTCCCTGATTGACATGTTGATAGTGACACTAATGAGGGTTTTGCCAATCTTATTGGTATTTCAAGGAAATCATTCATAGATAACCATCCATCTTTTACTTCAATAGATTGTAGTGTTGGGTCTCTTGGAAAAATTCCATGGCTTGAATGGTGATAGATGATACCTCTTTCATAACACTCATTGATTGTTTTAAATATGTCATTTTTAAAAGCATTTGATTCATCAAAATTATTGATCGAAATTGAATGATTATTAAAAATATCTCTAATATTTTCACATTCTGAAACATTTAGATTTGGATCACCATTTGGATTATCAACAATAATTGCTTGAAACTTTTCTTTAGAATTATTATTTATATTTTCCAGACTATTGTTATATGAAATTATAGATGCAGCTCTAACGATAATGCCACTATATTTTATTTTATTTTGAAGTAAATATCTGTTTAATAATTCTTCTAGTGGTAATTTTTGTAATCTTCCATATGGCAATAATATGATATTATCAATCTCATTGAAGAAAGATATTTGATCAAAAGATTGATCAAACAAATTACTGAATACATCTTGTGAAATAGAATCTAATCTATTTTCAAAATCTTCCAAGTTATTTATTTCATTTATCTTTATTTTATCAGTAATATAACTAATATCTGTATGCGTAAAATCATTCAAATTTGATAAATTGATATGGTTTATCTCTTGTATATTTGACATAGTCAATTTTAACACTATTGATTGGGCATTAGGAACAAAATCAGATATTATTCCTATAATAAATATTTTACATTTTTGAAAATTTGTTAATATTTTTAATCTTTCAAGTTCGTGCTCTACATCTGGTTCAAAGTTTTCGAGTTGGTTTGATAATTCGATATTTAAAGATCGTTCAAGAACGTCCCATACATCACTAATAATTGAATAATCATTTGAATAAAATCTTGATATTGCCCATGTAAATCCAAGTCTATAATACCTATTAGTTATATTGGATTTGATATCATGAGTAATAGATGTTATTTTTCGGAAATTAATTAGTTTATGATAAGTATTTACGAAGAAATATTCTGCTTCTTCATATTTAGATTGATTTAACAAATGTTGTGCAACATTATAATATCCATCAATTTCTTTTTTTGGATTTTCAATTTTATCTAAAATTTTTATAATCTCTGATAATTTTTCAATAGCATCTCCCTTTTCTAATTCCTCGTTTATTGAATACTGTAATAACAATGAACCTAATATGCTTTCCTCATTACAAAATTCAAATTTTAATTTTAAACAGCTAATAATGTTTACTAATGCAGCAATATAATTGCAGTTGTAATAATAAAGAGTAGCTAAATCATGATATGCAGTAGTAAGATTATCTACATATTTTTTCGAATCTATTTTATCATAATATAATTTTTTAATTTGGTTTAGTAAAAGATTGGCTTCATCAATCAAATTATTAAGATTATATTTTTCATCTATATCATGTTCAAGTTCAGGGTTTAATTGGGCATCCCTAATTAATTGAGAGTTAGCTTGCAATATAGATTGTTTAGTGGAAATATAAGAAAATGATCCATATCTATCATACTCTAGAGATTCTTCTAAGTAATATATTCCTTCATTGTTTTTATTGCAGGCTTTGTATAATTGACCTAGTTTTAGAAGTCCAATCCTTTTAATTTCAACATAGAAAATATCTTCTTCTTGATATGCTTCAATTTTTTCTAATATTTTTGTTAACTGTAATATTCCTAAATCATAATTCCCCAAATTAATATGGATATCTGCTATTGTTTCTAATAAAGGTATTAAAATATCTTTAGATAATATTTGGTAGTCCTCTGCGATCTTAATTGCGAGTAAAATATATTCATTCGCTATTTTGTATTTCCCGATATCCCTAAAATATAAAGTTGCTTCTCTTAGTACACTTACTTTAATAATCCAGTATTCTTTTAATTTTGTTGTACCTGATTTATTAGCTTCGATTCTTTTAAATAATAATAATAATTTAACTATGGTGTTCTCACATTCTGGATATTTTTTTAATCTGCGATAAAGATCGATTTTAATGACCATTATATGAAAAAATAAATCAAGCTTTTTAGTAATAACATTCATTACCTCACATTCAATGAATAAACCTAATGCATTTTCTAAATTCTTCTTCTCTCTTTCCTTAAGACCTTCATGATATTTTTCTGTTAACAATTTATGTTGATCTTTCATAAATGATCATGAAGATGTTATTATAACTATCTTATTAAAAAAATAAAAGAGTTTTTCATATTTTATTAAGAAATCATTCAAATTATTAAGTTTTAAAAATAAATTCCATAGTTTGATTTTAACCAATCATTTTGGATGGAAAAATTTCGGATGGAACTATGTTGAAATTTAATTCGATCGATTAATTTAAGTCTGTCATATTTGGGACATAAATTCACTTCACTTCTGATTTATAATTATATTTTCGTGATTATTCATTCCAAAAAAACGTGAAATGATAATCTTCTCTATTTAATGTGGTGTTTAAATTTTATCTTCACCTCAAATTCTCCAAATCCAGCATCATATTGAAATTGTACACAAGAAACTTCACTATAATCTGTTTTTTCTTGTTTTTTGCAAGCTTAGCACTTAACGGGATAGGTTTAGATTTTATTGTTCCAAAAACTAGCTCTACAAAGGTTTTCTGGTTGTAATTGTGAGTGGCCTTCCATAAATTTGGAGAATTCTGGTATAATCTCAAATTTCTATCCTGAAAATTATCTGTTCCTTTATCT
>JAJRQD010000043.1 GCA_024280435.1 archaeon | reverse complement strand
TTTTGTAATGTTACAAAGAAAATAACCATTAGAACTTGAAACAATAAATCAAAAGGTAATACTTTTATGCATTATCAGTATATTCTAATTATTGAATATTATATTATCACTGCCCAAATTCACTGGATTACAAATAGTGGATAAATATCAACTAAGTATTCTAGGCAGATCAAGAGAATGGAACAGATCTCTGATCAGATACACATTGATTATATGGTTGATTTCAATGTACTTAATGCGAGATATAGATTTCCTGTACGGTATAGATAGTATATTTCTGTATATATTGCTACTTACCGGTTATATCGGTTCATTTGACAGAAATATAGTTATCACAGGGCATTCAGATAACTGGATAGTAAATACATATTTCAGCTATTCATTACTTCATATACAAAGATCTGAGATAACAATTGATGAAATTCATGTGGATATTATTGTATCTAGTGTTAGACCAAAGGCCACCGCTGGTATACTGATATTTGATGGAGAGCAAAAAATAATCGGATTAAAGATAAATAACAGCTCTGTAAGTGATATCAGAGAGGAATTAGATATATTTGGGATTGATAATTCATTGGTCTCATACTATACAGGAGTCAGAAAGTAATTTAAATAAAGTAAGAGCTAATAAAATATTATCCTTTCATATGTTTTATTATAGATAGATTAAATTCATGATCTGTGGAAATAGCTGAGATATTACTGAGAGATAAAGTATTTGAGGATTATCTTGAACATGCAGTGCAGATATCAATCTCAGATCTAGAATCCTACCTTAAAGATTGGCCTGGTGTCTGGTGGAATGCATATTCAATGGTCTATGGACAGTTGATAAAACCATTCCCATATACTGCCCGTAATGGCTTCTTTGTGGATGTTGATAGAAGAGTTGCCACACATCGCTTTCTATCGAAAGGAATTATAAGAAGAGATAGAATACTAAAAGACGATGCATATTTACAGATAGTACCTGATGAATACAAGAAAACATGGTTTGACAAACTGGATGCAATCAGAACATATGCAGTGATAATATCTGCAATCAAACCCTTGGATAAGGAAATACCAATGGAAGATTTTGGATTGTATAAGAGCTGGGGAAAGGTATCCACAAGGGATAGAATACAGAGGCCCAGGCTAATCAAAGCAGAGCATAGCTATTCTGACTTCTTATAATTTTTGTAAATGAAATATTTTACTAATAGCTATATTTTTTCCTGTATTCATTCAGTGGTAATCCAAGTTTATTTATTGAATATATCAAATAGATAAAAATAGACATCAACATCGTGAAATATATGGAATTTGTCACTGTCTTGATTGTTTGAACTATCTCATCACGTGTTTCTTCCCACATATCAAATGCTTTGATATAATTTACGGTAGAATTCAATAACAAACCCTTGTTTAACAGATAATCTCCCAGTATTATCTCCAACTCAATATCATCAAGTACAGTTCTATTAATCCATATGTAGGGGGAGTTTCTAAGAGCTTCTCTGTATAATCTGATCTCATTATATGTTGTTTGTCTGAAACTAATTCCCGTTCTGATAGATAAACTGTTCTTCTCTAACTGTGTAAATTTCCTATCCCATGTGTATGATACTCCATAACTAGACATTGGGCTCTCAATCTGAGAGACAAATTTTTCAGATAACTCTGTGATACCAAAAGTTTTTCCCATAATTCTTATCTGCTCTTTTATCATCAGATTTGAGAATAATTCAAATTTCCAAGCTTTCATATTCATCAATGAAAAGCCTACATTACCCGTTTCATATGGGACTGAATTATTATTCTTGTGTACATACTCTGTGTAATTGGAATTTGCCATAATAAACAATGGATAGAAGTAGCCTGATGGATACTCTGTGTACACCTCTTCTCTAATAAGTGACTTAAATCCCTCTGAGAATTCATTTGAAACGATAATTGATGGAGTTCCATTTATATCCACAATGGTTTCCTTCAGATATTTCTCAATCTTAAAATTGGAATCTAATCTAATGATAAACTGCTTAAATTCTATTGAGATATATGGAAGTATATCACTCATGGCTGATTTAAATGCTTCATATTGTAGATTTCTAATTGCCTTGATTGCAAAATCCTCCAAGGTATTGTTTACAATCAGTAATTGTGCAACATGAATTTTTCTCTCTGTAGTCTGCTGTCTATTTGATGATAATGGACTTGATGATACTAAATATTCAATCATTAATGATAATTTATCCGAAATGTAGGAATACCATTCATTGCTTCCCACATTATCCAATATCTCAGTATTATTATCAAATAGAGGTGCAATTGCAGTGGGATCAAAAAATAATGCACTACCTGGTATCATTGCAATATTTCGCATATCCTCACTCAGTTGATCTATACTCTCAGTCACACCTATTTTGTACCAATGGTTATAATTGCTCTCAAGTTCATTTATGGTGCTGAAATCTAGAATATGAATTGTGGTCATATCTTTCTCATTGTAATTTGATATATACTCATCTATCTTAGCAACAGAAATGGACCATCCATCATAGCTATTATTCAATACTTTACTGATATCCTTTCCCTTATTTGCAGTACTATTAATTATATCAAATAATCCTGTTTTTGCCACAGATCCACTTGAGATGTAATCAAATTCATATGTGAACACATCCTGATAATGATAAGTATATCCATTGTAATTTGCCTGGAAAGTACTTCTATTAGTGGTATCTGTTTTACTATCATAAATATAAGAGCTAGGTAGTGTATCCAGCAGATTACTCACAATTCTGTAATAATATTGATCAAATCCCCATATCTTGAAATTAATCTTTCTATTGAAAGTTATAGTAGATGAATTTTCAGGTTCATCTAATCCATATGATGGTAGGCTGAATATCGAGGTGAACACTATAACTAACAAAATAGTTAGTTTCAAATTCTTTAAATTCATCTTAAATCATTGAAAATTCGCGTTTTAATAATGTTTTTCATTTAAAGTATTGTTTTTTATGTATTTTGTACTATCAGTATTCAATATTATTTCAGATTCATATAAGATTTAATGATAGCAGGTAAATTATTTTTTATCTTTGCTTTATCAAAATTAATTGTAGTTTCCTCTAATTTCAATCCAAATTCTGGTGGAGATTGTCTTACCCACTGTTCAATAACTTCCTGATCAACAGATAGTGTGTTGGCCAATTCTCTAGTCTTAACACTGTCTGCCTCACTAAGTATTTTACCAAACTTTATCGCATCTTCAGTGATACCTTCGATTGATGTGAAATCACCTTTTAACACTGCATCCACATCAATCTCATCCATATCTATCCCAGTATATGATTTGATCAATTCTGGTATATGTTTAGCAACTTTTTCATTCTCAATGTATATTACATGGAACCTGTCTGTTGTGATACCATACTCTTCTGGTATTTTACTAATCCAGTTGCTTATTACCTCTGGATCCTTGTTCAGTATCTCTGCAAGTTTGGTTGCATCAATTGATTCTGTTCTCATAAGAATTGCCTCCAATTTTTTAGAATCTGCTGCAACATCTGCAAGTGAACTGAAATCTCCAACTGCAATCTCATTGAAATCTACGCCCATCTTTTCTAGGCTTTGATACGAATTCTCTATAAAGTTGATTGTGTTCTCGGCAAACTGTTCTTTGGTATCAATTGCTTTCTGCTCAAGATCAAGTATTTTCTGAACACCTGTATCAACAATATGATCAACTTTTTCAAGTACTTTCTCTTCTAGATCTCCTGCAAGGTTATTGCTCACATCTTCTAGTATCTCTACACCTTTATCTCCGGCCTCCTCGATCTTATCAGTCGCCATATCAACAATATCATCCATTGAAGTAGGTATATTCTCCAATACTGCACCTATTAAATTGGTTGAGGCAAGTTTCTCCAGATCTATATCCCTGATCATACCGTATTTTCGCATTATGGCATATGATATCAATCCAAACAATACAATAAATACAGAGGGTATTGCAAGCAGATCAATCAACCTGTATCTTCCATACACCGGAGACTGTGGATACTCTACAATTGATGCAAATATCACATTATAAATTGATGGGACCAATACAACTATACTATCATCAATAATTGAACGAACCACCGTACCATTGAGAGAGATATCTATTGAATTGTTGAAATCATCTGTTGTTTCCTCAATATCATAAATAGTCTGATTCAACTTGGTATCATTCCATGCACGCCTGGAGTGATCTATATCCGAATGTGTGATGACATTCAGCTGATCATCATATAGGAAAATCTTTTGTGTATCTCTTAAAACTCCTGCATACAGTGATTCAATCAAATTCTGGAAAAGATATGATACTGATATCACACCTATAAGCTGATTATTTACCACTAACCTTCTTGTAAAATTAATTGCAATCTCATTTGTCAATTTGAATACAAAAGGTTTGGATATTATCAAATTATGTTCAACTATACTGGAATTATACAATGTTGTATTCCTGGGATCTGATGTGTATTCATTCTGCAATCCATGTGGGAATACTTTATGTACACCCACATCATAAATTAACTCTATTGATAATATGTCATCATAAGAAGAATAGTATGCAGGTAAATAACTATCAAGTGCAGCTGAATTTTTCAATGTATCATTTACTGCCGAAGTTAGATTTGTAGTGAATAGCTTATAGGAACTAACTCTAAAGTCAACAGTTTTGTTGTATTTTTCAGAATATTCTGGATAGTATGTACCCTGATTATATCTGAAATTCTGTCTAGATGTATCTTTATTATCCTCTATAAGACCTGCTATCAATCCATGCAGTCCATCTGTGAATTCACTGTAGTACCTATAATATTTTTCCATCTGTTGTGCAGTATATATTGCCTCCTCGTAAACATTATCTGATAAATCATTTATGTATTCATCAGTCAGCTCAACAGATAATTCATTTGAGAATAGAAATATACCTGCAATGGTCCCACCCAGGATCACAATTATTGGAATCAGGGAAATAGCTAATAACTTGATATAAGAACTTCTATCACTCATATTTGATCTACCTCCGATTTATTCGCATCTTTTTTACTGATATCTTCTAATACCACGTTCTCAGTAAATTTAACCAGTTTAGGAGATCCTTTCCTAGAGATATATACAAATATTATTACTGCAACAAAAAGTCCGCCACCAATTCCGGGGATAATAGATATGGGATTAATAAATAATGTTGATAATTTATAGATCACAGATGGATTTATCACATTATCTAGTGAACCTGCAATTCCATAGATAATTCCAGTTCTACCAATTGGTGCTAGTGCAACAACTCTAGGGCCTGTCTCATATGAAATAATATCTAATGCATAACCACCTGCTTTTGCAATCTCTTTGAGTGCAATAAATTTGGGATCATCTGTCTCATATTCCTCGATCGGCTTTCTCACATTTAGCTCCTCCCATTTATTAATATCAATATCTATAAAGCTGTCATGTATGAGCGAGATACCACCGACATTGAACAGGAAGGTATACTCTCCATTGCCTCTGAAGTTAATAATATCATCAATCAAATCCTTTAGATGCAGATCAACTGATAATACACCCAGTAATTCTTCATTCTCATAGATTGTGGATGAAGCAGTAATTATCAATCCCTGACCGGCTGCATCAATTAATGGGAAGCCCCATGATATTACCTCATTCTGTGATACGTTTGAAATAAAGGATGCATAGCTCTGCAATGCAAAACCGATGTCTAGCGTCTCATTTATTCTGATAACAGTACCCTCATTATCTGCTGCTATTTGCCCCATCAATTCATAATCAACCTCTTTACCAATGCCAAAGGTAATG
>JAJRQD010000042.1 GCA_024280435.1 archaeon | reverse complement strand
TGAAAAATATTAATGTATATTACAATAAAGACATAAAGCACTTGTAAATGGACTGGACGGGATTTGAACCCGCGGCCTCTTCGGTTCTTGTAATAGATATTGCAAGCGAAGCGCTCTACCGACCTGAGCTACCAGCCCTTTAGTGAAACCACCTAACTATTGATTCTTTTAATCACTTTTAGGTCAATCGATAGTTACTTATTGAATCAATACTATTGATTTTTTTTTTTTGCTTTTTTTCATCAAAAAATATTTGATAGAAAATATGAAGATAAATAATCTACCATTTCAATAATACTCTGTCGTATTTGTAATTTTCATTAAATTAAATATTGCTAAATAATCGCTTATATCAATATTTTTGAAAATATTAACCATACCATCATTTTTATGCTCTCAAAATTATATAATAATGATGACAATTTTAGATGAAGATAAGGTACTACAGGATTTGTTAAGTACAATACTTATGGTTGCAATGGAAGATGGTAAAATTACTGACGATGAACTTGCAATTTTAAAACAGGTTAAGCTAGATGTAAAAACTTTGAGAATAAAAATTGAGAATTTAGCACCTTCGGATACAGATATTGAATTATTAAATAATTTTAAAAAGGATATTTTGAAAAAAGCATATGCTATTTCACAAAAAGATCGTAAAATTACTCAAGATGAAAGGAACCTGATCAATTCATTGATCAAGCTATTAATGAATTGAAAGTGATTTTTTCAATAAATCAATGGATGGCACTTCAATAGGATTTATATTTTGCACTCTTGCTAATTCAATCGACAAATAATCCAATTGCCAAGTTAAATCTAATATCTCTTCTAAAAACGTTGGTTGGTCACTTTTGATTTCAATTATATCTTTAATTTTTTCTTCAATGTCATTTACATAGAAATTGTAGTGAATTAATGTTCTGTTATCCATGTATTTTGAATGTATCATAATAAATGTTTGGTTACATCCTTTATTTCCATCAATTCCAACAATCCCATTATGACTAAATTCTGGAATTGTAAAATTGCATGCAAATAATTTTGAGTTTTCATTCATTTGACACCGAAATCGAATACCAACACTTTCTATTAGGTATGGGCTAATTATAATTGGAGTAGTGTCAATTATTTTATTTGTTATTCTTTTGACTGATTCAATAAAAGTGTTTGAATTTAATCCACTATATGTGTTTATTATCCTTGACTTCATAGTTTCATCAATTATTGGTAGTTTTAATAGTTTCATAGTTAAGCCATACAGTGTACCAAATATGTGTGGAAAGGCGGCTCTTGGCTGTAATCCATCAGGTACTGTGAAAACATCCTTATTATTTGATATTGCAATATCTTTTATCTTACCACCAGAGGTTATTACACAATAATTTATTTTATTTTCATTTAATTGTTTTATCATGTAAATTGTTTCTTCAGTATTTCCTGAATAACTGATTACAATGGCAAAATCATTTGAAAATAGTTTTGGTATTCTGTAATTTTTATTAACTTCTACTATTATATCTGACTGATTTATTAAAGTGATATAGTTTCCACTGATTCCAGACCCCCCCATTCCACATATCAATAATCTATTACAATTAATCGATAGAGGGTTTTCAATTTTCTCAATAGAACATATAAAATTATTACCTGAATTATAAAGCTCATTGAAGAGCAAATCAAAATCATCCATAATTTTTATTCGTGATTAACGTATTTAAGAATTGATTAAAAGTCTCAATTATTCAATTAAATATCTGAATTGTATTCTTACTAATTTCATATTACATACAACATTTATGATATTTTTTTCATAAAAATCGAATTTGAAACTTACGCGCTCAAACATAACACAGATTGCGACAATTATTGATTAAAGAACTAACATTTAAGAAGATTATATTATTCGATCTCATACAGATTATCAATTTTGGTGCAAAATATGATACAGATACTCGAACAATACCTTTCAGTGTTAGTTTTATTTTTATTCGCTATAGTTTTTATCTTATTATTCATTATAGTAAATAAATTAATGGGACCACCTAAAAAAGAGATAAAAAATCAATTTGAAGGCATAAACTCTTTTGTTGCCTATGAATGTGGAGAGGTTCCCATAGGGGAAGCTCAATCACGTTTCAACTTTCAATATTATGTGTTTGCATTAGTCTTTGTAGTTTTTGACGTTGTAAGCTCATTATTAGTTGCTTGGGCGCTAATAATAAATGCAAAAGCATATGTTTCTGGTGAAGATGTAATTGGAGTCTTTTTTTCAGCCTTTATATTCATAGGGATCTTATTTGTTGGCTTCATCTATTGGTGGAAGCGTAATGCATTGAGGTGGATGTAAAAAATGATTAGTATAGATGAAACTCAAATTAATTTGATCAAAAATAAATTTGGGAATAAAGTTAAAGAAATCAATTTAGATAAACATGATCGTTTATATATTACAATTGATGAGGATACAGTCAAAGAATTGGCAGAATACGTTCATAATGAATTAGGGTTCAAGCATGCAAATTTTTGTATGGGAACTGATTTAGATGACAAAATTGAGGTGTCATGGTATTTAGGAAATCCAGACTTCAAAACAATTCTTGTTATCAGAACTTTTGCTGATAGAGAAAAACCAGAAGTCCCTTCCCTGCGTTATCTTTGGAGTGGAATGGAATGGCATGAAAGAGAAACTTTTGAAATGCTAGGTGTAATATTTAAAGATCATGGAGATTTGAGAAAATTAATCCTACCGGATTTATGGGATGGTTACCCATTAAGAAATGACTATGTTTATCAAAAACCTAGTTATAGAAAACCAGAAGATGAGTTGATGTCCTGATGTCAGAAAAAACAGAAATGAATTTATTTATGGGACCACAACATCCTTCTATGCATGGATTATGGTCAGTAAGATTAACTATTGATGGTGAGACAATTGTAGATGCAGATCCACAAATCGGATATCTTCATCGTGGTTATGAAAAATTATTAACAAATAGGTCTTATATTCAGGGAATACCTATAACTGATAGACTTTGTTATGTTGAAAGTCATAGTTGGTCAACTGCTTACACTCATACAATTGAGAAATTATTTGGTGTTGAACTTCCTGAAAAAGCAAATATTTTAAGAGTATTAACTTTGGAATTACAGAGAATTGCCAGCCATTTATTGTGGCTAGCTGCTATGAGTGTTGATATTGGTCAATTGGCAATGTTAATTTTTCCAATGGATGCTCGTGAGTATATTTTAAATATGCTTGAGGAGATTACCGGTGCAAGATTAACTTACAATTATGTAAGAATTGGTGGGGTGAATGCAGATCTTCCATCAAATTTTGAGAAAAAAATGACCACTAATTTTGAAGAGTTTAACAGATTACATAGCATGTTCCTTGATATGCTTGAAGAAGCACAGATTTTTAGAATGAGAACCCAGAATATTGGCTTTTTATCCAAAGAAATGGCTTTAAGTTTAGGAACAACTGGACCGGTTTTACGAGGTAGTGGAATCAAATATGATATTAGAAAAAATGATCCGTATTTTGGATATGAAAATTATAAATTTAACATTCCCACTAGGACAAAAGGTGATGCATTTTCTAGGTATAGAATCAGATTAGAAGAGATGCAAGAATCAATAAATATTTGTTGGCAAGCATTAGACAAGTACAATGAATTAAAAGGTGCGGACCCTTTTAGATTAGATAAAATTCCAAGAAAACCCGCTATAGGTGAAGCTTACACCCGTATAGAATCAGGAAGAGGTGAGGCTGGTTTTTATGCATTGAGTGATGGAACTCCAACTCCAGCTAGAGTTAAGATAAAAAGCCCTGTGTATAATAATCTGCAGATATTAAAACCTTTGATAATTGGTGGTAAAATGGCAGATATCCCCGCTGTTATGGGATCTGTTGATCTTTGTGTTGGAGATCTTGATAGATAAGTTCAAAATCCTAATAATTTAAGAAACTTATTTGCTTCTAATCTATTAATAATTCTAAATTTTGGTACGCCACGATATATAGGTTCAACAGAAACTAACTTTAACATTGATAAATTATGCATAGCTTTTCTTGTATCAATAAAAGTCATACCTGTGGCTCTAATTAGTTCTTCAAGATCAATTATACTGTGTTCTAATGTCATAATTAAACATATAGCAGTATGTAATCTTCCTTTTGAAATAGCAATATCATCGTCAGCTAATTTTGACATTTTATATTCTGTATATTCATTTTAATTTATAAATTCATATACAAAATTAGTAAAAAAAAATTATTCTCACTAGTAAGCATTATAAATTTGATTCTTAACTTCAAATTTAAAAAGAATTATCATTATTATGTTACATTGAATATGAGCGATGAATCAATCCCCACATATAATGGAAAAACTCTAGATGAAATTGTTGTTGACTTACAAAAAAAGTTCAATATAATTGGAAGATCAAATGAGCTAAAACTATCATTAGCTTCAAAACTTGCAGGTAAACATCTTTTACTTGAAGGGGATGTAGGTGTAGGTAAAACAACACTTGCACATGCAATTGCAAACTATTTCTCACAAAATTTGGAGAGAGTTGATGGTGATGATCGATATAGTGCGGCTAGATTAGTAGGGCATTTTGATCCACCAATCGTGATGCAGAAAGGTTATAACTGGGAATCATTTGTCAGAGGTCCTTTAATCAGTTCTATGCAAAATGGATCTGTGCTCTTCCTTAATGAACTGAATCGTATGCCTGAAGGAACTCAAAATGTCTTACTCGCTGCGATGGATGAAGGTATTATAACAATTCCAAAATTAGGTTTAGTAACTATTAAAGAAGGTTTCTTCATAATAAGTTCAATGAACCCACAAGAATTTGTTGCAACAACTCCTTTATCTGAGGCCCTCAAAGATAGATTCTCTTGGATACGCCTTGGATATCAAGATGAAGAAGAAGAAATTGATATTGTTAAGTATAAGAGTGGTGTTCAAGATGAACAAATTATCTCTGTTGCAGTGAAGGTTGCAAGAAGATCAAGAGATTGGGATGAATTGAGAAGAGGTAGTTCTATAAGAGGTGCAATTGATTATGCTGGTATTCTAGAATATTTAGATCGTACTAAACCAGAATCATGGGTTGATGCAGCTGTAATGGCATTTTCAACAAAGATAGAATTAGAAGATGGAATTGACAAAAGAGTTGAAGATGTTGTCAAAGAGATCGTTGGGGAAGTTCTTTCAGAACAAGATTTTTTCGGAGAGAAGAGATCTTAGGAAATAAAATTCCATCAGATCTCGAAAAACAATTATCCTCAATGAGAGGTAAAATTGATGATGAAAAGGTCTTAGAGGCTGAAATCGTCACAGGTAAAAGATCACCTGCCAAGTATAATAAGTTGTCTAAGGGTATGACTTACATGCAGATAAAATCTCAGACTGAAAAAGCAATGCAAGTTGAGAATACTTCTGCAATACAAGGTTTAGCAATGTCCAATCAAGCAGCAGTGTCTTCTGCATTATCATCAAAAGAAGGAGTGCAAATGTTAGGGCGTAGAGCAGCTGCTGGTGATGATACTGCTCCAAATATTTTCTTTATGTTAAGGAATAGATTGTCTGAGGAATATAGACCTATATTCAAAAGATTAGCGCGAAGGAGTATCATAAAAGTATCTAAAGGTATAACAGGACGAGGTTTAAGGGGTAAAGTTTTAACAAAAACAGAATACTATCCTGGAGTTGAAGAATTTGATGATGAAGAAACTCTTGAGAACTTTATGGAATCTAGAATTCTAACATATGAAGATATTGTTGCAATTGAAAGGCGAGATAAAACAAAATCCGGAGTGTTAATTTTCGATACTTCTGGCTCTCTTTATGGTGGAAAATTTGTTACTGCTGCTCTAGCAGTTGCAGTTATGGCATATCATTTAGCACATGATAACTTTGCTATTGTTCTGTTCAATACTAAGGCATATTTAATTAAAAGGGCACATGAGAAGGTAGACATAGATGAATTAGTAAATCGTATTCTTGATTCTGAAAGTGCGGGTTATACTAATATAAATGAAGCATTAGAACTAGCAGGTATTGAATTAGCAAAAATGAAAGGGAAAAATAAATTTGCAATTTTAGTTTCAGATGGGGTATTTAACAAGGGTGGAGATCCAAGAAGGCAGCTGTTCAGGTTTCCAAAATTACATATTCTAGGTCTTCCATCAAAACATGATTGGGGAAGAAGACTATCTATGGATATGGTTAGAAAGACACGTGGACGGTTTTCTATGGTGAGTTCACATGCTGATGTGCCTGATGCTTTGATGAATCTATTAAGACATACATAAAAAAAATTATTGATTTTTATTTTAGTTTTAAATATCTGTGTGATATTAATATATATAGTTAAATGTTATATTATGAAATATAGAAGATGAGGATAATACTATGAGTAATAGTTTAAAGATAAATGATCTTATTAAAAAAATAGCTTCAATGTCTGGTCATGAAGAATCTGCGATAAGAAGAATGATTAATGAACAGATAGAATTGATGGACAATATGGTGACTGAGGAGGGAGCTGCATATGTGGTTGCGGATGAATTGAATATTTCCATAGATTCAGATAATACAACTCAAGCTTTCACTATCGATAAATTGATTCCTGGTCAATCAAATGTAACTGTTATTGGTAGAGTATAGAAAATATTTCCAGTTAGGACTTTTAGTAGAAAGGATGGAAATATGGGGAAAGTACAGAACATAGTTATTATTGATAATGCAGGTGAGGTAAGAATGGCATTATGGGATAATAAATGTGACATTATTGAACAGAAAAATATCAAAATTGGTGATATAATAAAAATTAATGGTGCCACAACAAAAGCTAGTAGAGATGGTGGTGTAGAATTATCACTTGGCTTACATGGCATTATTGATGTTGATAATTCTGGAGAGAATGAATCTAAATTTCCAGCTATAAAACATGCTGAAGAAGCTACTATTTCCTCAATCAGTACGTCTAATGATGAGGTTACTATTACAGCAAAGCTAATTGATAAAAGAGGTATCGTAGAATTTGATAGAGATGGCAAAAAAGGAAGAGTAATGAATGCAGTAGTCAAGGACCTTACAGGTTCAATTCAACTCACACTCTGGAATGAATCAATTGACAAATTTAATTTTGAAGTAGGAGATACAGTTAAATTGACTGATCTCAGAGTTGGTACAAGAAATGAAGAAATTCAACTGACATTTAATAGTTATTCTACAGCCAACAAAATAGATAAATCTGAATTTGATTCAATTAAAGTCTATAGTGGACAAGTCGTTCCAACGATAAAAGAATTAGAGGATAAAATGAATAATATTACTGTACTGGGTAAATTGAGTGAAATCGGAGAATTGAAACAGTTTGATAAGAATGGAGAAACACGTAAACTCCAAAATATAACTGTATACGATAGTACTGCCGCGATAAGAATGACATTATGGGGTGATGATATTTCAATATTATCCAAACTTAATACCAGTGATGTATTGAAGATAGAAAATGTAAGAACCAAAATAAATAATTATACCAAAGAAATAGAGCTAGTTTTCAATAATAATTCCAAAATATCTGTTGAAACAGATATAGTTGAAGATAAATTCAAATTATCAGAGGATAGTATCAGTTTAAATGAAGTAACTGAGACTATTAGTGGTGTGACGGTCAAGGGAATAGTTACTAAAATATTTGATCCAAGAGAAGTTGAATTTTCAGATGGTAGGCAAGCAAAAGTGATGAATTTTAATATACAAGATTCAAATGGAAATTCAGGAAAAGTTGCAGTATGGAATGAACAAATATCAAAAGTATCATCATTAGAGGAGGGTAATGGTATCACATTGAAAAATGTAAGGGTTAAACCTAATGAAGAATATCCTCCAGAAATTGCTGTAAATAGTAGCACAATTATAAATATAACTGAAGGTTCTGATTTAGGTCCTATATTACAAACAGCAGATTCTTACATGAAGACAACCTATGAGAAGAAAAACTTATCTGACCATTTAATTGATGGAAGTAAAGTAAGGGTACAAGGTACAATTGTGAATATATTTGCACCTGCATTTTATGATGGCTGTAATACTTGTGATAGAAAAATAAATATTGAAGAAGGAAGTGATATAGGAACATGCTCATCTCATGGTGAAGTCAGCAAAAAAGTAAAAATAATTATTACATTAACTCTTGATGACAGTGTATCTACTATTATTGCAAAATTCTTCAATAAAAATGCTGAAAAATTAATTGGTATGTCTGGAGAGGAAGCAAAGGAGAAAACTGAGAAAATAGATCCAAATGCTACCACTGAAGAGTTAAAAATGAATGATCTTTGGATTGAAGGAAAAGTTGCAACAAATAAAGAGAGAGAAGAACAATATATCACAGTCAATAATTTTGGTAAAATAGATTATTCAGAAGAAACCAATAATACATTGCAAAGAATGGAAGGCTGGTAATTAGTCAAGAAAATTTATTCTATTCATCTCATGTGTTTTTAGATTAGTAACTGTTACTTGTCCTGGTGTTGGAATAATGTTTAATGATTTTTGAAATGCTGTCTGATTTTGCATTGTTCCACTATTTAAAATCTGAACTCCCTTGTAATACCCCTCTCCATTGATGTGCATATGTCCCCCTTGAAATATATCCGGAATTCTATCTATTACAAGATGGTCCTCATCTTCTGCTGCAATGGGTGTTTTAGATCCCCATATAGGTGCTAGATGCCTAGCTTTCAACATATGCTTCATGATTTCAACAGGTTTATCATTTGGAACTCCCGGTATACTGTTCATAATATCTGGTATACTCGTACAATGATACAATAACACTTCTACATTATGCAATGCTACTTGGCTTGGGTTTGCCAGTAAATGTACATTTTCCATTCTTGCCAATGAAGAGGCATGCTTATCCTGTATTCTAGGCTGTGGCTCTGCATTTCGTACCATATCATGGTTTCCAGGTATTATAACAATTTGTACATCTTCTGGAATTCTTTCAAGATAGTTACTGAAAATACTGTACTGTTCTTTTATATCATCAACAGCAAGATCTTTATGATGGTCAACATATATACCAACTCCATCTACAACATCACCTCCAAACATCACATATTTGGTTTGTTCACCCAATGCACGTATCTTTTTATTCCCATAATTGCCATTTATAAACTCAATAAAATTATCTAATGGTTTTTCAATAAAATTTTTTGATCCAATATGAATATCAGATAGAAATGCAACATGAGCTGGAATTTCTGCATAATGTTTACGTCTCATATTAGGAATATCTGGTAATAATACATCTTTGGCAATAAGATTACTATTCTTTAAGAAACCTATCACACAAATTACTGTATCACTCATTATCTGAATACATTTATCTACAAGTATTTTATCTTTGGAAGGTAATATAACCTGTATCATTCTATCTGAAACAGGATCTTCTATGGTTAAAGAACCTCCTCCATTGGAATTAAACCTTTTATCTGCAATCATTCCTATAACTGATACCTCACCTTCATCTCGTCTTGTATCCAAATCTTTTATTTTCACCAAATTTGGAATATCTAATCTATTTCTAAATATATTTGATAATTTATTAAATCTACTTTGGAAATACTCTATTAAGTTATCAATTGTTCCCTTGAAATTTTCTTTAATGATTGGATCTTTAATAACTTTAAAATCAGTTTCAAAACTTTTCAACCCTTGTAGATCTTCAAACTTTGTCCTGAAAATATTTTTATTAAAAACAACATTTCTAGTATCTGGTTCATTAGTAACGGTATTTGATTGATCTAATTTGATGGATAGTCTAGTTCGATGCCTTCTTGGAATGGAAGAACTTTTAGTGACTTTGGATTCGGTACTTTTAGGTACTTTTATACCTGGTACAATAGGTTTTTTAACCAAATTTAATAAATCATTTTTTGTAAATGATGATTTATTTGGAAAATTACTCAAAAAAGAAGATGTAATACCCAATGGATCTTGAACCTGTTTAAGCATAGTAAATGCTTCTTGATCCACAATAATACCTGATTTGACTAATAACTTAACTGCTTTCCTCAATTCACTCATAATAGTACAATTCTATTTGTTCAATTCAATTAAATTAGTACTATTATCAATGCGTATAATAAAGCCAATTAAGATAATCATTATCTCGAGAATCTAAAGAGATTGTCACCTATTTTCAGCATTATCTGTATATTTTATGAAATTAATAATTATTTATCATATAAATTATTCGTTCTATAATCATTATCCTATATTACATTAACCATTGACATTTGATCATTGGTTAATTAACTCTGATCTATACTAAGCAATTAGAAGGATAGATTATTGTTTTAATCATACTCTGATATATCTACTAAATACTAAAAGGAAATAGCTAATTTGCTGATTTTTTACATTTTTTCCGCGCATAATTCGCGATGTATCTCAAAGTATAAATTGAATGACCTTTATCTTAGTATTGTCGGAAACAAAACCGGCGAAAACAACGCTCTAAGGAGCAAAAAAATGTAGCAACGATCAAAATTTGTGAGCTACGATTGAGAAAATAAATCTACGGATTTAGGATAAACCTCAACGCAAAAATTATTTTGCAACACATACCACCATACATCAAAGAATTATAAACACAAATGTTTATAATCGAACGATATTCTTCTTCCCATATAGTCGTGCACTATTAAAAATTTTGTATTGTGGGTAATATACACTCCAAAAGAAAAGTAGTACGATTCTGTCGAACGGCACATAAAGGATACCTTGGCTGAGAAACCGAAGAAGGGCGTGGCAAGCTGCGATAATCTCTGGGTAGGTGCAAGCAACCTTCGATCCAGAGGTCCCCGAATAGGAATCCTATTTATGTCCAAAAAGCATAATTATCCTCATTAGAGGAAGGGAACCCACCGAACGAAAGCATTCAAGTAGGTGGAGGAAAAGAAAGCAATTGCGATTTCCCCAGTAACGGCGAGTGAAAAGGAATCAGGTCAAACCGAATGTTGTATCGGAAGGTACAATAGATGTGGTGTTGTGGACCGAGATCAATGCTTACCAGGTATAAGTTGAACTTATTTGGAATTTTAGACCATAGAGGGTGATAGTCCCGTAAACGTAAACCTGCAGCTATGAATTTCGGTATCCGGACTAGGGCGCATTGGGAATTGCGTCCAAACTGGCTGGACTAACAGCCAAACCTAAATATTAATCTCAGACCGATAGCGAACTAGTAACGTGAGTGAAAGGTGTAAAGTAGCGGTAATACGCAGTGAAAAGAGCTTGAAATTATGTGCCTAAAGAGTATGATGGCATCAAAGGAACGAGACTGAATGAACCTAAGATCGGCGACGATTTAACGGGAATTCAGTTTACCAGTGTCATCGTGTCAGTCTTGAAACACTGGCCGGGGAGTTTATCCGAGTGGTGAGACCAAGGTGATATCTAAGTCATAGGGAAACCAACCAGCCCGCAACATTGTGAGGGGCGACGTCTGAAAGGGCGTGAAATCACTCGGATAAGATGCGAAACGCGTCGATCTATGCGTGACCAGGTTGAAGCCGTGGGAAACTACGGTGGAGGACCGAACGGTTATTGATATACAACTCATTCCGCTGAGTTACGTATAGTAGTCAAAGGCTAATCTAGGCGCGTGATAACACATTAAAGTCGAAGTGGAGCCGCAGTCCAGCGTTAAGCGAATTAGAATTGAAGGTAGAGTACAGAAAGTGTTGGAAAGGGATCGAAAGGTCTCGCCGCACCATCTAACTCCGAATGTCAATTCAATGTAGACCTTAGCAGTTGGGTGGGTCGCCGTAAGGGTGATCACCGAGAAGCGAATAAGCTTGATTGGGGTTAAGGGCCCTAAATGTCAGTTAAGTGTGAAAATGAAGTCTGTCGTATCGCTAAGACAATGTGATGGTAAGCTTAGAAACAGCTACCCATTAAAAAGTACGTACTAGTTTACACATCGAGCGATACGGCGATGAAAATGGACGGGGCTAAAACTGACTCCCGATACCTCAAAGCATACCGATTGGTATGATCTGGTAGACTTTCGACCGGTGAGGGTTGAAGCAGGTTAGTGATGACCTGTGGACCTCATCGGTGTGTAGATCCCGGTAGTAGTAGGCAGAATTTAGGGGTGAGAACCCCCTAGGTCGAAAAGGCAAGGGTTCCTGGGCAACGTCAATCGGCCCAGGGTAAGTCGATCCTAAGCGTAGCCTTATTATGGTTATCGCGAAAGGGAAACGGGTTCATATTCCCGTACCACGCATGGAAACCGGTAACGATAGAAGTAGATCAGACGATTGTAGATAGGCCTTCCTGGATTTCCGTCCAGGTTAAATATATAATTCCGGGGAGTAGCGTTGTGCTGAGAACCGGAAAAAATTATGAATAGCCTGCAAATAATTGCTGGTAAGGTTGATTTCTAAAATCCCATGAAAATGATCTATTTTGATACTGCGTGATCGTACCTAAACCGACACGGGTGTCCTTAAGCTGAGAAAGCTAAGACCTTTTGGAGTAATGCAGGCAAGGGAATTCGGCAAATTAGGCGAGTAACTTAGGGATAATCGCTGCCTTTACATGTTAACGCGTGCGAAGGTGTCACTAACACAGGCAACCCGACTGTTTAACAAAAACATAGCAAACTGCTACGCTGAAAAGCTTTGTATAGTTTGTGAATCCTGCTCCGTGCTAGTAAGTCAAATCCGGGTTCAACCGGGCTAAGCTCTAGTTAACAGCGGGAGTAACCATGACTCTCTTAAGGTAGGCAAATGCCTTGTCGGATAATTACCGACGTCCATGAAGGGACCAACGAGGTTGCCACTGTCCCTGCCTGGAATCCAGTGAACCTACAATCCGGCGAACAGTCCGGAGTGCCCCGTTGGGAAGAGAAGACCCTGAGAGCTTTACTGTAGCTTCCAGTTGTTCATTCGGTTTATATACAGAGCGTAGTTAGGAGACTTCGACGTCATTTCCCCGGGAGTGGCTGAGTCAACCATGGAACACTAACTATATAGACTGGATGAGCTCACCCGTTGCGACGGGGACACCTGGTGGTGGACAGTTTGGCTGGGGCGGCACGCCTCCGATAAGGAAACAGAGGCGCCCAAAGGTTAGCTCAGGAGGGACAGAAATCCTCCGTAGAGTGCAAGGGCAAAAGCTAGCTTTACTGTGAGCACGCCAATAATGCTCGCTGTTGAGAAATCAGGGCCTAGCGATCCATCCAATTGCTTTTAGTTGGCGTGGGTGGTGGCAGAAAAGTTACCTCAGGGGTAACAGAGTTGTCGCGGGCTAAAGTTCACACATGTAGTGATTTAGTCGTGAAAATATATATAAAATGTCCATTTTAAAATAAGTCAAAAAGTATAGCTCAAATCTTACGGTCAGATATCTATCCAATGTTATAGGAAGAAGAATATCCATCCAATACTCACACTGTACGAGGAGTAATCCTATGAAATACAGTTGGTTTTGGATCCAAACACATTCTCTTTTACTATTGACCTTCGATAGACCGACCAGATTGTAGCTGCTTATTTGAAACGACAAATCATGATGAGTTACGACTCAGCATGGGACAAATTGACCCCGCGGCTTGCTTCCTCGATGTCGGCTCTTCCTCGCTTGGTGTTGCATAAGGCACCTAGAGTAGGGTTGTTCGCCCGTTAATAGGGAACGTGAGCTGGGTTCAGACCGTCGTGAGACAGGTTGGTTTCTATCTAACGGGGCTGTTGGATAATTGTAAGCAAAATGACCTCAGTACGAGAGGAACAGGTTGTTGTCGCCTCTGGTGTACCGGTTGTCTGGGAAGGCATCGCCGGGTAGCTACGCGATCTCAGATAAGAGCTGAATGCATCTAAGCTCGAAGTTGATCTTGAAAAGAATTATCCGTTCTGTGATAGCAGATTTTACCTAACTTCAAATCCTTTGAAGGATCAGGTAATTTCGATCGGGGACTGGCGACAGTAACCGAGATCTATTATGGACGAGGACATGGCAAAAAGAGCCGTTTGAAAGAAGTGGGGTGTAAACGTTGAGCTTCGGCGAAATGCTTAGCCCACACTCACTTACGTCCAAGGCGTTTCGTGCGAAATTCTGCAGGAGTGTATACCTAGAACAGTACAGAAATAACAGCAAACCATAGGGTGAAGAATACTCGTTTTAATGATGTATGGTAATAAAGTCCCGAAAGGGATTTTTTTTTGGTTTATTGAAATTAAATCATGTAAATTGTTTACTGACTATATAAGGCTAAATAATAATTACTAAAAGTATGCAAGAACAAGTAATAACAATCCGAACTCTGGAATGTGATATTTGTAATCGATATGATTCAATCAATCTAAGTAGAGATGAACTGATTGCCCGAACTAATAACAACGACCTGGGTATCGGTGCATATTCAATTGTACACAAAGATCATACCAGAATAATTTATTTTGATATTGATGGAACCTATCTAGGTGATACAATCGCAATGAACCAGGATGATATTCCTGACAGTATGCAATCGCAACCATTACCATTTTATATACGAAATAATAATAAATTATCTGCATTCACTCGACTTCGCAAAAGAATGTTCTCTTTCTTACATAACAAGAGTATGACTATATCTATTGCAGGTCCATCACGTGCAGGTAAAACATCCTTAGTCAGATATCTTGATACTTTAATTCCTGAAAGGGATAATCATCATTCATCTTCTGTACCAACAATGGGAAAAAGTACTAAAAATATAAAAATTGGTAAATCAATCATTAAATCACTGGATCTTGGAGGTCAGGAGGATTTTTGGAGTTTATGGGGTCCTGCAATAGATGAATCAGATGCAATTATTTTTCTCCTTGATGCAACTTCAAATGATATACTAGAAGTTTCAAGAGCTTTTGAAAAAGTAATTAATCAACGTGATGAGAATATACCAGTACTGGTAATCCTTAACAAGAAAGATCTATTGTTAAGAGGTGAGGCAAAAAAATTCATGACTTCAGGTGAATTTTTATCTCTAACAAATCTTAAACTACCTATTCCAAAAGTTATGGCGATTGAAGCCAGTATTTTTGAAGGAATATCATATGAAACGACCAATTTGGAAGAAATACCACTTGCTGAGATAATTACATCTTTTCTGAGTGATTTTTGTTAATAATTATTGGATAATACAACTGAATACATGTTTTTAATTATTTTTATTCATCCATATTATGCACAATCGATAACTACAAATTGGTGTAATATAAAATAAGATTGATAGCGGAATCGCCCAGCTTGGCCAACGGCGTCAGACTCAAGATATATCTGTTTTCAGATACATAAGGCATCTGCTCCTTTAGAGGTTCGTGGGTTCGAATCCCACTTCCGCTATATATCTTTACTAGCATTAAACACATACATGTTTTTTATGAATAAATGGAATAAAGAATAGTTATGATCTATTTTTCATCTCCAAAAAGGGCATTACAAACTGCTCAAATATCTTTGGGCTTTCCAGAAAATCTAATCAAAACAAATGATAATCTTAAGAAAATTAATTTAGGTAGTCTGGAAGGATTAAAACTTGCTGAATTAAGCACAGACCAAAAAATTGTGCTTGACAAGGTACAAAAAGATTTTTCCTATAATAACCTATTAATAAATATGGGGTGAGAACCTTTATAATTATTTTTTGAAAGATGTGTGCAAGTGATTAACTTAATTGTCGATGAGGTAATTACAAATAAATATTCATCAATTCTTAGATTTATCCATAATGGATTTCTTAGATTGATAAAGTATATCTTTTGAAAGTGAGTTTAAAAAAAATTTTGAAAACTGTAAATTAGAAAGCAGAATAATAATTGGATGCCAAATAATATATTGGTGTATATATAGCTAATTATAGATATAATTTTATGCTAAATAATATTGAGTCTTCACTATTTTTGATTTATTATGTAGAACTTATGCTATTCTTATTGAGTATTGTACTGATTTCTTTTGAGGTACATTCTTTAAGGGATGTTTTGAATAATAAGATAACATTATCACTTGTCGGGGCATCCTTATCAATTACTATGATGTTTATCACCCGAGCGTGGGGTATCTATTCTTATAATCCAATAATGCGTCAGTATGGCTCAGCAGCTTTTGGATTGTTCACAATTTTATTACTTTCAAATTGGGGATTATTAATGATTCAAGTACCATATAAGTCTCGAAAGGTAGTATTCATCGCAATAATCATTAGTATGCTAATTTTTGTTCTTGGAAGACTGTATAAAATTAATATTGTGCAAATTTCAGGTATGATATTTTTAATGTTGATATTGGTTGTGATTTTTATTAAGATGTTTTCATTTGTATTCAAAAAATCTCCATATATCAGAGCAAGACAAAGGATTTTTCTTATTACCTGTTCATTTGTATTTATGATAATTTTTGAAACAGTTGCAGTCATATTTATGGGTATTCAAGAGTTTGGCATGGCCTCTTTATTCTTTTCTTTGGAATTACCTTTTAGATTTGGAATAACTTTGAGTATTTTATTACCAAAGAATGTTACAAAAATTCTTTCAAAAATAATAAAATAATATTCATTATCAAACCTTTCTTCAAATGTTTCTTAAAATTTTATTTTTGCATTTGTTCCACTATAAATGGTAATCCAAGTAATCTATACTGATTATTTTCATACCTTTATTTTTTTCAAATTCAAGAAGCATATCACACGCCGATTCAAATCCTTCATCTCCCTTGTACTTATTCATTCTATTATTAACTTTATCAAATACGGTAAACAATAAATCAAGTATGTATAGTCTAGGTTTGGTTAAGATTAGCATTGCATATCTTGATAAAATTAACATAATAACTCATTATCATGCATTTTTGTATTATCTATATATTAATAATATATTTAATTGTGTTATATCTCTATTCTTTTATTTAATCATTAAATAGTTAATTTGCAAGGTATTCTACATGAATACAAAGCGAGATGAAAAAACATGAAAGATTTCGTCGCTGGCGAAGAATTCAAACATCTGATTAGAATTAGTAATACTGATCTGCAAGGTGCAACTCCTGCAAGGAATGCACTAGCACGCATTACTGGTTTATCTCATAGAACTGCATCCGCAGTTTTACGTGCTGTCAATGTTGATGAATTCAAGCTTATAGGATATGTAACAGAAGCTGAAAGAGAGCGCATAGAGGATGCAATTTATGATCCAATAGCAGCTGGACTTCCAGTTTGGATGATGAACCGTCAAAGAGATCCTGAAACAGGAGAAAATAAAATGTTGATTGGTTCTGAATTATTACTCCAACATAAGACTGATATTGATCGTATGATCAGAAAGAGGCTTTGGAGAGGTGTAAGACACTCACGAGGATTAAGAGTGCGTGGTCAGAGAACAAAAGCCACTGGTAGACGTTCTGGATCATTAGGTGTTAGCCGTAAGAAATAGGTGAATTATTATGGGAGATCCTAAGAGAAGAAGAAAAATCTATAACTCACCTGGTCATCCTTATCAGAAACCAAGATTAGAATCAGAACTGATTGTTGTCGGTAGATATGGATTGAGAAATAAAAAAGAACTGTGGAAGGCAAGAACTCAACTGGGTAATTATCGTGCACAGGCAAGAGCTTTATTGGCTATGGAAGAAGAAGAAAGAGAGGCCCGTGAAAAACTACTCAATGATAAACTGGTCAGATTGGGTATTATCGAAGAAGGTACCCCTAGTGATGAGATCCTTGGTCTTGAGGTTGAGGTAATTCTAAAAAGAAGATTACAAACAATGGTTCTTGAAAAAGGTTTAGCAGGTACTGTACATCAGTCAAGACAGTTGATTGCACACAGACATATAGCCATTAATGGTAGAATTATAACTTCACCAAGTTATATTGTTCCAGTAAGTGAGGAGAATAGCATATCATATGCACCACATTCACCTTATGCTGATGAGGAACATCCCATGAAAAATAGTTTGAGTAAACAAGTTGGCCTTGTTGAAATCCCAGAAAAGAGGAGTAAATATGAGCGAAGATGAGATAAAAACTGAAGAAGTTATTAGTGAAACTGATGCAGTAGTTGAAGGAGAAGAATCACCTGAGACAAAAATGAGGAAAAAGAGACGCAGACCTACTAGAATGGGTATTGCTCATGTATTTGCATCATATAATGATACATTTGTCCACATAACAGATATTACTGGTTCTGAAACAATTTCTCTGAAATCTGGTGGTATGTTTGTCAAAGCACACCGACAGGAACCATCTCCATTTGCAGCTATGAGGGCAGCTTATGCTGCTGCTGATGAGGCAAAAGCAAAAGGATATACTGGAGTGCATGTAAGAGTACGTGCTAGAGGTGGAAATAAAACACGAACCCCAGGTCCAGGTGTCCAGGCAGTTTTGAGAGCATTAACCCGTTCAAAATTAAGAATTGGCAGAATAAATGATGTTACTCCTCTACCTCATGATGGATCACGTAGAAAAGGTGGTCGTCGTGGTAGAAGAATGTAGATACACTGTATCGATCATAAACAAATTCTTTTAGTAATATTAAAAAATAAAATAGTATATGAACCCCAAAATAAATCAGTTGACTGATGACTATAAATGCTGTAAGCGATGTATAGGTAGAGGTATATATAGTGAGATCGAAAAAAATATAGGGTTCACAAATTATAATGAACTACATGATAGTATTAAGAATAAAACAGTTGACCATGATGAATGTGAGATATGCATGGGTTTGATTGATAACAGTTTACAAGTTATTGATCGATTGTTTCCAGCATTGAATAAGTTAGAATTCAAAAAATTTCTTGTTGGAGTAAAATTACCTGGAAATATTGATAATGAACTATTATACACTAAATATGGATTACAAGTTCTTTCTGTCAAACAAACTGTTGCCAATGAATTTGGTATTAGAATAAAAGATAAATTTGAATGTGAGATTGTGAAAGAAGATCCAGATATCACTGTTATTATAGATCTACAGAAAAAAACACGATATGATATACAGATAAAATCATTATATTTTCTTGGAAAGTACCAAAAACTGGTTAGAGGCATTCCACAAACTAAATGGCCATGTTCTGGATGTAAAGGTAGAGGTTGTTTTGAATGTGAAAACACAGGTCAACAATACAAATTCACAGTAGAGGGTATTGTCTCTGAGCCATTCAAAAAACTTGCAGTATCTAATTTTTCAAGTTTTCATGGTGCGGGAAGGGAAGATATTGATGCTCTAATGCTTGGTACTGGAAGACCATTTGTGCTGGAAATAAAAAATCCTGCTCAAAGATCATTTGATTTCACTGATGCAATTAATTCTATAAACAATACAGGTAAGGTTAGGGTCTCTGATGTAAGAATTTGTGATAAATCATATATAAAACTGATAAAGTCAAGTTCACCTGATGCTAGTAAAGTATATCATGCAACAGTGACTTTGTCAAAAAGCGCCAATGAAGATGAACTCAATAATTTAGATATGTTGGGAAATCAGACTATTTGTCTGAAACAACGAACACCTCAAAGAGTTTCACATAGAAGGGCTGATCTAATAAGAGATAAAAAAATCTTTTCTTATAGAATTATTGAAATAATTGATGAAGTATCATTTATTCTTGAAATTCATGCACAGGGAGGTGCATATATCAAGGAATTTATTTCTGGTGATAATGGTCGAACTATTCCCTCTATATCTGAATTTATGAATTGTGAGGCAACTTGTACTGCATTGGACGTGATAAAAGTAGATGACAAAGGAATTTTTTAATCTGTTCAATTTAATAATTATTAAAAAAGATAATACGAGGATAGGAATAGGGATTATTTATGGTAAAATCTAAAGGTTACAATAATAGAACACGAAGTTTATTCAGAAAATCTGCAAGGAAAAGAGGATTAAGAAGTTTAAGATACCTTCTTGAGCCAATAGAGGTAAATCAGAAAGTTGATATATTACTCAATTCCTCTATTCAAAATGGAAGACCTCACAGAAGATATAATGGTACATCCGGGACTGTTCTGAAGAAACAGGGTCAATCATATGTTATTTCAGTCAAAGCAGGTAGGATGGATAAGATAATAATTTCAAGACCTGAACACTTGAGAATATCAAAACAACAGAATTGAGGTGTTATTTTGCCAAAAGAAATACATGAATCAACAGCAATATCCATTCCTGAAGTAAGAGAGTTACTACTCGCACGTGGAAAAGAGGGTGAGCTATCATATATGCAGAGACTAGCGCTGGAACATGCTCAGTTAGTTACCCGTATCACAGCTGATGATTCTAAGGAATTAATCAGTACTCTTAAAGAAAAATTCCAGATTTCTAACAATGGTGCAATCACACTAGCTAATTATATACCTGATAATATACATGAGATACGTCAATTGTTGGGTAAGGAAGCAACTAGTAAAGAAACAGAAACTCTTGAAGAAATTTTAAACACTCTTATGGGTGTAAAAAGAATAGATAAAAAAGACAAATCATTTACTGAGGCTTTAGATAATCTAGATAATGATGAGGATATTGATGAAATTACTTCTGATCAAGAAGAGAAAATAATTGATGAATCAATGATCCCTGATGATATTTAATATCTAATAAAGTGTCAAATTATCTGAGTAAAATAAATGAGGAATTTCTATGTCTAGACGATATCAAGATAGGTCAAACAAAAGACCATTTAAAAAATATCAAAAACGGTATGAAGAAAAAGGTATTATTTTAGATATTATCACATCAAACACTGCAAGACGGCGAGATATTCCAAAAGGTGAAACCAGAGCGCATGTACTTGGTTCTACCTGGTTCACAATACTTGAAGTATGTATCAAAGATGGTCAAAATGTCCTTGTGATGGAAAAAACAAGCCTGAATAAGGAGGAAGAGACAAAAATAGATAAAATTGTAAATCGTATTGCATATGATAAGCTAACAACTATTGGTGTAAAATCTCTTGATAGGGCAATTGAATCGATTCTTACTGATGAGGAGAAACGATTTATCACATGGATAAATCAATCAAATGCAATCAGTATCAGATTACATAAATTGCAGTTGATCAAAGGTATAGGGCCTAAATTTATGAAATTGATACTTGAGGAAAGAAAAGTGGTACCTTTCATTAATTATGAAGACTTTGAGGAAAGAACCAAGGTCAAGGATATCAAAGCATTGATCAAGCAGAGGATATTGGATGAGATCAGGGATAGTAGTGTAAAATATAACCTATTTACACGATCCATGCCTAAAACTCCTTCAAGAAGAGAGAGAAGACGATACTGATGAGGGATTGGAGAAATTATACTCATAAGACTCTACAACAGCTGGGAATTAGGCCAACAAAAACTATGGGGCAGAATTTTTTAATCAGATACAAAGTAGTGCATGACATTATTATTGCTGCTAAAATCAAACCAAGTGATCATATTCTTGAGATTGGAGGTGGACTTGGGATTTTATCACATGCAATATTATCTGTGACTGATAATCTCACAATTATCGAGAAAGATCCGGTTCTTGCGAAACATCTTGAGAAAACCTATCCTGAGATCACTGTAATACAGGGAGATGCACTGAAGGTAGAATGGCCTGAAAATGTAAAATTAATTGCCAATCTGCCGTATTCAATTTCATCTCCTATTATTAAAAGAATCATGCATCAACCTATATTATCTGCAATTGTTATGGTACAGAAAGAGATTGCAGATAGATGCATGTCAAAACCCGGCAGAAAAGATTACGGACGATTGGCTGTACTGTGCTCTTTACATTCAAAGGTATCAAAGGTATTCAATATTGATCCTGATGCTTTCCAACCAAGGCCAAAAGTACTGTCTACTGTGATCCGTATTGATAAAAAAGAGATACAGTTAAGCAATTCCCATGAGGAAATTGAACTGCTTAGCAGTAATCTATTCACGCTGAAACGCAGAATTCTAAGATCCGTACTGCGTGGATTTCTGAAACGAAAAGTAGATGATGAGTCTGTGTGGAATAATGTTCCGTATGCTGATAAAAGAATAAATACTATCACAACAAATGAATTGGATGAAATCCTTACCTATTTAAAAAATCATACTTCATGGCCTATTGCATGATAACAACAGACTTGGTTGAGATTACTAATAATAAATCAGTATACTCACCTAGAGAGGATTCATATCTGATGATGAATTTTGTTCTGGAAACTATCAATGGAGATGCAGTTGAGATTGGCTGTGGAACTGGATTATCAATTCTATCACTTGCAAAAAAAAACCAATCTAAGAATTATTTTGCAATTGATATCAATTACAAGGCAACAATTTTGACCAATTACAATTCCAATCAAAACAGAATATCTAATATTCAGGTTGTGTGTGCTGATTCAGTGAAAAGTTTCAGACGTGAAGGATTACCCGGTACTCTTTTTTTTAACCCTCCATACCTTCCAGAAGATCCTGTAATAGATAAGTATCTTTCAAAATTAGAATTAGCCCAGTTCACAGGTGGAAAAAAAGGATATGAGTTAACATCAAAAATCATTGAACAGCTTGAAGATGGTGATATTTTATATGTTATAATCTCTTCTCTGTCAATTACTCCCGAGCAAATACAACGCCTGCATTCTGCTCATTTTTTTGAGTTAAAGTCAAAAAGTGTTATGGATGATGGCGAGATTCTGTGGCTACTCAAAGCTAGAAAATTGAGGTAATATTATGGAATTAGTTGTAATCGCAATAGGTATCAAAACAGCGGGAAATCTTGGTGCATTGGCCCGTTTATGTGATAACTTCAATTGTAAACATCTCATCGTAATCAAACCTGAATGCGATGTAACCGATCAGAATGCATATTACAGAGCATCACGAGGTAAGCAATATCTAGATAATATAATTGTACTGGATAAACTACAAGAAGCAAGAATTTATGCAGATATAATTATAGGCCTATCTGCAAGAATAGGTTCATCATCTAATTTTGCAAGGCCTGCAATTGCGATACAAGAGATAGCTAATCAATTATCAAGTTCAGATAGTATTGTTGGTATTGTTGTTGGCAGGGAGGACAAGGGGCTATCCAATGATGAGGTAATAACATGTGATTTCTTGGCTCATATCCCTATACCTAGTGATAATCCTGTATTAAATATTTCGCATGCTGCTGTGGTTGCGTTATATGAGTTAACTCGTGATACAAATTATTCTTCAATAGCCAAATCACATAGAATGATGAAGAGAGAGGAGAAGGAATATTTTCTCCATTATCTGGAAGAAATTTTGAAACATTCATGGCTAAAACCTCCAAAAATTGAAGGTACATTAAAAGTGTTCAGGACAATGTTATCTCGTTCATTAGTGACAGACCGAGAATCGCCTGCACTTGTGGGATGTATGCGATCGATACACCGGACAATAACAGAGAAACACGGGCCACATTGTACCTGTGAAGGTGAAAAATGATGCGTAGAAAAGATTTAGAAATTACATTACAGATGAACGTAAAGGGTTTTGAAAATCCAAAAATAGCACTTGAGCAGTATCAGACACCTGCAAGAGTTGCTGCTAACTTACTTCACAGAGCTTTTGAATTGGGTGATATTAAAGAAAAAAAAATAATTGATGTATGTGCCGGAACAGGTATACTTGGGATAGCTGCAAATTTATTGGGAGCAGATGTGACAGTACTGGAAATTGACGCGGATAGTGTTGGGATCATGAAAGATAATATTGAGAGAATGGCACTGGATATTACTGTTATGCAGGAAGATCTATTCCAATGGGCTCATGATGCAATGTACGATACTGCTCTAGTTAATCCTCCATTTGGCATAAATAAAAAACAAAAGCAGCACAAGGACATGGATTTCATCCGTATATGTTCTGAATTGTCTGCTGTGATCTGGTCTATTCATGATGGTAGTCCTACAAATCAAAAAAAGCTTCCTGAACTCTTTCAAAAAAATGGCTTGGAGATACTTGAGATATACATTGATGATTTTCCACTTTCAAAGTCATTTGGTTTCCATACCAAGAAGATAAAGAAATACGAGGTTATGGTGATAAGATCAAGGAAATTTGATAATTTTACATAGGTTCAACTGCTGTAATTATTTATTTGATTTGAGCTTTGATTGCGTGGTATTGTTGAAAAAAGTTATACGCAATTCCGAAAACAAATATATTTTCTTGTAAATCGATGAATTAAGCGTTAATTCTGGTGAAATTTGCGATATCACTACGAAGTATTAATTGCGGATAGCCTCAGCTATATGCAATTTAAATATATGAATACTTTCGGTGTACTCTATATCTTGTTGAGTCTAAATATTTGCTTTTATATCAAAGTGGAAATATAGAAGTATGACAAACAGTCTACTAACTCGAAGCTCTCTAAAGTTCGCTTTTAAGAAACTAGCTTTGCTAGCAATACCAATAATGGCCATCCTCCTTTCTATTTCAGTTGGATCAGCTGAAGAAGATTGTTCAATATTAGAAGAGTTTTGTCTATAAACAATGTAAATAATTCAAAATAAATAGAAAACAGCCCATATTCCGCACAGCAATTTTCAATTTTTATAATTAATTTTTATCCAAATCTTATAATTTTTACTTCACAATGGCCTCCAAACTAATTCTCCACCATTATTTTTATCTGCATACATTTTAATGTATGCAGGTCCCATTA
>JAJRQD010000041.1 GCA_024280435.1 archaeon | reverse complement strand
CCAAGCTCTTTCCTTTCCACCTTCTCCTTCAATAATTTTGGTATGCTGAAGGCACATGAAATAGAAGCCTTGTCCAGATATTCAGCTATATGTTTCAGAATATCAAGCCCCATATCATCAGCTTTTCGTAATGGAGCAACCGGATGTCCAAGACCCAAAGTGACTGATTTATCAATATCTTCCGGAGTGGCAATCTCCTGTTCCAACATTCTGATTGCCTCAAGAATAATACCAATCTCAATTCTTGATGCTGCAAATCCAGGTGAATTTTTCACTCTAATTGGCTCCTTACCCAATTTTGTAATGAATGTGAAAATTTGTTCTGTAATCTCAAAGGAGGTCTTGCTACCAATCACAACCTCCACCAATGGCTTTTCTGGTACTGGTGTGAAGAAATGTGTGCCTATTATGTATTCTGGCTTGCCTGAATATTCTGCAAGATCATCAATTGATATGGATGCTGTTGAACAGATGATTATTTTTGTCTTTAAATTCTGTATTCTTGCAATCAGTGATTTTTTAAGATATTCATCATTGGTAATTGCCTCGATCACAATATCCACACTGGCAATTGAATTCTCAAGATCAGTAGTTATCTTGAATATTTTCAGGGCTTTGGTTTTTGCCTGTATTGATAATCTTCCATCTTTTACTGCCTTGTTCAATCCATCATTGATCTCACGCTCTGCTGAATGCAATACATCAAAATCTATATCTATGAGAGTGGTGTGGAATCCCTTGCTAATGCATAATTCAGCTACACCTCGCCCCATAGTGCCTGCTCCGATGATTAGAATTTTCATTATAATTTTTAATATATCTATAATTAAAAAAATTATTCAAGCAAATGAAAGGAAAAGATAAGTTTAAACAATTTAGTGAATAAATTTATGGCGCTGATAAGAGTTCAATATGTAAATCAATTGATATTACAGAATAAAAATAATATGAATAAATTAAATTGCTAAATCTCATAATATTGTTCAAATTTATCTTTTCTAGAAGTATTATTAAAAAACTACAAATTTATTCAAATCATATGGAAGATACTGATAATATAAAACTGGTTCTTTCTTCAGGCGAATGTCCTGAATGCCAGGCCTCTGTTGTGAGTGATCAGGAAATGACTAAATATTATTGTGAACAGGATCGCTCTCATTTTGAGTTGAAAGTAGTGTTTCATGGTGGAGAGAAAATCACTGCCACCTTGAATGGTGTTGAGGTAGATGAGTCAAAGCTTAGAGAGATTGAATGGTAGAATGATATATCTCCTAGTTCAATAGCTTTTAATTACGATAAAATTAATACGTTTCTATGGAATATACAATTTGGATATTTATATTACTGGTTATCGTGGGCCTGACCTTCGGCTTGATAGCTATCATGGTCGGTATAGGAGGAGGACTTATGAACGTACCATTTCTGATATATGTGATGAAGCAATCACCCGAGACTGCTGGTTTCATCTCCTCATTTATCATCATGTTTACCAGCTTTTCTGGGTTCATGAAATATCGTAGTCTTAAACGAATTGACTACAGTACTGCAAGGAAATTTCTGATGCTTGCTATTCCAGGCTCTATTATAGGTGGATACCTGGCATCAACAATTGATCCTGCAATAATTAAAATAATATTCTCAATAATTATTGGATTGGCAGGCATACGTGGTATATCAAAGGCATTGTCTGATTCAACTGGTAAGATTATCTCAGATGAGGATGGTGAAGCACAGGGTCTTGAGAAACGATCAATTGTGGATAGTGATGGCGATGTTACTGAATATTATGTCAGAATGAATATAGGTATGCCATTTGCATTCCTAGGCGGTTTACTGGCAGGTCTTCTGGGTGTGGGTGGTGGAATAATCTATATGCCTCTGATGTTATCAATTACCGGGGTACCAATTCATCTTGCAGTCCCCACATCTGCCACTATGATAGTTGTAGTATCTATATTTGCAGTTATTTCAAGAATTGTCACCCTTTCCTCCACAGGAACTCTGGATCTATCGGTATTGCCACTGTATGGTATTCCTCTTGCACTTGGATCAATTATAGGTGCTCGTTTTGGTGCCGGTAGATTGAAAAGAACAAAATCAAAAACATTACTGGTATCATTCTGGGGCGTAGCAGTTATTTCTGCATTCAGAATGGGCTTTGGTATCTAGTTACAATCTGTCATAAAATTATATTTTTCACTAATCGGTAAAATCTATCATATTTTAGATATAATTGTAGCAATTCATGGAATTGATTGACCAATAACTTTCACTGTAAATCCTTTATCAATTAATTCCTGCCAATTCAGTATTCTCCTACCATCAATCACAATTTTACCATTCATTAATCTGAAATTATCTGCATTAAGTTTCCTGAATTCTTTCCATTCTGTAACAAGTATTGCTGCATCTGCACCTTTTAGTGCCTCATCAACAGAATTCACATGTTTAATATCTGGAACCGCAATCTTAGCTGATTCTTTGGCAATTGGATCATATCCTACAACGTTGGCACCTTTTTCTATCAGTTTATCTGAAATAATTATCGAGGGTGCCTCTCTCATATCATCAGTCTCTGGTTTAAATGCCAATCCCAACAGTGCAATCCTCTTGTCTTTGATCTCAATATGTTTCTCCAGTAATTCAATTACTCTGAGAGGCTGTTGTTTATTGACTTCAAGTACTCCCGGTAGTATTTTACTGGCTGCATTCAGATCCTGACTTAGATAATTTAATGCCTTGACATCTTTGGGGAAACAAGATCCACCAAATCCAATACCTGCTCTTAAGAATTTATCTGATATTCTGACATCAAGACCAATTCCCCTGGCTACATCACCAACATCAATTCCCAGCTTCTCAGACATATTGGCAATCTCATTGATAAAACTGACCTTGAGTGCTAAGAATGAATTCGATGCATATTTGATCATCTCTGCTGCTGATGTACTTGTTTTCATCTTTTCACATGTGAATGTAGAGTACAGTTCCTCAACCATCTCATATGATCTATCATCATTGGAACCAATAACTACTCTGTCTGGATTGGCAAAATTATCTATTGCAACTCCTTCCATAAGAAACTCAGGATTCATTGCAATACCAAAATCCTTACCTAGCTTCTTTCCACCACTCTCCAGTGCCTTGGTAATTACTCCACTGGTGGTTCCTGGGACTACTGTGGATTTTACCACAAATACTTTGTAGTCATCAATAGTTCTCAATTCTTCTCCAATAGCTGTGGCCTCATTCACCATAATATCAAGATTTATACTGCCATCCTCTCCACTTGGAGTTGCCAATGCGAAAAATATAACATCCGAATTATCAAGTACCTCTCTTCTATTAAGGGTGGCTTTCAATAATTTCCTATCCAACACTACATCCAAAAGCAATTCCCCAAGACCATTCTCAAATATAGGTGGTATTCCTTTATTTATTTTTTCCACCTTTTCAGGAACAATATCTAAACAAGTGACTTGATATCCCAAATCTGCAAAACAGGCACCTGAAACAAGACCCACATATCCTGTACCAATCACACCTATCCTTGTCTTACTCATAAATAAACAGTTAATTGCTTGATGTATAAAGTTGATTAAATTAACACTAGAAATTTTTAATTTATATTCTATTTATTCTGTAAAACTATCAATTATTTTTGATAAGGTCTCTTGCAATAACTATTTTCCTTATCTCAGTTGTACCCGCACCAATTTCCAGTAATTTTGCATCTCTTGCAAATTTCTCTATTTTATACTCACGCATATAACCGTATCCACCCAGTATTTGAACTGCATCCAGTGCATGTACAGTCGATCTCTCTGCTGCATACATAATTGAGGAGGCAGCCTCTTTGTTTGCCTTGTGATTATCCTGTATCTCTGCCAATGCATTGTATACCAACAACTCAGAGGCCTTGGTCTCGGTATATATATTTGCAAGCTTATCCTGTATCATCTGAAAATTCGAAATAGGCTTGCCAAATTGCTCTCTCTCTCTTGAATATCTCAGTGCAATCTCCAGAGATGTCTTTGATATACCAAGGCTGATTGCTGCAAGTACTGCACGTTCCACAGATAATCCTGCCATCACGATTTTATTTGCATGGTTCAACTCTCCAAGTAGATGTGTTTTTGGAATTGCCACATCATCCATGAATATCTCAGAGGTAAGTGATCCTCGCATACCCATCTTATCCATATGTTTACCCACACTAACACCCTTGCTATTCATAGGCATGATAAATGCAGATATTCCCTTACTGCCAAGCTCTGGTGCCGTTTTTGCATAAACAAGAGCAGTATTCGCAACTGGCGCATTGGTGATGAATGTCTTTGCACCTGATAGCAAGAAATAATCACCATCTTCCACTGCTACTGTTTTCATAGATAATGCATCCGATCCAGAACCTGGTTCTGTCAATGCAAGTGCACCAACAGCCTCTCCCGTGGCCAACTTTGATACAAAAGTCTCTCTTTGCCATTCATTTGAATTTCTGAACATATTATCAGCTGTGAGATTTGAATGTGCACCAATTGATAAGGCAAATGCAGGGGATACTCTTGCCAATTCCTCAAGAATTATCGCCTGTGAGATGTAACCCGCATCTGCACCATTATACTCCTCAGAGATGGTAGGAGCAAGTAATCCAAGTTCACCCAATTCTTTGAATAGATCCATAGGAAAATAATCCTCTTTATCCATCTTCTCAGCAATGGGCTCTAGTTTATCATTAGCAAATTCTTTCACTGTATCTCTTATCATTTGATGTTCTTCTGTAAAAAATGATTTTAGCATATATTTTTTTTTAAAGTTAGTCTAAATAAGTAATTCTAGTAATTAATTGAATTATTACTAGTGAATACATATATAGTCACGATTATTCATCATCATCCACGGAGGGTGATAATGTCAGATCCACCATACTTGAATGCTTACTGTGTAATTGTGTGAGATTAGTTTTACCAGGGTGTATCAGAGGAGTATTCTTGACCAGATTACTACTCGATTTGGCCACAGCCTCTCTTCTCTCTAATTCCAACTCATCACTATTTGTCTTCCATATCATATATACCTGGATCAGTAAGAAAGATCCAATTACTGGAATTGACCAGCTTACCGCATTATCCTGCGAGTAATCCATTGCTAGTATAATTAATTCAAGTATCCAGACCAGTATTAACAACGGATTAAATGATTGTATCTTATCAGTATCTTCAGACATAATTTGAAATATGTACTACTATTTTTAATGTAATTGATAATTGTAATTATTGATACTATTTTTGTAAATATAATATTTCTAATATAAGTTTTTATTGTTTAATCCTTCAGTAGTCCTCTTGAAATCAATATCTTGAATTCGTCAAATCCTAACTTGGCACCATTCTTATACCGCTCATAGATGTCATTGGCCTTATCCTCGAGTTCAACTTCCTGCTGCTTGGCCATATCTGCCTTTCTCTTCTTCCTCTCAACAGCAGTCTCTTCACCCAATGCCTTTCTCAATTTATCAGCCTCTCCAGCAACTGCATTGATCTCTTTTCTTATCTTCTTAATATCATCATTCAATACCAATATAGCCTTATGATCCGCATCTGCAAGTGCACGCACTTTCTTTGCCTCTTTCAGCTGTCCCAACATTACCTCATGATAATTCTGACTCTTCTCTGCCAATTCCTGAACTGCTTTGTGATGTGCAAGGGCCTCTGCTCTTAATTTACGTAACTTCCTGTTAATCGTCTTGAACTCTTCACGTTTGCTCTCAACAACTTCAAGCTGCTCCAACTCTTTAGACTCACGCTCAATCTGCTCTATGATCTCACGCTCCTCTGCCACTGACATATTTCCCTTGGTCTGATACAGTATCTCTAGTTCCTGAATCCTCTTGGCAATACGGGAATGTTTGTTATTCTTCTTGAAATTAGAATTAACACCGATTTCTCTCATATTCTCTTCTAATTTTTCAAGCTCTTTAACCACAATAGTAACATCTTCCTGACGCAGGTCTCTTAGGGCCTTGTTGAGTTTTACATCCTCATTGATAGCATCACGAAGCTCACGTGTCTCCTTTGCTTTTTGAAATAGCTCCTTTACCTGGCTATTTTTTTCGTCTCTCAGAGCCTTAAGCTCGTTTCTTTCTTTTTCTACAATCCTAACTTTTCCAATAAGATCTCTCTTCTGTTCACGAAGTTTCCTTAGATTCTCCTTCTGTGACATTGTTGAATTGTTAGTGTTCTCCAATAATTCTGACAAGGTTTATTTCACCTCTCAAGCCAATGCTTGATATTTACTCAAATTTTTTACAAATCTGATTTTTGAAGATACATTATTTACAGCTACTTTGCGGTATAATAATAATCTTAAACTTGTATTTGATGTGTTATATAAATAATGATTGATATAATACCATTCATTTTCACTTTTAGATTAATATATAGTTGTCCTAGCTTTATCAGACAAATGATTCGCAATTCGAATTATTTTATTCTTATACTATATTTTTTCGTATATTTATGGGGCTAATCGGGTTACAGTTCTTGGAAACAATGTTATATCTCTGATGTGCTCGACACCAAGTAGCCACATTATCAACCTCTCAAGTCCAAGTCCAAATCCAGAATGTGGTACAGAACCATATTTCCTGAGATCCATGTACCAGTAATATTCCTCAGGATTTACTGGTGGATCCATTTTAGCCATTCTTTCTAGCATGGAACCGATATCAGTCTCTCGTTCTCCACTACCAACAAGTTCTCCACAACCTGGAAATAGAAAATCTGCTGATCTTGTTAGATTTTTATCCTCTGGATCTATTTTGTGATAAAATGGCTTCATAGTGGTTGGAAAATGATGTAATACCAGTGGTTCTCCAAAATGATCAATCAATTGTCTCTCGGGTGCATCTGATATATCCTCACCATGTGGGATTGTAATATCGTATTCATCTTTCAGCAGTTTAATGGCATCACCATATTTTATTCGTCTGAATGGCGTTTTAATTGGTTGCAATTCTCTATCCCACATCTTCAGTATATCCTGATCATTTGCAATAACTTTATCAACAATATATGCAATCATTTCCTCGATAAATTTGACAAGATCCTCGAAATCCATGAATGCACCTTCTGCCTCAACATGTCTGTATTCAGTTAGATGTCTTCTGGTTTTACTCTTCTCTGCTCTGAAAGATGGTAATATACAGAATACATCTCTTAGTGAAAAAATAGCTGCCTCTAGATATAACTGTGAGGACTGGGTAAGATATGCATTTCTGTCGAAGTATTTTATCTCAAATAGTTCACTACCACCTTCTGCCTGTGCTTCCACAATTAATGGGGGAAATACTTCCTCTAATCCTTTGGAATAGAAATAATCCCGCATATAGTGAAGTACATGGCTCTGAAATCTCAAAATACTGGATGATTTTGGACCTCTGATCACAATATGTCTCTTTGATAATTTTATATCTGTACTTGACTCATGTGTCACCTGCTGTTCATATGTCTCATCAGATGGATGAATAATCTCAAATGATGTAACTTGAAGTTCATAGCCCTGTGGTGCCCTGCTATCCTCTTTCAGTATACCTGTGGTTCTTATGGATGCTCCCCTGAATACATCTAGTATTGGCTTGAACTCGTCAATCCCTATTGTACTCTGTTTCAAGGTTGCCTGTACCTCACCAGTACCATCAAATAAAGATAGAAAAACAAGTTTCTTACCCTGTTTTCTCATCCTGATTATCCATGATTCTACTGTAATCTCTTTGCCCAGTTCACTGGATATTTCTGATAATTTCATCAATAATAAAACGTGCTGAGTGTTTATTTTAATGCTTTCGTTAATTACGTTATCTTTCGATTACTTTGTTTATCTTATTTTTTTAATTTATACATGAATCTTAAGATGTCTCTTCTTTAGTCTCTTCTTCTTCTTCATCCAGTTCATCAAAACTCCAAGCCTCTGGTGGAGGGGTTCTGATCATTGTAAATCCAATCCATACTACAATCGCTAGAACGCCAAATACTCCCAGATATAGTGGAATTGCAATTGCCCAGTAAATACCTTCCATTAATCCACCTAATGGGCTTGCTGTACTGATAAGAGGTGTAATAATTAAGAAATAGGTTTCTATTGCTATTCCAACAATACCAATACCTGCCATAATAGCTCCAAATAATTTATCATTTACCATATTTTTTTCACCATTTACTTTGGTTATAACCTAGATGAATTATTGAGTGTTTTAAATATTGTTTTGACAATAATGGTATATTGTAATTGTAATATTTTCTATCATACAATAATAATTTTATACACATATAATATTTAGATAAAACTAGCATAAAAGGCTGACTGGATCAAAACTCTCTATTTCAGATATATTTCTAATAATCTCTATTGGTATTATCTGATCAGACCAGCTCTCTACAATCATTAGCAGTGAATTTGTAAATATATCCCAACCGTCTATAAAATCAATATTGTTCTTAATTGCAAATTTAATTACCGGTGTATTATTCATTTTAGAGAGTGGATCTATCACCAATTTACAGCTCTCAATAATTGTAGTTTTTGTTGGTAAAACATTTTCAAATCCCTTACTAGGGACTTGACAGTTGATATACAGATCATAAGTATCGTAGAACGCATTTGAATGATCATTAACCCTTGGATTGATTCTTTTCAACATATCAATTATGTCATAATCCTGAGATCTGACTATTATCTCAGAGATTTCAAAATCACGTAAAGCAGTCAGATAAGACAGTATGTTCATATCAGTCCCCTCAATATATACTCTCTTGATGCTTTTTGCATATGGTTTAATTAATTTGACAAGTGCTGGAACAATTGTATTGTAACCTTTCAATCCATTCTCAGTCTGCTTTATCATATTACAACGACCGGTATATATTACTGAATGATCTTTGGCTTCTAATATATTGACCACCTGCTCTTGCCATCCCATACCAATGTACAGACCACCTAGTATTCTATCCTTGGCCCATAGTATCATCTGATTGAGATCAGGTATTTGTGGTGTGTTCAAATTGAGATAAGAGAATGGTTTATCTGTATAATCAATCAATTTAAAAAATAATCTCTCAATCTCTCTTGAGGTAGTATCACATAATCCTACAAATAGAACCGCATCTGGAGTCATTGCTCTTCTAATATATTTAATTGGTACCATTCCAGGTAATCGGGGTTCCTCATGGATAAGATCTAATCTTCCATAGGTCCATAAGTTTCCTAACTTATTTGAGAGTAATCTTGTAAATCTACCTGCTCTTCCCATTCCAAGTATAACATGCTTGATATTCTTCTTGATGCATGTTCTGCTGATTCTCCAGATTGTAAGTAGGTCATTGATATTATTTGGTGTTGCAGATATTTTCAATATGTAATCAGGGTGTTTTTCCATGAAGGGTAATACTGAATTGAATGCTATTTTAGCCATACCCTCAAAATCAACCAATGTTATCACAGGTGTGGTTCCATTGGTGACGTACTTGATCAATGGCATATCCAAAGGATATTCAAAGCTCAGATAATCTGGTTTTAATTCAATGATTGATTTCAAAAAAGGTATTCTACCCTCTTCTGGTGGGGTGATTTCTTGATTTAACCATTCACTTCTCAGTGAGAGTATATATGGTATCTTTACAGTCTCAAGTACAGATCTCAATTCTATAAGATCTATTTTTTGCATCGCATCCAGCCTGATCTCAACTAGATCAATGTCTTGATGATATGCCTGATATAATTGATCAGATAGTTGTGAAATCTCACGGACTAGTAATACAGCACAGATCATCTTCAAATTTCTAAGATTAGATACACTTGATAAATATCTACTTGTAAAACAAAAAAAAATAATGCTAATAAATTGAATTTGATACTCTTGGTATCGATTATTACTATTCTAACTGAAATAGCTCAATGCTGGACTTCCAAATATCAGCATATATAGATAGGCAAAGATGAATAGAACCAAGCCTGGCGGTTGAGGTCTCGTCCACAGATAAGTTCGGGCACTATTGGATATATCCTCCCATGCTTTGGCTCTTGCCTCTCTCTCTATAATCTCATACTCATCATCTTCAAGTGGGGTCTCAAATAATGGTGTGTAAAGAAACCAAGCACCATTAAATCTCTCAGCAGGATCTTCATGCTTTAAATTCTCAATCTGATCTCTTGCTAGCCTCCTTCCAGAGAATAGTATCGATATTTTGGAACCAATCCCTCCATTTGTCTCTCCAAATAATGGGCCAAACTTTCTAATTGACATCATATTCATCACAAATAATATCAGTGCTAGTATAATAAAGCATACAAATAGATTAACTATAAAGAAAAATATTGGTGGCATGAATACCAATGCTTCATATTCAACTATTGTGTAGAGGAAAGGTGAGCTTATAGACATTGCAATCAATGCTTTGCTATCTCCTCCTCCAAAAGCACCGAAATACAGAAATGTGAAGCCAAAAACAAATCCAAGGATTATATTGGTGATCACAATCGCTCTGTCTATAAAATCTGTATTGCTGTTGTACCATGCAATTAGCAGTGGTATGGCAATACCTATCTGTATCAACCAAATTTTATCTGGAACCAATCTATTTTTGATATCCTCAATAGATGCCCATACTAAACAGATCAATGTTAATACAGATAACCACAGTTCATAATTAAAGACCAAAACCTCCTATAGCCTGGTTCACAGCATTCAATGCTTTGATCACCTGTGCGGTGAGCAGAGTATTATTCTGCCAACTACCATTTTTCTCCTGAAGTGCCAGCAGGTAATGAATTCCATTTTTTATAAAAACATTCTCTGCACTCTCTTTATCCATTACTGCAATTAAACACTCTGCTGTGGTATCAATTCTAGCACCCCAACTACCATCTATCTCCTGTTTCTTACGTATTAGATTTCTCACAGCAGCTAATGATACGCCTATATTCATTCTGTCCACATTCTCAACACTGACATCATCATCAAAATCAAAATCATCAAATCCTGGCAATGCCATACCTGGAAACTCATTCTCTTCTTCCTCTACTTCAACCAGTCCCTCTTGAATTTCCTCACCAATAACAATAGGTGGTCTGAGTAGTATATTCAGAGTGTTGTACATCAATGCAAGTATATAATTGGAGATCTCTTTTTGTTCAATAGAGTTAAATCGGCTATCTGATCTATTAATCAATATATTGAAGGTATCTGCAACTATCTCTCCACATCTGAAGTAATCTTCCTTAATATCAAGAATATGGTAGATTCTTGCAAATAGAAGAATTTTAGGTATTTTATCATATTTATCAAATGTATAATCAAGGTTCTCAAGATCTGTGATGAAATCCCATTCACTAAGTGTTTTTAACTCACTACTATACTCTTCTAGCATGAGCTTCAATGCATTTTTGAAAAGTAATTTCTCTGCATCCTCTGATTGATCTATCTCCATATTCATGTTCTCTGGATTAACCATCCCCACAGTGATCAGTGCGGATAGTATTGGTGTAGATGGCTCTATTTTAGCCTTCTCAATTGTATCCAACAACAGATAATATGTCTGTTCCAATTTATGAATATCTTCCTCACCATTTGCAATATCTCTCCAAGAATAATTCAGGTCTTTTTTCATACCAAAAAATACCTTCAATATCTCCGCAGTCTCATACATTGGTTGTTCAGTGCCCCATATTCTATCTTTAGATTGTTGGAACTGTAACCACTTAGTGGATCTATTCAATGCATCTTTTATCCCTAGTTTAGATACTGGTATCTTGGCAATCTCATTCTTGATATCAGTGAGGTTTTTTATCATCTGCTCACGATCTTGTCTTCTAGGTGATGAAATCATGAGAAAATATGAAATCACCATACTGATAAATATAAAATTGCTTAAGGCAATCAATGCCATAGTCTCCTGATTTCTATCTGCTGTGAATATTGAATTTGCAAGGAAAGTAATTCCAGTTGAGATAAATATCGATATAAGCAATACAATTGCAGACGTTACCACTCCCTTATCCTTGAATATACCCAATCCCGCTGCATAATCCAGGAATGATGTTAACAGGAATATGATGTAAATAATATTTATAATAAACATTAATGTAGAATATTCCACAGTAACAAAATTATTGATGTAAAAATCAACAGTTACATTAATTATTATTGTGAGCAATAAGAATATCAGATCTTTGATTGACATTCCAGATCTTTTATTCCTGTATTTGAGTATCCTTGTATATGCATATACATCCTCACCTTTGGATTCTATAGCGGACATATCACTTCTTAATTCCTCATTATAATAAAGAATTTTGTAGAAATATCGCACTAAAGATAATTATCGGATAATTCTAATGTCTTTATTTAGAAAACTAAGAGAATTTCCTATCTTCTTTCCATTATTCTTATTAAATTATAAATATAAATAAAATTATAATGTGTGGTCGTTTTAGTCAGATATTGGGTAAAGATACGATTATCAAGCGTTACAATCTGGTTGCAGGATTAGAGCCCACTGTTTCCTATAACATAGCTCCAAGAACAAAGGTTTCTGTCATCACACAAGAATCTCCAAAGTATCTATCAATGATGCAGTGGTCGCTTGTGCCATGGTGGAGCAAGACAAAAGAATTCAACTATGATTACATTAATGTGAGGGCTGATAAAATATTATCCAGTAAAACCACAACAGAGTTGATAAGCACAAAAAGATGTGTGGTACCAGTTTCTGGATTCTATGAATGGAAGAAAATAGGTAATCGTAAAATACCATTTTATTTCTCTATGAAATCAGAGGAGAGTTTTGGAATTGCAGGAATTTACAGTATCTGGGAATTGGAAGAGGAACCATTGTATTCTTTTGCATTGATAACCACAGACGCAAATGATACTGTTGGCTTGATACATGATAGAATGCCGGCAATTATATTACCGGGTAATGAAAATAAATGGTTACAAGAGGGATTATCTATTGATACTATACAATCATTTCTCTCACCTGTACAAAGTAAATATTTAGAAATTAATGAAGTATCATCAAGAGTAAACTCAATTAAAAATGATTCTGCAGATCTTATTATGCCGGTACAATCCTCAGTTCTTGAAAAAATAATGAATAAAGATAATTCTGATAAGATGCAATCTAGCCTTGATGATTTTTTCTGATTGTAACAAAATAAAAAATAAAAAAAATAATAATAGAGAAAATTATTAGTTTGCATTTTGTTTAAATATGGCTAATAAAAAGAAAGTTCATTACATGATTCTTGGATTCATTATCTTCAGCAGGTCAATAGATTTTATCTCTTTTGAACATTATTTTGATAATTTCATGAGATATATATCTTCTAAACCGAATTTTTTTGAATTCATGGATAATACTAAATTTGTCATTGCAGTACATGAATTTGAGAAAATCAAATTGGAATTTTTTGAGGTAAGCGATGATATTGTTATTGGAATAGTCTATCCTGCTGTGAAACCATTGAATCTAGATCGACGTGATCAGCTAATTGAGCTTGCAACTGCTGTATCTCAAGGTGATAAGAATGTCACTCATAATGTACTGAAATCACGATATGCATCTGATATACTTTCAATTTAGAATTTACTTATTATCTGTTCAATAGTTACTGTGACAACCGCAAGTAGCATAAGCCTCAGTAATATCACCTTGGTCCTTGTAGCAATTGCAGGTTCTGGATTCCTGATGAGATTTGTGGTGTAGTAGATCAGTATTATATCAAATAAAAACAGTACAATTGGTAACATTAAACTACCACCATCTATCACTGGTATTATTATAAGTGGTATAGTGCTCATTATTGCTATATATATCAGGGCAGTACCAACAATTGCAGCTGCTCTTGGACCATACAGTACTCCTATTGTCCTTACTCCTCCTGCACGATCTCCATCAATATCTCTGATACCTTTGATCACCTCTCTGCCCCAGTTGAGCTGCATGGCAAATAATCCGATCAGACTTATTCTTGTAAGAGATTGATTGATCAGTATATCTGCATAGAAGAATAGTGCACCCACCACGTAGCCTACTATAAAATTTCCAAATAGGCCATTCTTTTTGAATTTCCAATTATATAGATCAAGTAGTGTGGAATTGAGAACCGCCCAGAATAATGAGAAAGGAAAATTTAAACCCAGACTAATGTCAATTAATATTCCTGAAACACAGGCAAGAATAAACAGAGTGAAGGCCCAAATTTTTGCCTCTTTCATTGTAAGCTTACCAGATGGCAGGGATCTTTCTGGTGAATTAATTCTGTCAACCTCTATATCAATGATATCATTGTGTGTATTGGCCTGTGCCGTGGTGAAGAATGCTGCACTGCCAATATATATGTAAACAATTGGTTCCAAAGTGTATGAATCTATTGCTATCAGCATAGCTACAATTACCGCTACAAATGCAGTGAAAGAATTTACTGGACGCATCAACCAGTACAAAGCAATGATCTTCTGCTTTGTTGTGACTATATTCTCCATAACTTCTCAAATGAAAATACCTTTTATAATACTTATTTATCAACTGTAAAATATTAACTTTCTAATTAATTATTAATACAATCTGTTGTACTACTACTGAAAGAACTGCAATTAACATTGCTATTTTGATGAAATTCTTGGTTTTGTAAGCAATTTGTGGTTGTGGATCCTGGATCAACTGTAAATTCTTCACAATTGCCACTGTATTCAGAAATAGCAGTACTATTGGAATAATAGACCCATTTTCCAGGACTAATGGAATACTAGTGATCACTCCGATGATTAAAATAAAAAATGATATTTTGCTTGCTTTTTTTGCACCATATTTGATTGCTATGGTATTTACTCCACAGGTAATATCTCCCTCGATATCATTTATTCCTTTTATTATTTCTCTGCTCCAGTTGAAAAATAAAGCATACAATCCAATTAATCCTGCATCACTCAGAATTGTTTGGTTTATCAATAGATCTGCATACAAAAAGATAGCAGAGACAGAGTATGAAATAATGAAATTACCTATAAATCCATTTTTCTTGAAATAGATATTATACGAAAATATTATGATGATATTGAATAATGTCCATATAAGTGAGAATGGAATTGATAATTGCAATCTAATATCTATGGTCACCGCAGAGGTCAATGCAATCATAAGCATTATTATAATCCATCTTCTCACCTCTTTTTTGTCAAGAATGCCCGATGGTAGTACTCTATTTGGTGCATTTATCCTATCTATCTCAATATCCATCAAATCATTGTGTGTGTTACCCAAAGCAGATACAAAAAATGCAGTAATACCAATATAAAGATACACATCAAATGCTAGGGGCTGAACTACTATTAACATTGCAACCCATGAGGTGAATAGTGCAATAAATGCGTTCATAGGTCTGATAATTGTGAAATATCCTCTTAATTTTGATCGTGATTCCACATCATGAAATTTAAATTATTGTTTAAAGTGTTTTTTGACCTGTTCACCAAAATAAATACTAACTCTTAGATAAATATTTTAAATATGTGAAAATAAATCTGATATGAATGAGTTATCAGTTCAATTCAATCATGGATCATCCTTATTTTTACAGAACTATGGCCCTTGTTTGGTATCTATTCTATCTTAGCAATGCATTTCTCGCATTCAATCGCGGTAAAATACCTGTATTGCCAAATATTACACTTACAGTTATCAGTATACTTGCAATCACTTATCTGACCTCTGTTGCCACACAGATAGAAGTAGTTGAGCATACAAATCGATGGATAATTATACGTATGTTATTGGCATTGATACCCCCGCTGCTTGCAATGTTCATTACTTTTGGTTGGATAAAGAGACAAAGAGAGGAAGGTGCTACATTTTTTCAGTATGCAGGCCCATTATTTCTTGCAATAGTATTAAGCTATATGACTTTTCTATTTTTGATTGTTGGAATTATTTTCTTTACTGCTGATGTGATCCCCTTTCATGTACTGTATCTCATGACATTACTATTTTTCTGGTCAATGATTGGTTTCACAATTGGTGATAAATTGAAGGTAACTCATATGAAGAAAGATAATATTATCATCAATACAATCAGAAAGACTATGGTTGATAGGGTTATCAGGATCAGGTTGACTGTTGTTCTTAGTGCACTTGTGGTGGTTCTGATAATGTTCACCAGTGCTGTGAATTATCCACCTGTTGATATTGATTATCAAGTAAGTGATGAGAACTATATTGGTGATATCGCCATAATCAAGGATATTGAATTACAGGGAAATAAATACAGTATCAATGATGGCTACAATGGAAGTGATGCACCCATAATAATATCAAGAACTATTATTGATAAAACACGTGAGCTGGCGATAAATAATTATGGATCATTTGAGTACATTGCAGTACTTGCTGCTGTTAATGATACGCTGACAAATCTTCTCTCTGGAAATGTAACTATTTTTTATAATAATACTATTGCCACAGATCTGATACTAGATGATTTCAGCAGCAACACATCCTATCTGTTGTTAACACAATACCTTGTAGATCCTTTTAATTACGGTAAATCAGTAAGGTCTGTTGTGATTGTTCTTGATGGGGAAGCAATTGCCTACATAACAACTAATAGCGGTTGGGAGACTTTAAAACCTGCATTTAATTCGATTTAATGCTGAAAATTTAATAATATATAAAATAAACGTATGTTTAATGAATATTGATTTTGACAGGTCTGCACTGTTAGAGCAGGTATTGGCTATTATTCGTGATGAGAATACTTCTCCAAGAGACTTCCGGGCCAATTTGAGACAACTTGGTACTTATTTGGCATATGAATCAGCTAAAAAGCTAGATTGCATTGATATTAATATTAAAACTCCAGTCAGTGATGCAGTAGTAAAACAGATTGCAGATGATATTGTAGTACTCTCATTACTAAGAGCTGCCATGCCAATGGCTGATGCAGTTCTTGATCAGTTCAAAGATGCATCGCTAGGTGTAATCTCTGCATCCCGAGCTGATATGATCTCAGATGATGGTACTGCCTTCCAAATCAAAGGAGGATACACTAAGATCCCAGATTTAAATGATAAAGTTGTGTATGTGGTGGATCCAATGCTTGCCACTGGTTCCAGTATGAAATATCTGCTGGAATTGGTGAAGGAACAATCTCCCAGGAAAATAATACTATTAGTGGCAATTTCATCTAGATTTGGTATTAATGAGATTGAGAACCAATTTCCAGAAATTGATATTTATTCTGCTGCAATAGATGAGGTATTGAATAATAAAGGATACATAGTACCTGGTCTTGGAGATGCAGGTGATAGGGTATGCAACACCATCAACTGATAATTCCAAGTCTATTCAATTGAAGCTAATCAAATCGATCGATATAAATATTAAGACGTGTTAGATAAAAATCACATGGAACTAGATAAAAGTTATGTTGAAAAAGTTGATGAGTCCATTGGAGAACTCCAGATGGTTATCAGAGATCTGAAAGACCTTGTTGCCAAAGATGGAGTGGTAACTGAGGAAGAGAGCAAGTTATTGAACTCTATTAAAGATAATCTTGAGAAATACTATGATCTTCTCGAGCATGTTATCGAAGATAATGTGATCACAGAGGATGAATACAACAGTATGAAGGAATATGAGAAAAAACTACTATCTGAGGCAAATTTCAAGGCTTGGGAAGATGGTCAACTTTCTGATGATGAGAGAAATATACTGTCAATGCTTAAAAAAGCAGTTGGTGAGATAGGTACACTGGAATACAAATAATGAAAATCAACTATCTGGATAATAATTGCGTTTAGTATTCGCAATACGCAATTCCGATGTCCATATAATAGCTGATTATGCATTCTATATTTTATCGCGATACTGCATTTCTATTGCTGATAAAAATAAATAAATGATATAGGATGTTAAATGACCTCAAATCATATCATTCTATATAATTAAAAAATAAATTCGATTCATAACAACATCTTTTAAATGCAGACTGAGATAAATCATTTATATGAAGATTCCAGATAAAGTCAATGCTTATTGTCGTAAATGCAAAACTCATCGTTTGATGGGTGTAAAACAAGAAAAGGGAGGTCGACGTTCTGGTGGTCTTAACTGGTCACACAGAAGAATGAAAGCTAGAAGAAGAGGCCATGGTAACCTTGGTCGGTACTCAAAAAAGCCTGTAACACAGACAAAAATGGCATCCAAATCATCTAAAAAAATAGATCTCAGACTTACCTGTCCTGAATGTGGAAAAGTTGCAGTTGCAAACAAACCACGTGCCAAGAGAGTTGAGATCACCAGAGTACTATAATTCTGTACAAAGACGATTTAAAAATAAATGTGAAACTAATAGTAAAAAATACAAGTCAACTCACAGAATCATTTCAAAATATTTAATAAAAGACTTTTTGTTCTGAAATATATGAGTATTGTTAAAGAAGTTAAGAAAGATTTAGGACTGGTAAAAAATCATTGGGTGGAGTTAGATTCTAGAATTAAATTATTGGATAAAATGGCTGTATTGCAGATATTTCTGTTTGCACTGGGATTTATATTTGTATCTGCATTTGAAATCAAACAAACAGTCAGTAATTCTGCAATGATGATGTTTCCAGTAGTTATGGCTGGTATAATGTTTGTATACAGATCTAGATTGAGTAGAGATATTAATGAGGCTAATGAAGCAAGAAAAGAGTATATTCTATTTTCATTTTTATTTTTAGGATTAGTTTTAATGACTTTTGTGTATACAGTTATTTTTATAATTATTACTAAATAATATTTTCACAATATTTTGAAACCAAAGAAATACTTACTTATATCAAATTATGATAAGCATATTTGTATTGTCATGAGTAAAAAACAATTCCTATTTAAAATTATATTGACCGGAGATGGAGCTGTTGGAAAGACAGCAATCCGTAATTCATACATGGGTGAGGGTTTTCAAGGTTCATACATGAAAACTATTGGTGCTGATTTTGCCAGCCATGAAGTAATGTTTGATGGAAATAAAGTAACATTTCAGATTTTTGATCTTGCAGGTCAGGATGCATATCGCGTTGCCAGGAAATCTTTTTACAAGGGTGGACAAGCATCATTCTTGATATTTGATTTACAAGATGTAAAAACTATGCATAATCTGAAAAATTGGGTGAAGGATAGTATTGACAATTCAGAGGGTTCAATTGGTACTTTCATTGCTCTTGGTAACAAGGCAGATCTTGTTGAGACAAGACAGGTTAGTAATGAGATGGCAGTTGAATTTTTCCAACGATTAGCCGCAGAGACTGGTATTACATTTGTATTTCTAGAAACTTCTGCATTGACAGGGCAGAATATTGAATTGGCATTTGATATAATGGGTAATAGATTACTCAGAAAACACAACATTAATGTTGAACTTGACCTACCCGATGGTGTTTCTCTGATCACTCCCTCCAGCACACCTGCTTCTGCCTCTTTACCAAAATCTGAACCGGTATCCGTTGATTTATCTGAAATTACTAATAAAATTGATGAGTTGTTCACCAAGATGAATGCTATGGATGAAAGAATGAATACTATTGAGAATAGATTTGGAAAACTGGCCCAGATAGTTAAACAATTACTGGCAAAACAACAATAAATCTGTTTATTTTTGCACAATCCCCTCACAGTTTACTTGATTTCTGAAAAACAATAAATAAT
>JAJRQD010000040.1 GCA_024280435.1 archaeon | reverse complement strand
TTTATTTTTTTAATAGTAATCTCAGTGCAGATAATTAATGATAGAGAGATCATTACTAATAAGACCATTATCAAGGGTTATAAGAATAAACTGAAGGCATTGAAATATATGCTAGTACTAGTCATTGCATTCAGTCTGATTGTTCCAAATATTGTTCCAATGCTGGGGTTCTATCCAAAACCACCTGAACAACCAGAGACTGGATATGGAGGAAGTACAAGACCATTTGAATACAATATTATCAGTATTGAACATTCAATCCCATCTGATATCTCAGATATTATCCATCCTGAAGTTGATATGGCTAATAATACATGGTATACTCGGATATATATCCCGATAACTGAGGTATCCAAACAGCTACCGGTATCAATTTTACTGCATGGCTATGCAGGTACATATTCTGATTACAAGACAACAATGTCTACTCTTGCATCAAGAGGTACTATTGCAATCTATGTGCAGTATGCCACACAAATAACTGTCTCTAAGGAGTTGGAGGTTGATGCAAACTATACGCATGATCAATATATGATGGTGAGATACAAAATGCTGATGTCCGGATTACTACAGGCATTAGAGGCAGTAGTTGGTAATAGCAGTAGAATAAGTAATCTTGATATTCTGATGAATAACAATACAGTGGATCTGGATAATATGCTTATACTCGGTCATAGTATGGGAGGGGGCATGGTTCCCTGGGTTGCAACTGAGATGATTAAAAAAGGATGGGCTGATAATAGACTTGTACTTGATATGGAAGCACCTTATATCACATTGCAATGGGAGGGATTTGATGTTGATATGAGTATATTACCAAATAATACCTGGGTAAATGTTGTAGGCTATGATGAGGACCATCTAGTAAGTCAATGCATCGGGATGAGGCAGTATGAGAGAATGATTTCAAGAGATAATTCATCCGACCTCAATCATGATAATATTGAGTATTTACTGATTCAATCTGATAGATATGGTTTTCCAAGATTGGTTGCAACACATTATCTTCCAGCAGATGCATTGATTGATCCATTATCTATATATGGATATTACAAGAGAATAGATGCAATGGCTGCATTTATTGCAGGAGATGACACAGCCAGTACTTACTTTCTTGGTGATAATGCCTGGGATATGGGCTTGTGGAGTGATGGTATACCTGTTAATTCAATTTTACATTCTGATGATCCATTTGGAATCAGATCGGGTCCTGGATTATTATCCAAACTTAAGAATACAGGGCATGAATATTGTTAATCTTGTCTCACAATAGGTTTTAATTGTAATACAATTTTATCATCCATATATCAATTATAAGCGTATGAATTAGTGATACATATTCAATTGATTATATTATTGAATTCAATGTATTCACTTAAATTGTTGATAAAATCAGCCTCATCAATAGATGAAAATAAATGTTCTATCATTATCTGTAATACGTGAGAGTAATAGTTGCAATATCTGGTGCCAGTGGTGTACAGTATGGGTTAAGATTAATAGAAGTACTGTATGAACTAGGTCATGAGATAGATCTGGTTGTATCAGATGGTGCTAGGAAAGTAATTGAATACGAGGTAAAAAAATCTGTGGATCATATATTCAACAAAGCAACTGTTAGCTATGATATCAAGAATATAGGTGCTGCTATTGCATCGGGTACCCATCCATCTGATGGTATGGTGGTAGTTCCATGCTCTATGAAAACACTTGCAGCTATTGCAAATGGACTATCTCAGAACCTTATTCATAGAGCAGCAGATTGCAGATTGAAAGAGGAGCAGAGATTGATACTAGTGCTTCGAGAGACACCTCTCAATATGATACATCTGAAGAATATGATACTTGCAAAAGAAGCTGGTGCATCAATATTACCCGCATCACCTGGGTTTTATTACAATCCAAAATCAATTGAAGATATCATTGATTTTGTGGTGGGGAAGGTACTGAACCTGTTGGGAATAAAGCATAGCCTGCTCAAACCATGGAACCCAGATTGATCAATTATTTTTATATCTACACTTAATCACTAGTATTACTTTAATAATTTCTTTAAACACTTGCTGAAATTGCAAATTATAGATGACAGAAATACTAGCCAGAGTTAGGATCGATTCAATATATGATCTGGCTCTTGGTAAAATACTAAAGGATACAGGGAACTTCTCAATTCTCTCCTCACACAATTTAAATCAGAATACAGATGCAAATATACAACCTCATGATGTGCATATCGGTGATCTGGATAAGCGTATTGGAATACAGATAAAAGGTATATCCAGTGCTGTGAAAATGATTGAGAATACATTACAAGAGGAATTACCCGACTGTGTACTGTTTAAACAGGAGATTCAACAGGATTCAATATATCTTGCAAGAGTTAGCAAGCATATTTATCGTAAGAAACTTGCTATACTGGATATTGGAAATGAGAGACAGGCAATTCTGTTCAATTTTGAGGGACAACAGGGGCAGTTGATACTGGTACAGGTTAAGGAGCTCACCGCAGAGAAAGGTAAATTACCTGTATGTTCTGAATTATTGACATTAAGTGGAAACTATGTGATACTTGAGATCGGTTCATCCTTTGTCAGAGTCTCTAGAAAGATCAAAGGAGCAGAGAGAAAGAGATTACATGATATTGGAAAAGAATTACTACCCGATGGCTTTGGAATAATAATCAGAACAAGTGCCACCAATATAGATAAAGAATCTCTTAACTTTGAGATAGAGCAGTTGGCCAATCTGTGGAAAGATATAGATGAGGAACTGGATGATGAGAGAGAGCCAAAAAGACTGGTCTCCGGAGAGGTACAATCAGAGATAATATTCGGATATGATAGTAAAAAATACTTTGATGAGATAAGAGCTGATATAGAGACAACAATTCCAAATTATCATCATTTCAAAGCATATTCATATTCTACTGGGTTCACACTTGATTTTGCCAAGAAATTCCTTGATAAGATCACTGTTGATGAGATGAGTAATACACTGAATGCGATGATAATGGAACGGGATTATCCCATAAATAATCATATCAAAGCAGAGTTCCATTTTGCAGATGGAATTAATGAAGAGTACAATCTTGGTGATATAATTGAGAACAAAGAATATTTCATCACCAGAAAATCAATGTCGCAATCAGATGTTGATGCGGTATCTAATCTTGATCTTGCAGTACAGGATATAATGGAGGTAATATTTGTACCCGGTTCATGGACCATACATTACAAATACTATTCTGGTATATCTAATGAGTTGATTGGACAGAGAGTGAAGATTATCACACCACTCGATATGATATACAGAGGCAGAGTAAGAGCATTCGATATGGGTATGGATCTATACTATGCCAATGGCGAGCTGATCAATCTGTTGACAGATCACAATGAATTGAATATGGTTGATCAGAATATGATCTCTGATGCTATGAATGAGAAGCTTGGAGAGGTATACAGGTTCGCATCTGATAGATTACAGGAAAACGACGAGTATATTATATTCAAATAGGTTTTTCAAATGTATGATAGATCTCGTGAGTGTATACTTCGCATACTGAACAATGCCAACTATATGAGCACTCATGACATACTTACAGAGGCAAGAAAATATCCCGATATTTGCAGAGGATGCAGATCTGGTAGTAATATCATTAGAATTGCTATGAAGCTGTTGGAAGAGGGATTGATTACACGAGAAATAGGAAAAGGTGGTTTTATATGGAAGATAAGATAATCCCAAACACACTACATTTTGATCTTGAGATACATGATGAATTGATATTGAACCTGTTTGTTACTGAGTATGAAAATGCCATCCATCTATCAATATATGATAACAATATAAAAATGGGATCATACTCGGTTGCATATCCTGGAATGCTGGACAGAATAGTTATTTTTACCGGAAAAAACGAAGCATTTGCAACTGCAATCACTCAGATAATATCAAAACAAGTGAATAAAATCACCTATGGCTCTGTATACATAGAAAATGATAGCTCAATCAATCTTACACATATAAAACAATTAATCGATAAATATCTGGAAAATAAAAACAAATCTATCTAGTATTTTTAGTAGAACTTAAAATTTGTACGTACAAATAATAACATGATACTAACTTCAACTTTATATCAATCGATGAAATATTATTATTATAGATAGGTGAAATAAATGTCAGAGAAAACAAAAATTAAGTTACCACAAAAGCATGACTTTGTAATTGGTGTGGTAAGTAAAATTACCAAACACGGTGTATATGTGAAATTAAAAGAATATGAGGGTGTAGAGGGATACGTACATGTATCAGAGATCACCGGTGCATGGGTAAGAAATATAAGGAATTTTGTAAGACAGGATCAATCAATAGTTGGACGTGTGTTAAGGGTAAACAGAGTGACCAATCAGATAGATCTCAGTATCAAAAGAGTATCTGAATCGCTGAAGAAAGATAAAATTGCAGAATATAAAAAACAGAACTCCGCACTTGCGTTGATTGGTATAATTGCTAAAAAAGTACCACAGACTGCAGAAGAGCTGAGAGAACTACTTGAGAAACCATTTCTCAGGGAATTCGGCTCTTTATATGTGGGATTTGAAGAATTAGCATTTACAGGTATTGAAGTACTTGATTTCATGGATATAGATCCCGAACTTGCAAAAATAATACATGAATCTGCTGTGATGAGTATTCAGGTATCCACTGTTGTGATCTCTGCTGATGTTGGTATACGTTCATTCTCTCCTGATGGTGTGGAACAGGTAAAAAGTCTATTAAAAGTAGCAGAGGATACTGTGAAACAATTTCCAGAGATTGAGAGTGAGATCACCACAATTGGTAGTCCACAATATCGAATTCATCTTGAAGGAAGATCTTATCCTGAAATAAATGAGGCATATATTGCAATTGAGAAAAATCTTACAGAGGCAAGCAAAGATCTCAATGTTGAATACAAAATAGTTCAACAGAAAAATAAAAACTAGGTGTAAATAATGAAAACTATGTACAGATGCATTGAATGTGGAAAATATAGTCTTCATGATAAATGCCAATGTGGTGGTAAATCAATCCATCCATACCCCGCAAGGTTCTCACTTGTTAAAGAGAAGAAATTCAGAAGACTGTACAGAAAATAATGAACACCTATAATCTGACCATACAGAAAACAGTATTCAGAAAGTGATGAACTCCAATAATCTGACCATACAAAAAACAGTATTCAGAAAGTGATGAACTCCAATAATAAGACCATACAGAAAGTAATAAGCTCCAATAATCTGACCATACAAAAAACAGTATTCAGAAAATGATAAACTCCAATAATATGACCACACAGAACAGTAGCCCCATATCCACTATTATTGTATCTGAATACATACTTACCAACACAATAAAATCATTTTTTTAAAAATTCGGATACATCTGGTAAAAACCATATATGTCCGTCATCAAGCACCCATCTCATAATGTTCCCAATTACTCGCGCAAATTATTTTTTTAGAAAAAAAAGTACATCCATGAAATAAGACTTTGAAAAAATAATAACAATAAAAAATAATTTGCGATGTACCCACCTCTCAGTATGAACCAATAGATTGCAATAAATGTGACTATTGCAGAGATCAGGTGAAATATCATGCTTGCTTATAAATAACCAACACATAACATCAATAACCAAAAATACAAAATTTTTCGATAAAAAAATGCCTACCCACTATTCTAATCAGCATCACAATCAATATCAAGGTTCGGATGTTACTTGGTGAACCCTCTCTCTATGGCCGGCATCGAGTGCCAGCGTTATGATGTTCCCAATTGCTCGCGCAAATTAGTACAGAAGCATACGATGAGAGGCTTAACTTTCTTGTTGAAAGCGACCTTTAAAATAGTGGGTAAGCATTTACTTCCACCGGAGTGGATTGGTTGTCGGTTCACTCGTGAGTGTTTTTCGACAAATCAATATCTATTGCTGTTATATTTAAACTTAAAGTTCGCTAACGCGTTAAGTAAATGTTTAAATTGTATTAAAATGGTTGCTAAGTAATAAAACTATGGATTTCGAGAATATTTATACTGATAAGAAACCCTATGATATGGCATTTTTGGGTGGTACATTTGATAGATTTCATCATGCGCATGAGTCTTTGATACGTACTGCGGTGATGATTTCTGATAATGTGTTTGTTGGGGTTGTATCTGATGAGTTGGGTTTAGAGTTGTTTAGTAACAAGGTACATGGTGATAAGATACAATCGTATGATCTTAGGTCTGTTAGTGTGGTTGATTTTCTGTCTACATTTGGTATAGAGTTTGCGGTGGGTGAGTTGTTTGATTACTGGGGTCCTGCACCTTATGATGAGACTGATAATGGCGCTCTTGTGGTTTCCAGGGAGACACAGTCTAGTGGTGTGAGTATAAATTCTATTCGTGAGGGGAATGGTTTGGTTCCGTTGGATGTTATTGTGATACCTTGGTTGAGGGATAAATCTGGGCGGCTTGTATCTTCTACTCAGTTGAGAGTGGATGAGTTTGGTGGTATTGAGGGGTAGTTTATTTTTGGTTTATATATTGCATCATCTTATTTGCACGTACAAATTTTAAGTTGAGAGGTTATTTTCACAAGTACAGGTGATGTCACTATTGAATGTATTTTGGTTCTCTGGTGTTACTTTTATTGCATTTCTATCGACAGCTATTGTACCTGTCCTCTGTTCGTCTTATAATTTCACAGTTGAAATATGTCTGTGATGTATGGCTCTCATGATTGTAATTTAATTTTATGGACTGTGCGGGATTTGAACCCGCGGCCTTTTGATTGCGAACCAAACGCTCTACCAGCTGAGCTAACAGCCCATTCTTGTAATATTTTATAATTACAATTATTACTGATATTTCTATTGTATCAGTTATTTTTAACTTGATGATATCATACATCTTGTTTCTCAATTTATTTTGAGTTCTTGTTTTACTGTGGTTATTATTGGTTATATATTTTTTTTTTAAGATGGTTGTTGATCTAGCACATGGAATATCGATAAAATTAGTATTCATTCACGTATAAATATCAGATCAGTATAAAAATACCATTATTTTTGTAAATCTGGATTTGTACGTATTTAGATGCAATAATAGTGGATATGAGATAACTGACATATCTCCTAATCCATTCTTTTTCCGCGTTTGATATGCATCTATTAATTTAATACTTTTCTCAGCTACATTTTTCCATCTAATACAAATCCAAGTAAATTATTTTTGACAATAAATCCAAGTTATATTTTATTTGGACACAAGTTTATTCATAATATTTTTTATTCTAGCTACTAGTAGGTGTATAACTTCATAAAAGTGTGTTATATTTTAGTAATGTGAACGATCAAACAGATATGAATAAAAAAATGGAACGCTGTCCCTCCTGTGGCTATGATCTGAGGGTTCCCAGTGTGTATTCCTTTCATAAATGGGCCACTCCTTCAATTATTACACTACTATCATTGATGCTGATTGCATTGGATATAGTGAATAATAAGAATTCAGATGGTTTGGAATGGGCTCATTGGGCGACTGTTGGTATCTGGATATTCTACATAACAACACAGTTTCTTAGAACAAATCCCGATTATGGCTGGTTATTTGTCCCAATAGGTGGTATGTTGTTTGTATTGTTTTTCTTTTTCCTTGATCGATCAACAGGTGAGAATAAAGGTTTCATGCAATTGGACTGGGCACTCAATGTAATTATTCCGATGTTTACATTTGTTATAATCATGCCAATAATCTCTAGGTTGGCTAGAAAAGAACCTGCTCATATTGATATACTGGAGCAACTGATAGATTCACTGGAGGAATAGTAAATGAAGCAGATGTTGGAAGAGAAATTTGATGTGGAGAAAGTGGAAATCTATAGAAAACCCTCTATGTTGAGTATTTTCAGAAGAGTAATTAAAAAGGAGTTAAGATTAATCCGTACAGTTCTCTCCTCCTCATTCAAAGATCCTATTACTCTGTTCAAATGGATATTCTCTCCTAAAACAGTGGATCGAGGTATTAGACCACAGGCAAGATACTATGAGATACATCCAGAAAACCCAAATGGTATTGCAATCCTAGCAAGTCATGGCTTTGGATCCACACCTGAGATATTCAGAGAGATCGGGGTACTTCTTGCAGAACAGGGTTATTATTTCCGTACAATTCGTCTATCCGGACATGGTACTACTCCCGCACATATGGCTATAACTAGTGGTGAACACTGGTTTGCATCTGTTGTGTGGCATTATCAACAGATACCCGAAAAATACAACAGAGTATTCTATCTTGGGCATTCACTAGGTGGTACTCTTGGATTGCTACTTAGCACTATTTATCCAATTGAGACAATAATCACATTGAATACACCTGTTAATCTGCATATCCCATCTGCAAGATTTGTGAGACAACTATCTGCATTCATCAAATACTGGCCCAGATCCAGAAGAAAGAAGAGAATGATAAAAGATGCAGGATTGAGTTCATATCTTGTACAACCGTTATATGCTGTGGCAGGAATATTTGAGGTTGGTAAGGTACTTAGAAAGAGAAATGATAGATTGAAATTACCAGTTCTGTATGTACGTTCCTTGAATGATCATAAGACCCTGATAGATCAACCAGAAGAGTTCAGAAAGTTCTTTCCTGATACTCCAACTGAATTCAGAGATCTTGAGAATTCCCCTCATTCATCATTGATGGGGCCTGAGAGGGATAAATTACATCAGTGGATTATAGATTGGTTCAATGCTAAGAGGTGATTTCATTATGGATATAGAGTTGGATGATATTGACAGATACAGCATACAGATCATTAATATGTTGAGGAAGGGTGCAATAATGGTTTATCCCACAGAGACTGTGGTGGGAATTGGCTGTGTTGGTGATAATGAAAGATCAGTGAAACGGCTATTTGAGCTGAAGAAAAGAGATCTCAGCAAACCTGTATCCTATGCTTTTGCATCAGTTGAACAGGTGGAAAAATATGCAGTGATTACTGATAGAATAAAACCATTGTTGGAATTATTGCCCGGGCCATTAACACTTGTGTTGGAATTGAGAGATGATGCACCAGAGCTTTATGGATTGGCGGATCGGACGATTGGAGTG
>JAJRQD010000039.1 GCA_024280435.1 archaeon | reverse complement strand
AGGAATAGAGGCAAGCAGAGCAGGTGATTATGGTAGAGGATTTGCAGTGGTTGCAGAGAATGTGCGTAAATTATCAGATCAATCAAAACTGGCATCTGAGAGGATAGAGACTGTGGCAGATGAGATCAGAGATACACTTCAAACCTCATTTGTTAATATATCAAATTCTATGGTCAATGTGGTTTCTGTATCCGAGGAGACTGCTGCTAGTGCTGAGGAAGTTGCAGCAGCAGCTGAGGAGATGACTGCCAGTATGCAAGAAGTTGCAAACTTGTCAATCAGACTTAGTGAAACTGGAGAAAATTTAACAAGTCTAAAATAATTACTTTTTCTTACTAGGGTTTTTTAACCAATCATCTAATAAATCTGAAAATGTGACAATTCCATCTTGAATATCAAAAGTTACAGTAGAATTTCTAATTTTATCTGCTAGTTTTGGGTTTTCTTTCTGATAATCCCTAAATTTATCATTAGAAATAATTTTAGAATTAGTTGTAATTGCATGTTTCAAAATATACTCATCATCTTCTGCTCCTGCTGGCAATTCTGATATTTCACCTTTTGATATTAATTTTTCGAATTCTTTTCTGTTATCTATTTGATATTTGAGATTTGATCTGACATAAAATACATATAAAATTTCACGGGAATTTAACGCTTCAATCATAAGTTTAATATTTTCTAATTGTGGTTCTTTATTACTATCATTTTTGGCATGATGTGCCACATTAGAACCATCAACAACAACTTTCTCTCCATTGTTATTTACTTTGGGTGTAAAGAATTCCTTTTTAGAATTTTTAACTGGTGTTCCTTTAATAAAAACTTGGACATCTTCTCTGTAATTCCCTAGTCTTTTGAAATCAGTATCTGTAATTAATAAGTATTCTAGATCTTTTAAAGAAAAGTTAGGGTTTGTATGTTTGACAAATTCAAAAATTTTTGTTAAGGAGTAAGTATCATTTTTAAATGTGTTAATTATATCAAGTAACTTCGGCTTAACCTTACTTATACGATCTGATCTCTGATTGATCCATTTATCATAACTCCCTTTAGTTGTTATATTAACTGATTTTGCATCTCTATATTCATTTACATTCTCAAATCCACCATTTTTTGCCTGGTAAAATTCTGTTCCATTATGAAAACCTTTCTCATTACCTGCAATAAAATCATTTTTATTTTTATAATTTAATTCTTTAGCTCTCAAGAAGTTCTTTTTAGTTTTGAATCCAAGTTTTATAGCTTGATTAAATTGTATAACATCATCAAATTTACCATCAAGACTAATTCTATATTCTTCTGCCAGTAGAAAACCTGCTTTTATTCCATTATTAAATTCATGGGAATCTTTGTATCCAGCAAGAATTGCTATTTTTCTATCATTTTTCTCTAATTCCTTAAATTCATCAGAGTTGAATTTATCCAAGAGATCTGGATGCAATAAACCTGAATTTACTCCTTCAATAAAATGGTTAAAAGAATTAAATCCTGCATTTTTAATTTTCTGAAAATTATTATAAGGGTGATTTGATTGAATAATGATTGAAATATCTGGATGAAGTGAGTAATTATCAAGAGAATATCCACTAGAATTTTGTATGAATATTTGTTTTCCAATATGTCTATAATGTCCTTTAAGACCTCCATAGCTTGATAAGATATTGCGTACTCTCATCTGGTAATTTCCAACAATTCTATTATGATTTTTATATGTTATATCAAATGAAATAACTTCTCTAATTTGAGAAATTTTCTCAAAGTCTAATTTTTCAGTAAAATAGCAGATGCCCTCATAAATAATTGAAAATGAATTATAGCTCACAAATTGGTTAATATTCCTTACTTGAGTATTTCCAACAAATCTCGGACTATTTGGATATCGGTCTAAAAAATCCAAAAATGATACCCAATTATCAAATTTTACTGATGGAATAAATGTTGGATTAGCAAAAAATAGATCATTATCTACTGTTGATTTTGATAATTTCATCACCCATTGGTTTAATGGTATAGTTGGTTGCAGATACAGGTTAGTTTTACCTTTTGGATATGCTTTTGCAACAAGACCTTTAGTTACAAGAATATCTACAAATTCAGAGCTCTTTTTTAGTCCAAGATTTATAGGAAATTCAGGATATTCCAATTTAATTTCTGAAACCAGTTTGGAATAGTTGTACGGTGCGTCTTCACCTTTTACTGCTTCAAGTATTTTTTTAATTATTTTTATAGTAAGGATATCAATTTTTGAATTACTCATTCAATTGACCTCCTATTTACAATATAGTCTATTGTCATTTAAATACACCATCTTTACTGTCAATAAGTTCAATAATTACACTTGAATACCATATTATTCCAATGTCCTATCCGTAAAAATACCCCCCGGAAAAAGCCACTGGAATTAATAATTGTTTCAAAACCTTAGTTATTTGACCTCATTTTATGTAATGACTGTATATTCTTTGTATGTATTATATATATACTTTGAGATCAACAAGCTATAATGTCGTAATATTAATACAATTTTTATTTACACATTATAAATATAAAAATTTTCGAAATACCACTGAAATATTATAACAATAATAATAGTAGAGGATTTGCAGTGGTTGCAGAGAATGTGCGTAAATTATCAGATCAGTCAAAACGGGCATCTGAGAGGATAGAGACTGTGGCAGATGAGATCAGAGAGACATTGCAGGTGGCATTTAATAGTATTTCAAATTCTATGGTCAATGTGGTATCTGTATCCGAGGAAACTGCTGCCAGTGCTGAGGAAGTTGCAGCAGCAGCTGAGGAGATGACTGCCAGTATGCAAGAAGTTGCAAACTTGTCAATCAGACTTAGTGAAACTGGAGAAAATTTAACAAGTCTAAAATAATTAATTTAGCTAAATTAATTGATAAATTCAAATAATTAATTAATATTTAATAATTCGCTACATTATGAAATATGATCTGGATATGATATTTGACAATCTAGAATTCAAGTACAAAGATAGAATTATTAGATTGATGAAATTGAATCATCCCTACAATGATGCTGAGGGAAGAAGATTGACCTCATCATTCATTGAGGACTTCACTGTATTCCCCTTCGCGATAATTATGAATTATGATTTTATCGAGCAAATCAACCTGGATATTGAGTTCTCATCATTACTAAGTGAGAGAATTGATAATGCATATGCAATCCCATCAGTACTGGTATTATCAGGTGATGTACTATTACCTGTGAAAAAAGATGATGAATTCATCAAATATGTAGATGCAGTATATGAATTACTAGAGAAATTTGAAAAGTAATCTTTATACCAGCCATTCCACTTAAAATGTGTAAATAAGATGATGAAAGGATCATCACAGGTAGATAATTGGAATGATATAAACAAATTAATTAATTTTATTGTTTTGAGTTGTTTGAGAAAATATAACTTATGAACCTTGAAAATGTGATGCAATCATACAGGAGAAATAGATTTGAGCGATAAAAATTCAAAACTTCCTATAAAACGATTCTCAATTCGTTACGGTGGATCTGCTGGAGATGGATTACAATCAACGGGTAGATTAATACAGAAATATTTCAATAAACTTGGATATTCTGTATTTGGTTTTCCAGGTACTCAGAGTACAATTAGAGGTGGTCATATCTGGCAACACATAGAATTTGCAGTGGATAAGATTTTTAATTTCTCTCAAGAGCTAGATCTTCTTATAGCATTGAATACAGATACACTGCTTACTCATTCCAAAGATCTAAAAGATGGAGCTATACTCATCTACGATACTAGCAGGGTGAAATTGGATAATTACCAGGAATTACTGGATAGTAAGAATATAAAACTAGTGGGTGGTGAGTTGTTCAGATATGCAAGAGATATCAATAAAACTTCTACTGTACTTGCAATGACAATATCCACTGCTGCCATGTTAAGATTATTGGGATTATCCACAGATGAATTCATTGATACCATAAGGAAACGATTTGTGAATAAAGAAAAGATAATTGAATTCAATATACAGGCTGTGAAAAAGGGTGTTGAATTCATGAATGCAAATCTTGGTACTGTGTTCTCCTGTGAGATACCTGAGAAGAAGGATACTAGGGATATTGTGGTCAATGGAAACGAGGCAATCGCATTGGGTGCAGTTGCATCAGGATTGAAATTTCTTGGACAGTATCCAATAACACCTGCATCACAGATAATGATGTATCTATCCAAACATTCAGAGAAATTTGGTGTGGTAGTGAAACAGGCGGAGGACGAGATTGCAGCGATTAATATGGTGATTGGTGCATCTTTTGCAGGTGTAAGAGCAATGACTGCAACTTCAGGACCGGGTATATCTCTGAAAACAGAAGCCATTGGATATGCGGCAATGACAGAGACACCACTAGTTATTGTTAATTCCATGAGAGGAGGGCCTTCAACGGGTATTCCAACTAAAATGGAACAATCAGATCTGATGTCCTCAATCTATGCATCACACGGTGAGAGCCCTAGAGTTGTGCTTGCACCAAAATCAATTGAAGATGCGTATTATATCACTATCAGAGCATTCAATCTGGCAGATAAATATCAGTTACCTGTATTTATTCTATCTGACTTTGGATTGAGTGAGAGAACTAGCAATGTCACTCCATTTGTTGAGAAAAAAATTGAAAGAGGATTAATATGGACAGGTCCAACTGAAAAGTTTCCTGTATTCAAGAGAAAGCAGATAACTGAGAATGGAGTATCTCCAAGAGCATTTCCGCCAACAGTTGGTGGAGAATATATCCTGGTTGGTGCTGAGCATGATGAATTCTCAAATTCACTATCGGGTAATAGATGTGGTCTACCATTATCCCAGGAAATACATGAGAAGATGACCAGGAAAAGGTTCAGAAAATTGGATTATCTGCAAGAAGAATTACGAGAGGGTGAATTCTATGGAGAAGACAATGCAGATCACACAATTATCTGCTGGGGAAGTACTTATGGTGCTGTGAAAGAAGCTATTGATTATTTGAATACAAATACAGATAATACTTGGAATATGTTATCATTCACAGATATTCATCCTCTCCCAAAACGTACTTTGAAACTACTTGAGAGGATCAATCATCCCATTATGTTTGAGGTAAATTTCACAGGCCAATTTGCAGGATTGTTACAAATGTATTTCAAATACTCAGTTGATGATAGAATAATGCTACTCGGTGGAGAGGCACCCACAGCTTCATTCATAAGTAAGGAAGCGATGAAATGGAGGAATAAATAGATGGTTATACAGCTAAATACAAGGTTCAAAGCACAGGGTAAGAAACCAAACTGGTGTCCGGGATGTGGAGATCATGGATTGTTATCTGCAACAATAAAAACAGTTGAGAAAAAAGGATTACTGCCAAATGAGGTTGTTATAACATCTGGAATAGGTTGTTCCAGTTCTTTTCCACACTGGACCTCTGCATATGGCATTCATGCAATTCATGGTAGAGCACTTCCACCTGCAATTGGTGTACATATGGCAAATCCAGAATTAACTGTGATCTCAGTTGGTGGGGATGGAGATGGCTATGGTATTGGAGGAAATCATTTCATCCATACAGCACGTAGAAATCCAAATATTACCTATATGGTGATGAATAATCAGATATATGGACTTACACTGGGACAGGCATCTCCTTCCTCACAATTGGGACATATCACCACCACCACGCCAGAAGGTGTGGAGGAAGAACCAATCAATCCGATTGCACTGGCATTGGGTGCAGGAGCAACATTTGTGGCAAGAGCATACACAAGAGATAGTAAACATCTTCAGATGATAATTGACAAGGCAATGGATCACCGAGGCTTTGCATTTGTTGATGTGATCTCTCCATGTGTCACATTCAACAAGCTGAACACATATGAATGGTTCAATAAAAGAGTATACAAACTTGAGGATCATGATACCTCAGATCCATCTGCTGCTTTTGGTAAGGCAATGGAGTGGGGAGATAAAATACCACTTGGTATATTCTATCAGATTGATAGACCAACGCTTAATGATAAAAATCCAGTCACAAGAAATAAAATACCTGTCAAAGAGCCATTGGGATTTAATGCCCAGAATATAGATATGGAAGAGGTATTTGATGAGTTCAGATAATATTTTATCTATATATTTCTGAATGGTACAGATCACATAAATTAAAATTACATCAATTTAACCTGGAATAATGGATTATAAATATGCTTTTCATTCTGATAGACCTCTGTTTGATACAATTGTATTATCATTGAGTGTGGCTCTTGTGGGTACTGGATTTGCCATTATTTTTCCAATTTTTCCCAAAGTACTAGAAACTATGGGTGGTGGAGCATTTGAGCTGGGATTAATTGCATCTTCATTTGGCATAAGTTTTACTATTTTCTCACCTATTTTTGGTAATCTTGCAGATAAATGGGGCAAGAGAAAGATGATACTCACTGGCATGCTTGGATTCACAGTTAGTAATTTATTATTAATACTAGCAGATAGTATTACAATGCTGGTAGTTGCAAGATTCATAGAGGGGGCTTTTTCATCTGCTGTATTTCCAGCTTCTGTGTCAATAGTATCAGATATTGCGGGAGACAAAAACAGAGCTAAATACATTGGATATCTAACTGCTGGAAATAGTGTAGGATTGATTATTGGTCCCGTACTCGGTGGATATCTGTATAATTTCGGTCTATATATGCCCTTTTATGTATCATTTCTATTCTCTGCATTTACTTTTATATTCTTTATGTTTAAATTACCAAGATCAAACAGTATTGTATCTGAGATTATAGCCGATGATAGAGTGAAAATGAGCTATAAAGAGATATTGAGAATACTACCAAAACCAATTCACGTATTTATAATATTTGGAGTGATAGATCTGATTGCAGCAATTACATGGATGCTGGTTGAGCCTGGAATATCATTCCACATCTATAACGTTTTGCTGTTGCAACCTGCTGATTTTGGATTATTTGTCAGTGTATATGGAGTATCAGTACTTTTATCTCAAATATTATTCAGTGGTATATCGGATAGGATGAGTTCAAGAATTCCTGTAATTGCATTTGGACTATCACTGAATACGATTTTCTTCTATCTTTTACTCATCACCACAGATATAACATATCTTTTGATCTCAGCTACTATTGCAGGTATTGGACTGGGATTACTGGCACCTGCAATGAAGGCATTGCTAACAGAGGTATCTGATCAGAGATATACTACAACTATTCTCGGTGTAGAGGGCAGTTTTGTTGGAATGTCTATATTTGCAGGTCCATTGATTGGTGGTTATCTATATGATACTTATGGTATGGAATTTGTATTAATCACCTCAATAATTATGGGAGGAATATCTGTAATATTTTCATTCTTTATCAGATTCAAAAAACATATTGTTGACTAGATCTTCTATTCTATCAATTTGACATTTCTTTAATATTGTTATATTTTTAATTCCATCAAGAATTTTACTAGTGATTATATTTTCTATGAGTTTATCCAATCTCTTATTAGCACTGTAAGATGATCCTTTGAATGCATAACAGTACATAAACAGATCATTATATCTTAGAATTATTGTATGATCCTCATGTTTTATACGTTCAAGAGATCCAGAAGTTGAGAATGCTTCTTGATTGAATATATCAAGTGCCAGTAGATAATTTGCAATAAGATCTGATCGATATTTATTATTATCCTGAAATGTTATTGAGTAAATACAGGTTTTATTTCTCTCTATAATCAAGAATAATAGTGGTATCTCCTCCGTGGTCATATCTTCAAGATTAGAACTTGTAAACTTACTTATTGTGTCCTCAATCTCATCGATAAATCCATCGTGCGTTTCATAACTTAGTAGAGAATCAAAAGTATTGGATACGATAATTGCCAGATGATCTAGATCTTTCTCCTCAGCCATGATCTCAGCCTGATTCAACAGTTGTTTGGCAACGGTGATATTCTCAGATGTGAGTACTGATAATTGTGCTTTTAGAATTAATGCCTCCACGATTATTCTGGATGATTGTTGGTTCTGACCCAATATAAGTAACTTCTCCAGTAAAACAGATATCTCTTCCAGTACTATCTGTTCTTTGTAAAATTTATATTCGGATAATAAAAGTTCAATTGTATGCTTAATTGATGGGTAGGTCAATTCTGTATCAAAATCCAAATCAGAAATTATGTACTCAAATAATTCAAGTGCTTTTACTTTATCTTTTATCCTGATAGATGATTTTAGATATACTGCATTGGTGTATTTATAATTCAATTCAAGATGTTTATTATCAGGATTGTTTTTATAAATAACAGATAATTTATCCAAGAACCTCTCTACTCCTGATAATTTATTCTCTATCATCAATATACAGATATTCTCAATTGCAGTGGCTATATCTAGTGGGAATCCTATTTTCTCCAGATATTCCATACTTTTATTATACATATCAAGTGCTTCATTCATCTTTCTCTGATCTGCAAAAATATTACCTATATTGTTATATATATACGCAATCTCTCGAGTATTTGACCTTGAATAACCATCTACTGAATAATTAATGAGGCTTTTTTTGAAATATTCAAGACTCTCTGTGAGATGGCCCTTGGCATAATATACAATACCAATTTGATTTAGAGAGGATGCAATATTTGCATGATTATTGAGTTTTAATCTTAACTGATGTGCAGATTTGAAATTATCCAATGCAAGGTCAATATTTCCGTTATAATAATTCAATCTCCCCTGTAATGATAGCAGAGCACTCTCACATTCATTATATCTGCTGAAATAATCATTATTTACCTGAATATTACTGATATGATCATCATCAATTGAATTCAAAATATTGAAACCTAATTTTATCAGATCCTTACATGCATCATTCTCACCTATTCTAGCATAATAAGATGCTTTTTCTTTGATAATCATCAATTTAAAACTTGGATTTTTAAAAAACTCATCCGAACTCTGTATTCTTTCAAATAGATCTATAACTGTATCATATTCCTGTGTATCACTATAATTTTGTAAATTATCAATAGATTGAATACAGTATGAATGGTTCACGTATACATTTAAACGTATCTATTTATAAGTTTAATCAATAATGATCACTCATGTAGTTACAATTTTATTATGATTTATTACTCTTTAACCTACTCACAAGAAGATCTAATAAAACTACTTAATTTGTGTAGATTCTTATTTTACTTAGATTCAGATTAAAAACAGATCAATTTCAGATTAAAATATGAATATCTGGACACCCACTGAAGAAGAACTTACTAGACTTGATGCTATTGGAATACGTGATCTAATCATTACTTGTTTTGAGATGGGACAAAAAGAGACAATTGCACGTGTAAAATCCAAGCATGGCTCATACACAGATGATGATATATTGAAATCAGCTATTGACATGCTAAAATCAACTTTTGAGAGAATGAATGCAGATTTTGATAATCCAAAGATATCCGATTTTCCAAAGGTACTTGAGAAAATACAGATCAGAGGTAGAATGATGGGTACTCCAAAAGATATCGCTGAAAGACATGCACAGTATATTAAAGCAGCAATCACAAGAGCAATTAATTGATGTAGGAGAACGAACGATATCTCGTCCATTCTCAACCACCTCATCTTACGATGATTAATTTATTTAACTCTTGTAATTTTAAGAAGTTTTTCAATATTACATCAATAAATAAAAATAGAAATAAAAAAGAGAGTATACTTAAAAATCTTTAAAGTGTAATTTATTTGGTTTTTGAATAATTATATTATCATTAGTTTTTATTTTAAATAATGTGTGCATTTAATATGATAAGTTTTAAAATTAGCAAATATATCATTGTTTTATGGAAATTGCAGTGAAGCTATTGAATGAAAAATTATCATTGCAATTTACAATTAATTTATTACATGAATCCCAATCAGTAAAAATTGGTCTTGCAGGTCAATATTTTATTGCATATGAATTACTGGAAGATATTGATGCCAGAATAACACATGGAAAGAAATTATTTCCAGATATAATATTAAGTGATGT
>JAJRQD010000038.1 GCA_024280435.1 archaeon | reverse complement strand
CTGTCTGTTCCAGAAATCGTGGATTAACTGTGCTTGATTTCAATAATTCAAGACCGGATGTGAGGAATATGAAAGTCATGGAGACAAAGAATATTATTTTTATTAGCCTCAAAAACTCAACTCTTTCCTTCCTCTGGCTTTTCATCAGTGTAAGATCAATATGCCTCATATCTGCATGTAATTTCCAAATAACATACAATGCAAAAGCGATTCTTGTCAGCCCCTCAATAACATCAAGATTGTCATTATTCAATCCAATTGTACCAAATAGCACTATCGCATATGTTAGACTGAAATATAGTGTTATCCCAACCAGCATATTGGTTATACCTTCATTCCATGAATCAATATAAGTAAGAGAGAAGAATAAGGAGAAAATAATAATAAATATTGGAAATATGAGTAACAAGTTCTCATTGATGATATTTTGATATCCTGCATATTTTAATATTTCAACTAATAGTCCAGTAATAAAAACAGCTTTAGCAATTAATGGTTCTCTAGATCTTTTCTTTCTACTCTTTGGCATTAATTATAACTTTACACATTATATTATTTAAATTAAGTTAAACTCTTGTGAATAATCACATATACTGAATTATTGGAAAATCTATAATTTCATTATCAATAAAATCAAATAAATTTGTATCAGAGTAATCTTTTCTTTGATATTCCTATACAATCAAAATAACATAATTATCAACCACATAGCTCATACTGAATTAATTATAGAGATAATAATTACAATCACTAAAAACATTTAAGCATTTACATAAATTAACAAAAAATAATCCGTTGCACTATTTTTTACTTAGTAGTTGTATTTTTATTTACTAAAGAGGCTTTGATCATGATTTAGGATAGGAAGCATTCTTAAGTCTCCTTGTTACCATTTTTTCGGTACCAATTTTTCAATGTAAATCTAATATCTTGCTGAAGTTTTAAAATAATTTTTATAAAAAATAAATTTGACTGAGACTGTATTTTAAATAAAAAGCAACTTTTGAGTATTTTATAACACAATTAAAGATTATTTTTTTTTCTTACTTGTCTCATTATCAAATAGTTCAATACCTAGTTTATTGAATGCCTGGTCTACCTGTGTACCAGTTAATGCAGATGTCTCAATATATACTCCAAAATTAAGTTTTTTGGCCAATTTATTTGCCTCTGATTTCTTCACTTTCCGCTGTTTTTTCAAATCTACTTTATTTCCCACTAGAATAAAATGTTGATCAGAAGAAACTTTTTTGACATCTGTTAGCCATGTTTCTACCTTGTCAAATGTCTCTCTTCTAGTAAGATCAAAAACAATAATCGTTCCTTTGGAACCTGTGTAAAACATTTTTCGCATGGGATTGAATGCTTTCTGACCTGCGACATCAAAAATTGTGTATGCAATCTGTTTCTTCCTAACCTTGGCATATTTAATATATGGTTCGACACCGATTGTCAATAGGTAATCTTTTGTAAACGTAGCGTGGACAAAACGTTTTACAAGTGATGTCTTGCCTACGGCAGGCTCACCTAGGATAAGTATCTTGAAATTGAATAACGGATTTACCATTTGCCTTATAGAATAGTTCTCTTGAGTTATAAATGAATTTCTAACATCGAAGGCTAAATTTACATCCATGAATTTATTTTCTGTGCTTTATGCTGATGCTGAGAAAGAAATTACTAGTAGATCCAAGTATATCTTGTTATTGAATTTGTTTAGTTGTCAATTATTGACAAAGATAATATTTTTTTTATAAAATCAAGCTACATTTTGTAATTAATAATTGTATATTTGATAGATTTTATATTTTTATAATAGAATGTTAAAATCTTGAGTTCTAAAATGAAAATCGTTATTGCACTTGGTGGCAACGCTTTGGCAGATGCCAAAAAGAAAGGGGAAAAATTTGAAGATCAATTAAAAAAGATACAACAAACATCTGAGAGCTTGATAAAGCTGGTTAAAATGGGACATTCTGTCGTGATCACTCATGGCAATGGTCCTCAGGTTGGTAGTTTACTACTTCAGCAGCAGGCAAAAGTAGAGGGAGCAACATCCTTACCTTTGAAAATACTAGGTGCATTGTCACAGGGTCAGATTGGAGTATTGTTACAGCATTCACTTATTAATAATCTAAGAAAAAATGGTATAGTGAAGGATGTATTTGTAGTTCCAACAACGGTACTGGTCAGTAGTGATGATCTAGGATTTAAGAATCCAACCAAACCAATTGGTCCATTTTATAGCTATGAGGAATATCTTTTGTTAAAAGGAAAATATACCTATACTCAGAAAGGTTCTGATTACAGAAGAGTGGTACCATCCCCGCAACCTCTTGAGATTCTTGAAGCATCTCTGATAAAGCAGTTGATGGATGAGGAGAAATTAGTTATTGCAGTTGGTGGCGGTGGAACTCCCACAATAGATGATGGTCAATTGAGAATCGTTGATGCGGTAATTGATAAGGATCTTGCCACTGCTGTTCTTGCAAAGACTATTAATGCAGATATGTTGATAATTGTAACAAATATTGATGGTGTATACACTGATTTTGGTACTGAGG
>JAJRQD010000037.1 GCA_024280435.1 archaeon | reverse complement strand
TCCACCTAGTTAGGCAAAAAGCAGATATAATCTCATCTAACATTCCAAACAAAATATATATGAGGGTTGATGTCACCTCAGAGGGAGATATTCATAGATTAGTCAAATATATTCAATCACATCAATTAAAATTGGTGCACTGATTAATAATGCTGCTGTACTGAATGTTGAGCCTATCAATGATATATCAGTTGATTCTATGAAACAATTATTTGATGTAAATATATTCGGGGTACACCGTTTAACTTCTGCATTATCGCCATTTATACAGGATAATAAGGGATATATAATTAATATCGGCTCTGATAGTGGATTAATTCATCAGGAATTCAGTACTGTGTATTCAATGAGTAAATATGCATTGGAAGCCTATACTGATGGATTATATACTGTGATGAAAGATAAAGGAGTAAAAACAGTGATAATTGAACCTGGAAATATTGCAACCCCAATTCTTGAGAAATCACTAAAAAAACTGGAATACAGCAATTCTGAACCAATGAATAAAGAGAGATATCTGAACCAATTGAATAGTGCAGACAGTCCTGCCAAAATTGCAAGATTGATACATAGTATAATTCAGATGGAGTATCCAAAAAAAAGGTATCTATTGACAGATTATGAGGAGACACATAATCTATTCAATGAATTGATGGATAAAATAGTATATCTTAACCAATCATCCAGTTATAAATTATCAGACAAAGAATTGCATGCTAAACTGGATTTCTCACTCAATTTATAACAAATTATGTTGTAAGAACAATATTTAATAGTTAAAATATATTTTTTTGATTGTGAGATCTATCAGAGATAAAATGAGATCAGAATTAAAAGATAAATCTATTTTTAACAAATCTATTGAGTTTGCCTACAAATATATGGATAATATTGAAGAACAATCAGTATATCCAGAAAATAGTGCTATTGAAAATCTGGATATATTTGACGAAGAGTTATCAGATAATTCTACTGCTGGTATTGAGATAATTGATAAACTGCATAGATTTGGATCTCCTGCAACCATTGCCCAGATTGGAGGAATGTATTTTGGATTTGTAAATGGTAGTATTATACCCGTTGCACTTGCAGCCAGATGGTTAACAGATACTTGGGATCAGAATGCAGCTATGTATGTATCATCACCCATTGCATCCAAATTAGAACAGGTAGCACAGAATTGGATAGTGGATCTATTGAAACTACCTGAGAAAACTGTTATGGGACTTGTAAGTGGAACCTCCACTGCCACATTCATCGGACTTGTTACTGCAAGAAATGCAGTTCTAAAGAAAAAAGGTTGGAATGTGAATGAAGATGGATTATTCGGTGCACCTAAGATAAGAGTAATCATCAGTGAGGGGGCACATGGCTCTGTCTTCAAAGCACTGGCACTTCTCGGTATCGGAATGGGTAGTGTAGAGAGAATACCCACAGATGATCAGGGAAGAATATTAACTGCAAAAATACCTGAATTGGATGATACAAGCATTCTGATACTTCAGGCAGGAAATGTTAATACAGGTGCATTTGATGATTTTAGAGAAATCTACAATAGGGCAAATGGTGCTTGGATACATATTGATGGAGCTTTTGGATTATGGGTGGCCGCATCATCTAAATTGAAATACTTGACAGATGGTATAGATCTTGCTGATTCTTGGTCTGTAGATGGTCACAAGACTTTGAATACACCATATGATTGTGGAATTATACTGTGCAAGCATGAAGATGAATTGGTGAGTGCAATGCAAGCTACAGGCTCCTATCTAAAATTCAGTGAGAAAAGAGATGGAATGCTTTATGTGGCTGAAATGTCTAGACGTGCCAGATCAGTAGATCTATGGGCTTCTTTAAAATTTCTCGGTAAAAATGGTGTATCTGAGCTAGTGGAGGGCTTTCATGACCTATCTGTGGAACTGGCGAATTTATTGACTATTAATAATTTTATAATATTGAATGAAATTGTATTTAATCAGGTATTGGTATCTTGTAAATCTTCAGAAAAAAATAGTGAATTACTTGATATATTACAAAAATCAGGTCAAACATGGATGGGAGATACTGTTTGGAGAGGTCAAAGAGTAATTCGAGTAAGTATATGTTCATGGGCCACTACAAAAGATGATATCAACAGTCTAGTAAATTTATTTGTTAGTGCAAGATTATTATTGGGCAGTTGAAAATAAACGTATTTAATTTATTTACAATTTTATCAAAAATGCAAAAAAAATGATTTTAATTTAAATTTTGACTAAATACGTTTCAAATATGAAACAATTATTTTTTATTACCAATGATAAATTTACTGATGAATTTACTTTTATATACCGATTACTTAAATTCTTAACATGAGATTTTTTAGAAGAAAAAAGGTTGATATCCCCTCAATTGATGATCCAATCTGGGAAGATCTTGTGACTAAGAATAAAAAAATTATCCTAGGTACTCTTGGTGCAAAAGTACTACTAATGAGGCAACAGGTGAAAATAATAAATTCTGAGAATACAGATATTAAAAGAGAATCTGCTATTGAATTCAGAAATTATTTTGTCAGGAATGCAAATCTCCCAAAAGTAAAAAAAGATCTGAATGCAATTATCGCATTGTCGGAGGGAAATTGATATGAAATATGTGATGTATACACTTGAAGAAGTGAAAGATAAGATTAATGCTGGTGAAACATTACTTCTTGCAGGAGATGGTAATTTATTATCACAATTACCGAATGGTAATTGGATCGGTGGTACAATTCCTTACTTTATGGGTGAGGATGGTGGAATAATAACAAAAGATAAGCTACTGGTAGATACCATAAGCAAAGATTTTGATACTAAAATATCAGTGTATGATAATGATAATATTCATAATGTGTATTCAGATGCATATGATAATGGATATAGTATAATAATCCTACCTGCATCTTCAGATGTGCATCTGAAATTTGCACTGAAAGCCCCTTCATTTGATAATTTTGCCATGCAACCATTGATTGGTTGGATCTCAGGTGTCCATCTTGATGATCTGGCGACTGAGAAGGCAAGAGTATTTGATGGCAACTCAAATTATGAAAACAGAGCAGTAGTAATGCATGTAAAGCTTGAAGAGCATCAGTATGCAGAGATTGAGATTGTGAATATCTTCTCACAGGGTGATGGTGATACCATAGAATTTTTGGAAGATAGTTTCTCTGCTGATAAAGCACTGATAAATGGTATTGAGAAAGATTTCTATGAATATGTAAAAGAAAAAAATCTAGATATGAAATTTCCTCTTGTTGCAGATTATTATGGTACAATGGTTAATATCAGTTTTCAGAATGTTGATGATGATAATAAAAAAGTGTATTTCTATGCACCTGTATTCAAGGGAGTTCCATATAAGCAGGCAAATAAGGTTGATAATTATATTGAGACTTTCAATTCTAAGTTACCCGTAGAAATAAAGGATAAAATTGCATTCTCATGCAATTGCATACTTAATTTTCTGTATTCAGATCTTGAGGGTAAGAAAACAGGTAATATTACTGGTGCAATGACTTTTGGGGAAATTGCTTATCAGCTACTCAATCAAACAATGGTATATCTCAGTGTTGATGAGTTAGAAGACTGATAACTATTTTGTATTCCAAAATTGAAATAATTCAGTTATTGGTTAATACATTTTAATAATATACATGTTCTATTAATTTATGACTTTACAGAACTTCCTTGTAATAGATAAAATCTCTGGAATTCCTGTTTACATCAAAAATTTTGGAGAGAATAATAAAAAAGAGTCCACACAGGATGTTTTGTTTTCTGGAATGATGTCTGCGATCAGAACTTTGATGATGGAGATGAAACTGGGTAATCTAAAAAGTATAAGTACTGAGAAATTTGATATTTTCGGTAAGGAGGGAAAACAATTCTCATTTTTCTTAATAGGTATTCTAGAGATTAATACTTTTCTTCAGGAAACATTCGATGAGATTGTGAAATATATTGACTATCTTCCAATGGATGATTCTAATTTAAGAGAGTTACCACCTGACATAACTCAATATCTTGATAATCAGACTGAATTTCTATACAAAATATATATGAGATCAAACTATATTTCATCAGTTTTCAAATATTCACATAAAAATGGATTACAGTCACTTAAAACCAAATCAAATGAATTTGTGGATATATACCTTGCTAATTATTTTCATAATTTAAATAAGAAAAATTATGAGAAAAATCATTACTTTATGGATAAACTGTATGATGAGAGTTACATTCTTGGGGTTTCATTTTTCAATCGAGAAGATTATAGCTGCTCAGTTCTGATATTAAACTTCAAATCCGCAAATATTATTGATTTGATGGCATATAAACATCATTTCATTACTCTTTCCTTTAATCTAATTGATCAATACCACGATAGGCTTTTCAGCATCACTGAGAATGTATCTGTGAAAGAATCTATTCTTGATGAATTCTCAAGCTCACTTGAGAATGTTATGAAACATCATGTGATAACCCTTGATCTTGAGAAATTATCATATGTTTACGAATTAATAGATGATATGATGCCTGAAATTATCAGCACTGCAATAATAGGACATCCTATTGCATTTGTTGGGGAGCAAGAATCTGTTAAATTCATAATTGATTTACTGGTGCATATCACAAGTTTACTTGATGTTGGTCTGGAACCTGATCCAAATCTACCCAAAAGGTTCACATGGTGTCCACCAGAGTTTTTGGATATGTTCAAAAAAATCGGTTACTCAATAGTTAACTTAGATGATAAAAATATAAATATGGTAACACTTCCATACTATACAGAACTTCATCAGGAGATAAAAGATTTCCATCCAACTGATGCAATTACAATGTACAAAGAGGTAACAAATGAGATTATACAGACAGTTGAACATATACTGACAAAATTGGGTAAAGGTGCAATGATAAAATTAATGCTAGATGAACTACCAGATAATATGCAGGCCATTATCTACAAGATTTTTGACTGGTCTGATCCTTATTTAATAACTGATAGTGTACGTGAGATAAAATCAACAGATATTTACTGGTAATAACTATATATCTCTCACTTATCTTGTAATTTATAAGTCAATAAAACAGTTTTTGTTTATGTTAGAGATAAACAAAGACACCAAAGTTTCATCAATTTTGAAGGAATATGGTGATATTGCAGAGGTAATGGAAGTATTTGGTGTGAAGAACATTGGCAAATACTCAATTAGACGTGTACTCACAAAGATACTGACAGTTGAGAGAGCAGCTAAGGTTCATAAAGTACCATTGGATGAGTTTTTAGACAAGCTGCACAATGCACTGGAACTGAAAAAACAAGAGAGTTAGTTTTTATATGTATTATTGAGGGATAATTTCACATAATATGCAACTGAACCAT
>JAJRQD010000036.1 GCA_024280435.1 archaeon | reverse complement strand
CTAGTAAAACTATTGTTTCATAATTACAAGAGGTTTAAGCTAAAAGCAATAATTGAAATTGATTTAAACTATTTAATCAGGTTTATACTCCCATTATCTGAAATTATTGATTTTAATTCGAAAACTGCACGAAGTCAGTTATTAATACAAAATAAATCGGGAATAGAATGTACCCAAATAGTGGGAATAAATTGTCTGGATCCCCAGTTATGCTAATAATGATTGCATATACAATATACAGAACAATTGGTTGTATAAATAGTATAATTGTCTCAATAATTGCATTATTACGGATTTCAGATCTACTATGATCCAATTTCACCGTGATAATATCCATTTTGATATCAATTATTTTGTATCCATACAGCAATATTTTTCCATCTGTATCGAAAGCCTGGGCGATAGTATCGTATTTCTTTCTATTTATGGTAAAGAGCACTTTAACAAATATAATCAATAATACCTGATTTATGAAAAATAGGGTGAGTTGTGCGTAGGCAAGATATGATGCTATAATATTTAGTATGAATATAATAATTAATATTTTCATAACATTATTTCTTGTAAAATATGTTGACATGCTTCTCATTATAATTTTTTATCTATTACTTATCCATGCCCCTTTGGAATCAGAATATTGTCATTATATGAAAAAACGGGGTAGTTGTCCATCTCGTATAGGTACTCATATTTCTGACTATATGAAAAAATAAATCTGACTATTATACAGCTATTATAAATTTTACATACTAAATTTCACATTTAATCATGGAGCAATAAATATAATGGGAAAAGTAGCCCCAGAGAATGTATTAAAACACATTCAATGGAGTAGTGGTGATATCATCTCACCGGAGCGTGTGAAATTGATTAATTTCACAACTTAAAATTCGTATGTACAAATAAGATGATGTGACTTATTTATTTTTATATTATTTTATCATGCATTGATTATATGCTGGATTTACAGATAAATGCGGGTGTAATTGAGTATGCTGAGTAGTATTAATTCTGAATATGAATTATGGGGATTTATAGATGGGGATAGTATTGAGATAACAGATCTGCTGTTATCAAAGCAGAGGGTTAGTGAAATTGTGGTGAACCAGGGGGCTGTCTGGGGATACAAAACGGCAGTTTCACATTGATACGAGATATTATCACATACTGAACAATAGAGTAACTTCTAACAAGAGGTTGATTGGATGGATACACAGTCATAATATCATGGAATCATAATATCGTGGAATCATATCTCTCCACCACTGGTATAGGGCAGATCAAGAGTTATTTCAAGAATGAATATCAGGTTCATTCTGTCAATTGTGTTTTCTTCAAGGAATAGTTCCATTAGACAAGATATGGTATCTAAAATTCGGAAGTAGCCAAAACAGGATATACCTGATATTGATATGAAAATGTGGATAGATGGGGTTTATAAGAACAAAAAATATAGCAATAAAATTATAGCAATAAAATATTAACAGACTATATTAGAAGTAAAATAATCATTTAATGACATTGATATTTACTATCAATTTCTGCCCTTAATTTCTATACATTTGCATAAATACTTTAATAATATTATTTGTTAGAAATGATCATGAATAACAAGACACTCGACTGGGGTAGAATCACAGTATTTGCATTTCCCATGCATATTATTCTGTATATCATAGTGATGGTTTCCACAGATATATTTGTCAATGCTGATCTTGGATTTTTCCTCAATTATGCAGTGATAACAATACCCATAATGCTAGTGGTGCTCACAACTCTTTATCGTAAATATGGGATGAATGATTTCAGATTCAAATCTGGTATTTATGGTACAATAGGTTTATTATCTGTATCCATATCATCTGCGGTGATTACGGAGGAGAGTGTAATTGATAATGGGCATCTTAATCTGGCAAAGCTACCTGCAATAATGGTGGTTATTCTACCAACTTTTCTCATAATACTTGCCAGTATATTTGCAGTGAATAATCTGATTGAACCATTTGATAGGCAGGTATCTATTTTATCAGATGATATTCTGATTGAACAGAATTATAGCTCTCTGATCACGGATGAATATATTCTGAATGATAGTATTTTTGGTGGAATTGCCCAGTTTATCAATAAATTGGTGATATCTACAAAGAATTTACTTGATGAAATACAGGGTACTAGTGAGTTAATAGCCACAAGTTCCGAGGAATTGGTGGTAAGTTCTGAGCAGGTTAAGGATGCGGCAGATGATGTGGCATCTTCCACACAACAGATGTCTCAGGGTGCAAATGAGCAGACGGATCTGATACAGTCATTGACAGAGCAGTTGAAACGTGCAGATGATGACTTCAATGAGATCTCCAAGCAGATACAGAGCAAGACTTCACTGATAAATAATATTGCATTACAGACGAATATACTCGCACTGAATGCAGGAATAGAGGCATCTCGTGCGGGTGATTATGGTAGGGGTTTTGCAGTTGTTGCAGAGAATGTACGTAAATTATCAGAGGAGACTTCCAAGGCTTCGGATAGTATTGAGGGGGTGGTTATGGAGATTCAGGCAAAATTGGCAGAGGTATTTGATATACTGATAGATAAGACTTCTGAGGTCCTGCATGTATCTGAGAATACTGCTTCCTCTGCGATGGAGATAAGTGCAATAATTGAGGAGATGAATGCCAGTATGGAGCAGATAAATGTTTTGGCAGACAATCTGAATGAGGAAGCCGGTCGTTCTTCCAATATATTTGATAAGATACAGCTGAAATGATTGATTTACATACTGAATACTTGTAATTTGAGAGAATATACTCTGAAGGTATAAAATATAATATCCTGTATTGGTCCAAAATGGTGGATGTTTAGCTACGTGGGTATATTCGGATACACTCAACTATATCTGGAGTTTGAATTTCATATTGATTATTCTGTGTATAATTCGGGGTCAAAGGGGGTCCTGTTGCTGATCACAATTCCGGTGTATACTGTGGGTGCAAGCATTCCATCTGTTCTCTTATATCTGTGATTGCAATAGCTAATTAAAGGACTTTATTTTGTAAAATCAAATCTAATCCGTTTCTACTGTAAAACCGATGATTTTGATTATGGTAAAATTATTGGTTGGTTGTATCTTATATTCCACACTTATGGGCTTCATTTCTGCATATTTCTCAATTAATGGCTGTATTCTCATTTTGTTATATATTTTACATAAAAATATGTGGTATATTCTAATTATTTGATTATGATATATTTTGTGTTTTCAGATAATTATACTCTACTCTCTTCTATCTGTTAAATTATTCAATTTTAATCCTCGACAATACACTCTATTTTTTCATATTCTGTTCTTATAATATATTGCATAATTAGGGCATTTAATTCCGATATACTCTAATTCTCTATACAAAACAAATTTTACATAATCAAATGAATCTACTCTACTTATTTATATTCTCGATATTTTTGCATTATGGCTATTTTAAATAGATTGTGCAGCAATAATTCGATAAAAAATAATCTTTGATATTGCTTAATCTGTACTCCATTTAATTATCTCACAAATTGTGATTACTGATGCCTTTATTTTATATATTTATAGTGTAAATCTATTATTATGTCTGTGGATGCTTTCTGGGATGAATATGGTCATGATTATCCTCCTGCCTCACTAGGTATTCCAAAAGATGAGTTTACAATATTCTTCAATAAATTCCTGTTAGAAATGAGGTTATTGGGTGATCCACTAAATGATACTCACATTCGCAATATTTTGCTGGAGATACACAGTCATTATCAGTATTCTGAACGTTCATTACTTACTCTTAGAGACTGTATACGGGCAATTATACCACGGTCTCTGATCGAGTTTGCCTCATTATTTGATGGTTTGAGAATAGATGGCTCTAGCATCTCAGAATTGCCAGATTTCTTTGATAAAATTGATATTTACCACCTTGAGATAGTGGGTGCTCCATTATCCATTTTCCACCTGTTATCACAAAAATGCGATCTCTACGTTCATTACAGATGACAAATACTCGGATCTCAGAGCTTCCCTCATCATTATCCGAACTTGATAATCTAAATATGCTGATTCTATCTCATAATGCAATTGTGGGTATTCCAGAGGTAATATTCCGGATAAAATATCTGAGAGTGCTGAGGCTGAGTGCATCTATTACCTCTATCCCTGATGACATTGCATCTTTGAATAATCTGGTGGAATTATCTTTGGTAAATAACCATCTGAAAGAGCTACCACTCTCCCTATCAATGCTCAGAATGCTTGACATCATTGATCTTTCCCAGAATGAATTCACTGGCTTTCCAGATGTGATAACAAAGATGGTAAATCTTGGGACTATACGCATATCTGGTAATCAATTACATTCAGTACCTGATCTTGCTGCTTTGAGTAATCTAAGAGGAATTGATTTATCTGATAATCCCATATCAAAAATATCTGGATTGTCACATCTGAAATATATCAATCTCATGCATACACTTGTTACTCAATCCACTGTTGATGAATTATTGAACAGTGGTGTCTCTGTACACTATTGATATCAAACTCTTTTTCCAAGTTATTTCCAAAAAAGTGTCAAATACCCACTCAATACTTGTTGTTATGTCAATATATTTTGAAATAATTGATGAGTTCTAAATGGTATATATTGATTGCAGAGTGCATGCAGATTGTTTTGATATAGGGGAGAATCATCATGCGATGGATGCACAGCTGAGCAGAGTAAGATATGGGTAGGGAACTGCATATGCTATTTAAATCTGATATGGTGTACTGCAATGATAGAATGTACGGATTACAATTCTCCATGGATTTTGATGATCTGGTAATACGCGAGGATAAATTCATACTGGTGATAAAGAGAGAATTGACTGCTAATCACTCTATTTTTGCTAGACATTGATTTTTTTTCACATTAGGTATGTATATTACTATTTTTGCTGTATTCTCATTTCACGTGCAGATGTGGCAATACATCTGAATTAAATACTGGCACCAATTCTTATAAGATTATGACAAGTGTGGAATGGAATTGAAGCGTGTAATTCTGTGTATCCTGAGGTACTTTACTGGATACTATAATTGGAAAATGTTTTCTATCTGATCTATTATTTGATCTCTATCACCTATTTTATGGGGATATTACTGGAAATGTACTACACTGGTGGATGTAGGATGATAATCTCAACACTAAATACTTTTTTATTTAACTAGATACTTCTGTATACTGGTAATAATTTTCACCAATTTCACGTACTGCATATATGCCCTCTACCTCTCTGTATTTGTATGAAATTGTATCTACAATCGATGTCTTTGTATAATTTTGGATAATTGTCTATATTGCTATTATTCTGCTGTTGCAGCTTGAATTAATTCTTTTGATACTATGCTAATCTTTTGAATTCTTTGAATAGTAATAATTTTTTCAGTGTGATAATGCCTCTCCATGCAAGATCTGCCTGTTTCCATCCAATTGGATCCACTTTCTCCCAGCTCCAGTTAATAGGCCATGAACCTGCATTCATCTGATTGAATATATCAAAATCAAGATTGTCATCCAGTGGTACAATGTCTATAAATGGGGAATTTTTTGACACTATCACATTGCATGGATTCATCTCGAACCCAGTCCATTCCATAGGGTCCATATTCAAAGAATTAAGCAATATGGGTCTCAATTTGTCTATTATCGCATCTCTGTGATTGCCAGGTACCTCAAGTATTGCAAGATAATTCCTGAATTCATAGTAGTTTATCTTATCAGATAGATTATCAAGGTCATCAATTACAGAATGTACTCTGTTGACAATGAAATCAATTGGTATATCTATCTCTGCATTGTTAAAATGCATATGCATGGCAATGACTGATACAGATGGATTGACTCTGAATTCTCCGTAGTTCTGATACAGATCGCCATCCCACCAGGGAGGATGTGGAACATCCAGCACATTACTACTGATGATTGGCCATACCTCTCTCTCCACATCGTACATCTCCATAATATAGGATAATGCATTATTGATCATCTCAGATGTAGCTATCCCAATATCTCGTAATATCTCCAATGCATGTACAGTGGCAAGTACACTTGAGTTTGTACTTCTTAGGTCGGGTTCCATTCCATGTCCAAAACCTCCATCCCCATTCTGATATGATCTCAGAGTATTCACCACTGTTTCTTTATCTCCATTGTCAAAATAGTAATTGAACAGGACCTGTTCTATATCTCTTGCATGTGTGAGGATATATGATTTTGCCTTCTGAAATGCTTCAGAGGATAATTTCTGCATGTATTCATTCTATCTGAACAAAATTTTAATATTTTGAAAGGAGTAGCAGTGAATAATCTGAATTTATGGAAAAATTGCTCTGCTTGATTTCTGTGAATAAAAAAGTCATTGTATTATCTATAAAATACTGACAGTCATTTTAAAATATCTATAATTCATAAAATTCACCAATTCCTGAATATCGGGGCCAAATCGCATATTTTTCTCTATAGCTCCCATTATTTGGTTTATTCTCTAAAAGCTAATATTGCTAAAAATCGCTTCTCAGTACCTGTTTATATCTCTGTCAGAATAATTCAAATATGTTACCATTGCGGGAGTAACAAAATGAATTACTTTATATATTCTTGATGCTTATTAATTGTAAGGAGTAATTAAAATGTCACACACACGATTATTTTTCGATACTAACAAGGGGTTGCTTAGGGCTGCCAATGTAATGTTTATTCTATCGTTATTTTTACTGGGGTATGGTCTGTACAATATCAATCCGGATGGAGTATACTACAATATTGATGCGGGTAGGTCTATTACTCATAGTTTCTATCAGCAGGGATCGGAGAACATGGAGATTGCAGCGACGGTTGTATCTGTGGGTGGTCAGGAATTTGATATAGAGCATGATTATGCAGATGCAATACTTGAGATAAAATTGTACTTCGAGGGTGAATTGGTATATGAGGGTGTATCTGCAGTCTATTCTGCGGATTACTATAATGATGCTGGTGAATACAGGTTAAGTATTGTGAATGTATCTGATGACGGTGTGGAGGTGGTCATAGGTCATGGTACAAAGAATACACTTGCAATACTATCAATTGTTGGTTTTGTTATATTGATCTCTGTATCTGCACTGATCCCTGGCATATCATTGATATTGTTGATGACAGTTGGCTCAGTGCTGCTAGTACAATATATTATCAGAAAGATTGATGAACAACAGAATACTTCCAAGAGATTTATGAGCACAAATTGATTGTTTCTTATAAAGCCAATCTCTTCCTCTATTTCTGCTTCACTATTGGTTCTGGTTCACAACTATTCTAAGATTTTTTTTTTGTAATCTGTATTTGATAGTGTTTTAATGATCTGATATCAGGTTCTTCCATTCTATCTTGGGACATTTATCCTCGATGAATATGATACCTTTCTCCTCTGCTTTGGATCTTAGTGTGCTGGTAATGTCCAGTGGTAGCCATATCAGTTTAATACCGAGATCAATCGCCTGTGATACGATTTTATCCACATTTCGCATACTTATATAGATGATGACTGCATCTGGTATTGGTTCCACAAGGTCTAGAGTCTTGTATACTTTCTCTCCCGCAATCACTGATAACATAGGGTGCACGGGGATGAATATGTGTCCCTGTTCTGCAAGGAATTTAGGTACGAAATGTGATGCACGGTCCTCATACTGTGACATTCCAACGATTGCAATACGTTGTGGTGTTTTCAGAAATTCTATTATCTGCTCATCAGTTGCCATGAGTGCAGATAATTGCTAAATAATATCAAAGTATCCAAATGGATTGCATTTATTGCCAATTGCTTGTTTTATGCATTTTGCAGTGCATCATCTGCATATTTGGTTGATGTCTTTTTGCTAACAATGTATTTTCAGTGCAACGTATTATTTGTAATTACATTATTGAATTTCTTAGCATTAATCTATAAATATCGATAAATAACACTCTGTAAACACAAAATATTCAAAATATCTGTATATTGCGGGTAAAATATTTAAAATGCTATTAATTCATGGTAAATTGTATGTCAAGTGTGTTTAGAATACCTGTGATCAGGGTTCATTATGATCGTGCGGCTAAGAAATTTGTTGCACGGACTGATCTGTTTCCAGAGAGCAGTACAATTGGGGATACACCCGAAAAGGCAATATCTTCTTTGAAAGTACTGATTAAAATGTGGAAGAAAGGTGCCTATGATCGTTCAAGTGCAAAGGTTGAATATTCATAATCTGTTGTATTTTTAATATCGGTATATCTTATTTAAATGATATTCTATTTGGCTCATAAATGGTGTTTTTTTCACAGAATATTGTTTTCAAATGGATTGTATATGATCTGTGTTTCTCAGTTGTTCTCACGCTATCTATGCATGTTTTCAGCTCACTCAGGGGATGTCTGAGTTCCTTATTATCGCATTCTCTGGGCTGAATTGTAATTGTATTGTAATATATATGTGGGCCTTGTAGTCTGGTATTTCTGTCTGCTATTTGAGGTGGTCTATATTTTATGTGAAAATCTATGGGTATTTGGTGTTGCTTGAATTATTTTTTGTGCAGTACATAAGGTCATATTCTATTCTTTCAGCGATCTCCTGTATCTGTATATGCATTATGTTCTCGAGTATCTGCTGATTATTCTCCACTGCTTTAAGTGAATTGCACAGCTTTGATGGGTGTGTGTGCACCTCAATGGTATTCTCATCAATTATTTTGAGTTGAAATGGGAATATTCTGCATGAATGGGGTTTGAATTGATGAATTTTACACATATTGCTCTCGAGAAATACACATCTTCTATCAAATTCTCTTTTTCTCAAAATGTGGTATTTCAAAGGCTGTTCATGTGGTCTGCCGGGTATTTTTATACGTGTACTATTTACTTGGATAAATTGATCGGGGTGGTATCCCTGTTGTTCTATTCGATAAATATCCAGGTCTGTGATCTGTATTTCCAGTTTGT
>JAJRQD010000035.1 GCA_024280435.1 archaeon | reverse complement strand
TTTCATTCTCAAATATCTTCCTTATTGGATCTGGTAGCCCTATCTCCAGTACATCTATGATATATGTATTATCATTCACACAGATCTGTATAATTGATATACTCTCAGTGTAGACATGCATACTGTTTGTTTCCAGATCTATTCCTACTATTTTTGATTTCAAAGCCTCTTTTAAGATAAAATTACAATTATCAATATCTGTGATTACTTTGGAATTATCAGTTTCAATTCCCATTTATAATAAAAATCTTCTCTTCATCAATTATATGTCAATCGATTGTAGTATAATTAATTTGAATGATTTTTATTCATATCGTGAAAAGATTGGTACCAAGCAATAAAGCAATTAAATAGATCAAAGTTCCTAACAGAATGAATAGTAAGAACATCAGTGTTAAAATTAACAGTAACAATGCGGGAGTTAAATATCTTGCTTTTGGCGTCAGTAGATAAAAAATAATTACCACCAGCGCAAATCTTGAGAAGATGACAAAAAGCATCTGTGCTTCAAAACTTGGTGTCATATATTCAAATATTATATTTATCACGTTGGCACCCATATGCAGGAATATAGAGAACCTGTAAAAACCTCTATTGACTGTTATAATCATTGCAAGATAGGTGAGAGCAACATGAGCCATGACTGCTGTGATCCTGTAGGAAACAGCCTGTAAATGATCTGTAAATATCCATTCCTCACCTCTGATCATCTCCTTCACTGTATCAATATAATAGTAGTAGACGGTCTCAACCATGCCCCAGCCAACACCAAAGTATATTGCCATTCCATGTGGATCTTTGATTTTTAACCACTCTAGTTTCTTTATCTCCGATAGTTCTGTATCAATTGATGAATTATACTTTATTATTTCTTTGTAAATATATTTGAAAGCAATTATCTGAGCAAGGAGTATGCTGGGATAACGTATTACTTCCTCTAGAAACGCTGCCAATGCACCATGTGTTATCCGTGCAATAGCAGAGTCTGGTTTATCAAAAAATTCTGTTATATTAATAATTAATAACAACAATCCCACAAATGAAGCTCCCACAAATCCAACAATAAAATATGTTATTCTCTCCCGGTTATATTCAGGAGCTATTGTGAACAACAAAATTACCGGAATGCTTGCCAATATAATTCCTAATAGATATAGAATTATCATATTATTAATTTATTTTGAACTCTATTAAATATAGTGCATGTTGGTTTTATATTTTATATTTTATTAAATTGAATTTTATTGAATGCAATAGTCTTTAAGTATATGAAGTATCTAGAATATATGAAGAGAGAAGGGCTTGTTTCTCTAATTATAATTCTATTTGTATTCAGTGGGTACTATACACCCGTTTCTAATATATCAACAACAATTAATGACCCATTAACTAAATTGCAAGGTGGTCTTGATGAATATATCAATACAGGAATTTTTCCTGATAATGTGAATGAGGATAGATTGATGGTATTATCAAGAACAAGTGATATTCTCACCGATAATTTCTATCTTCGTGCCAAGATTGGTGATAATTATATACATTTTATCAATAAACAAACACCATTGGAACTGCGTGAGATAGCAATAAATTCAGATGTAATAACAGTTCTTCCTGATATATATATTAATCAAACTCAGCAATCTATTCCTACAAGCTCAACAATAGAGTCTCAGAGCTTTGCATCCAAGGAGATTTTGGGTCTTGAGCAGGTTTGGAGTGAGTATAATGTGACTGGTGATGGCATAATTCTCGGAATTATTGATTCTGGGGTGGATTTTGGATTGAGTGATCTTGCAGATGCTCCATATCTACTACCAAGTGGGATCACCGCTAGTTTTGATGCCACCGGTAATGGATTGGCATATTCCAGTACAACTGTGCAGGCAATTGATAATCTTGGTAAAAAATATTTACCACTATCTGATAAACTTATCTATGGGAGAATTGGTGAAACAGGTGAGATCGTTTCAAATACAGATATTGGTATCCCATTGGATGATATTGAAATAACAAATATCAGTAAACCATCAGTTTCTGGAAATTACAGAGTAGGTATGATAATTCAATATGGTCAGACTGAGAATATATTTGATCAGTTTTTTATATTTGTTCTGAGTGATTCCAGTACTTCTGGTGTGTATGATACCATGTATATTGATTATGATACAAGTCTGGCAATAACTCTTGCTCGTAATGGAGAGATACTTGCCAATAGTGAACGATATCTATCTCTTATCAAATGGTCTTTGAATGGAGAGGTTCCAGTTGATAATGAAAATCCAATTGCTGCAAAAGATGTTAATGGTGATGGAATCAATGATATCTCTGCTGGTGCATTGGCAACCACTCTGGTGGTGGATCCTGCACTCTCTAGTAATCTGTATGTGAGGGGAATAGAACCCGATGGTAAACTTGTGGGATTGATGTATGATACAATAGGTCATGGTACCTACTCAACATCAGCTGCTGCTGGAAGAGGTATCAATTCATATCCTATATTTGATGATAAAGATACTGAAATCATTGAGAACAATACCCTGTATGCATTACCCGGTTCCGCACCAAATGCAAAGATACTTGCAACAAAATGGTTGACCGTATCAGAAGCAGTATTGGGATGGTTATGGGCTGCTGGTATGGAGTTTGATAGTACTGGACAGTTAACAGTAGTGGATCAGACACATCTTGCAAATATGACATCTAATTCATGGGGTATCGGAAATATTGCATATTCTGGCTCATTAAAAGGATTGGATTATTATTCATTATTATTGGACTTACTATCTGCACCAGATCTGCTGTACAATGGCTATCCAGGTATGATTTTTGTAGTATCTATGGGTAACGGGGGATCTGGCACTGGAACAATAGCAACACCTGCAACTGCTTCAATGTCTCTGGCAATTGGTGCATCAACAAATTATAACTTTCTAAATAGCTCTGGACGGGATGATGTGGCATGGTTCTCAAGCAAAGGTCCCACACCCTATGGTCTGATCAAACCAGATCTGATTGCACCTGGAAATACCGGGTATGTACTGAGTACTCTGAGCTCTGCTGCTGGAAACGGAACATATTCCACCTCCACATTTGGAGGTACCTCTGAGGCAGGTCCTAGAGCTGCTGGAGTGGTTGCGATTATGATGGAGGCATTAGTAAAGAATAATAGAAATATAGATCTTGGTACTATACGTACGATCCTGAAAAGTACTGCAAAAGATCTTGGATATCATGCATCTGCACAGGGTGCAGGGCTAATAGATGCATACAAAGCAGTCAGTGCAGTATATGGTAGTGATGATATTATTATCAGCACCACAGTCACTTCAATCAATACGGGTAGAAGTTTGGAAGCTGCATTTAAAGAACAATTTGGTGATTTTGATCACCCACTTATCACAAATCCTGTGATTGATACATTTATCACAGTTAATCCCGAAAATGTGACTGATGGTGTGGATCTTCAATTCTCATATGGTAATGGAACAGCTGCGGATATTTCGGGTATCAATATGGATCTTTTGGAGATGGTGAGAACTGATAATGCCTCATTCTCATTCAATTCTCTATCTGCTGAATACACAAATATCAATCTAGCATCGTTACTCCCGACAGATTTCAGAAATTCAGATATGTTACAGATATCACTCAGTTTAGATGAGACATCATGGGATAATATGTTGAGAAATGGTGTATCCACTCCTGACATGATACTGTATGATGCTGCAAGAGATAGAATTGTGTTTGATATTATTACCCAGAGAAGTTGGTTACAACAACTATACTCTGGAAACCCCGCAGATGATTTTATCGGAGATCCAGTTCTGAGGTTTACAGATCCGGGATATACTGAATCTATACCTGGATGGACAGGTCTTAAATACAGTGCACTTGCACAAACATTTGACTATACTCCCTCTTCATTGAATATTAACAAACAGATAAATTCAGTAACAATTGATGGTGATATTAATACAAGTAAATTTCTAGCATTTCAGATAAATTCACAGAAGATACCTGTTTTCATAACAGTTATAGATAAGGTGGGATTAGGTGATAATGCACATAGCTATCCTGAGGATGATAATATCAGCCCATATGAGATGAATTCAGTATATGGTACACTGGACTGGGGATATCGTCCTGAAAATGGAGATTTCCGGTTCTATGAATTCCTAGTGCCAAGTGAGGCAACATATTTTGCATTGCAGGCGAGTTGGCAAGTAGAGAATATGATCCCAGATCTTTATCTTTTTGCAGAGAATGGATTGCTAGTGACCACCTCAGATGTGAATTATATTGGTGGAGGTATCTATGATAGTTCTGTATCTGAGCCTAATAAACAAAATCTATTTGTTAAGGCAGATTACCAGCGGTACTATTTACTTCTGCATTTTGCACAAATGCCATTTATAGCCGGCTCTATTGATTTTGATGTGTTTACAAGATATCTCACCTTATCTGAATTGCCTGTACCTCAGACTAGTTTTTCACAGGATTTGAATAATGATATAAGTGGAGATCTTGAGATCTCAGCCATAAATTATTCAGTGGATCAATTTCCAGAACTGTATGTTGATGCAACCTCTGTCTCAGTGGTACAGGGTAGTAATGGTTCATATTCAGCTACTATTGATAGTGCAGATTATAATCTTGGTTTTCCAGATGATCTCAGTGATACTGAGGATAGATATTTACTGGAATTAAAACAGGGAGAGAAAATCACACTGGATTTATCATGGATGGAAAATGTGGATCTGGACCTCTATGTATTTGATCCCACAAAACCGCTTGATATAAAAAATGATATGTTGGGTCTTCAAGGTGCAATTTCAGGGAAAAACGGTGAGACTGCTTCATTCTCAGTACCTGCTGATGGAGTATATGTGATTGCAATTGATCTGGTTACTGGCTTTGGAGATAGTTTCACCTACACACTCTCATGGAATAGTCTAAAGGGGCCTGTTCTATCATCTCTTTCAAACAGCCTGGTTCTGCCAACTAATGTATTTCCTAATGGAGTGTATGGTTTACAAATAGAATATTCAACTAATTTTGATGTATATTTTGATGATAATTTTATCAGCTCATTTAGCAATCATCTAGACTTCACTTCAAAATTAATTGGACCCATTGATGGAAAGATACTCAGTGATGATGCAACTGTGAGCTGGGAAGCAAGTAAATCAGTATTGGCTGATATAAGTGTAACAACAGGAGGTGTTGAAATATTTGTTGACAGAGATATATCTGACACATCAATGATATTTGATACCTCTTTATTTGAGAATGGAGATGCCATTATCACAGTATATCTGACTGATGGTATATATTCTCATGTACATTCAGTCAGTGTGATTTTTGACAATGATCAGATATCTTCACTTCCCCCCACAGAAAGTGAGGAAAAATCCTTACCACTGAGTATTATTGTATTCATAACTAGTATAGTATTAATATCTACTATCAAAAGATACAGCAAATTAAAGAGTAATTAATACTAAATACTTGTTGAAAATATCATCAATTTAGCAAAATAATAATAATAATTCAAACATTAATTGATCTATGAGTGGAATAACTCTCGCATGTAAAATTGTACTTCTTGGTGATGGCAGAGTAGGAAAAACTAGTTTACGACGTACATACCTTGGTCAAAATTTCTCTAAAAGTTATAATATGACTATTGGTGCAGATTTTGCAGCTAAAACAATAGAGTTGGGAAATAGTAATAGAATTACTGCTAATCTCTGGGATCTTAGTGGGCAGCATAAATTCAAAATAATGCGTGAGACATATTATCGAGGAGTATCTGGTGCTATACTTGTATATGCAATTGATAGAGCTGAAACTTTGGATAATCTTGATGCATGGATTTCAGAATTGATAAAAAATAATGGTGGAAAACTAGTACCTTTATTATTGATCGCAAATAAAATAGATTTAAGAGGAAAAGTGGAGAACACTCTGGATTCAGATGCAGGTATTGAATTTGCCACAAAACTCAGTGATAAATATAATATGCAGGTACATTATGTGGAGGCATCTGCTCTGACAGGTGAGAATGTAGAGGCTGCATTTGAAACCCTAATTATGGAACTTTACAAAGATTTTGAGACACAAATACAATAAGAATAATACCTAGTAATAGAAGAAATATCTGCTTTTGTATAAACACAATCTGATAGAAAATAATGATAAATAATGATAAACAAATAATGGAAACTAAACAGTTGCGTGTATTTTTCCATCCCAGGATTTAACACAATAATGGCCATCCTCTTGTTGATCTATCTGGCTAGTTCCTGGGGCAAATAAATTGAACTGTATCTGAGTGGTTTTACTTCTTAACTTACCAGAAGTTTTTGTTTCTATTGGGATCTGTACCATGTTGATGCCCTTGGAAGTCTTTGTCTGAGCATTGGTTAATCCCTTGGTAAGCAGATCAAGTTTCTCCTCAGGAGTAAAAGTTTTCTCCATCAGTAGTATCTTATCATCCATTACTCGATCAATGATGAAATCGATAAGCTCTGATGAATCCAGGTTCTTAATTTTTCTTGCAGTAATGAATTCTAACATCATAATTGCATATCCTCCTATGCGATGGCAGCAATCTGCTGATAAAGATCCTCAACTCCTTTACCATTCAATGCTGATATGGGACATACTGGTATATGAGGAAAAGTGCTCTTGATCAATTCAACATTGGCATCTGTAAGATCAGTCTTGTTTGCCACAATTATTGTCTTGGTATTGTGACTCTCAAGTGTACCTAGTAAGGTTAGACTCACCTGATCAAATGGAGGACGAGTAGAATCCATAACTACCAGGGCTAGATCCACTTCTTTCAGATATTTGATTGAGTTAATTATTCCACCTGTTGCATCTTTAGCTCTCTGTATTGCCTCATTCTGAGTCAATCCATGTTTCATGAACTCACGATAATCAATTGATTGAGCAATGCCAGGTGTATCTACTAGCGTAACATCTAGTTTCTTTTTACCTACCTGGAAATCAAAATGTTCCAATTTTGTAATTTCTACTGTCTCGTGTGGAATTGGAGACACAGGTGATACATCCTCTTTCTTGCCAGTGAAATCTCTTGAAAACCTATTTGCGAGTGTAGATTTGCCTGTATTTGGCTCTCCTACCAAACAAATCTGACGTTCTTTGGTTCCGCTGTTTTTGAATAATTTCTCAAATATAGTGGCCATATTAAATCCTTCTGAACTCTATTTTCCAAATAATTTTATTTATATTTGAATAATACATGAGTAATATATTAGTATTATATAGCATTATTATTACTACTAATTGTAGTTATATTAGATATATGAATTCAGTATGTGCAAATTGTAATACTCCAATATTAGATGTGGCCAGGGTGATCATGGAGGGCTGTCCTAAATGTGGTAAACATAAGATTATAAAGAACAGAGGCGATGGATACAGAGAGGACGAGAAGTTGATGGAGAATAAAACGATCGATGAGAATATTGCTGTATTTGTCAGAGGAAGTGGTGAGTATATCATAAATTTAGATAATCTGACTAAACTAGATGATGATCAACCTCTGTTAATTGAGGATTCAACAGGTAAAGTAAATGTACTATTCAATCCAGATGATTGATAAATAAAATTTCACTTTAAATGATTCGGAATATATATTTTGTTGTTTCAATTCAAAATTTATATATTGTTGTGCTTAATAATTAATGTAGATGAGTAGAAATCTATCAGTTTCATTTAAACAAGAATTAATGGCATTTCACAATAAGAATGTAATAATCAAAACAATTGACGGAAAAGTAATTTCAGGAATAATACTTGGTATTAAAGACGATGATCTCTCAATGATATTATCAGATACCGAGATGGATAATGTAAAACATCATAGATTGTTATTATCTGGATCTCAAGTAGTTAGTATGGCACTAGGCGAAACACCTTTTGATATCTTTGGCCTCAAAGAAGAGTTAGTGAAAGTATTCAAAAGCGATAGCGTTAGATATTACAAGGAAACACGAACATTGATGATTCTGGATCGTTATAAAGTATCTGAGGCAGGTGTTGAGGGACCAGATGGTGCAGTGGCTGATAGGATCAAAAGAATGTGGTCTGCTTTTGTCAAACAGAATGAGAAGAAAGAATGAGAAATAGATTTAGAATATAATATATTAATTTTTAATGCTAATATAGTGGAACTTGAATTACTTGTCTATAAAAATTTAATTATTAAAATATGTGTATCCTATTTATTTGGTAATATTTCCTTATTTTGTAATGAAATTCACACTTACCTAATTGCTTTAGTAACCTAAAATGATAGTAAATATGTGGATATTCACAGACTATTTTTATCAAAATGGAAAATTACTCTGTTATTAAGCATTACTGGCGTTGTAGCATATTTTATACCATCTCTGGATAATATTTCATTAATTGGATTACTAGTATTTGTACTTGCAGGGATTATCAGCTCAGATGGTGCTTTGATAATCAACTATTATATTGATCGTGATATTGATATTTTAATGGAACGCACCAATAAACGAGCAAGTGTGGATGATTCGATCACACCCTCCAAAGTACTTCTGGTGGGAAGTGTCGTTTCAACTATCGGTGTGCTTATAGGTCTGTATTTTGGCCCATGGACTGCATTTCATCTGGCCTGGGGTGTACTATTCTATGTATTTGGCTATTCAATGTATCTGAAACGTAAATCTATTCTGAATACTATAATTGGTGGTTTGGCATCACCTGCACCTGTATGGGCGGGCTATGCAGCAAGATATGAGGAATTGGGCTTAAAAGGAGATTTTCTTGGAGTACCACTTGAGGGATGGTTACTGGGAGGCTTGGTATTTATCTGGACTCCATCACATACTTGGGCTCTGAGCACTAAGAATGTGGATGATTATACAAGGGCTAAAATCCCAATGGTGCCTGTGAGGTATGGAGTTGAGAAAACTGGTCAGATGACATTTTACTGGGGATTATCCGTAATCATCTATGGTATAGCAATTTCATGGTGGATAACAAATTCAATAATCGTGGCAGTGATAATCTCATTGGTATCACTCTATCTATTCTATGGCCTATGGATATTCAAGACACGTGCATCCAGAGTGACTGGCAACAGATGTTTCAGGATACACAATGATTGGTTACTGATCACTTTTCTTGTGATACTGATTGCAAAATGGATTACTTGATTATTCAGTTATTACTGATTTATTTTACTGATTTAATTTATTAAAATGATATACTTTATTTTCTCATTATCAACACATTGATAACCTCGTTAAGCTGAAATACGTGCTCTATTGTATAGCCAATATTTCGCATAATATATTCCCAATCCTCTATATCATATCTGCTGAAGTTTCTATGGTAGGCGATAACATCCTTTGGTGATGTTGAGAACTCAGATGATCTGTTGAAATAACTCTCATAGCTATATATTGATGCTTTAGCCCAGTCTAGCAGTACAAATACTCCTCCAATTTTCAAGCTATTATAAATTGATGTGTTAATCTCCCATTGCTCTTTGAATGATCTTAGTACTCTACTAGATACAACCAAATCAATGTTTTCTGGTAGCGAATAATCCTCCTGCATGTGTTGCTCCAAATACTCCACTTCCTCAACATCAGAAAGTACTTCCTGTGCTTTCTCAAGCATTACCAATGATAGGTCCAATGCATATAATTTTTCAGAGTGATATCTGTCATATAATTCTCGCAGTAATAATCCTGGACCACATCCAATATCTAGTACTCTACCAGTTGCATTTTTCTCGATGAATGGCGAGATTTCATTCCAGTATCGATCATTGTGTATAGTTTTGTATGATTCAAGCATTCTCTCCATGAATACCCGTTCTCCTTCTGTGTCTCTGGTCATAGTCCAATATCACAACTTTCATTTAATAGTATAGAGTTCTGAGGAAATTATATAGCTAAACAATTTAATTTTGAATTTTAATTATTTCTTATATATCTCCATTACCTGTTGTAATAGTTCTATTGCCTCTGATTTTGGTCTCTGGAAAGCATTTCTACCCATGATACTTCCAAATCCACCACCCTGGTGTATCTGTTTGATCTCATCAAGTACCTCATCAGTACCTTTGGCAGCTCCACCAGAGAATATGGTGATTCTCTCACCATTGAATGCAGCCTGTATCACATGTTCAATTCTCTCACTGAGTGAGTTGAATGATAGATTTTTGTAAGTTGCCTCTGCTGCTTTTAATCCAATTCCATTTGCAACAGGTGGTTTAACCTTGATTATATCTGCTCCCATCTGAGCTGCAATATGTGCTGCATAGCTGACGATATCAATTGATGTCTCATTCGCTTTGTTAATTGCCTCTCCTCTAGGATAGGACCAGACCACAGCTGCCATACCCACCTCATGTGCCTGTCTGATATATTCAGCAAGTACACCGAAATTCTCATTCTTATTAGCAGTACCCGGATATATTGTGTATCCAATTGCTGAGACACCAAGTTCCAATGCATCATTGATTGATGAGGTTATGGCAGATAGTGGGTTTTTTGATGGGAATAATGAATCATTGTTATTTACTTTCAGTATAAGAGGTATCTGTCCGGGGAATTCATTGGCTGCTGCCTCAATATATCCCAGTGGTGCTGCATATGCATTACATCCTGCTTCCAATGCAAGTTCCACATGATAAGTTGGATCGTATCCTTTTGGATTGGGTGCAAATGATCTTGCAGGACCATGCTCAAATCCCTGATCCACTGGAAGTATAACCATTTTTCCAGTACCTGCGAGTTCACCTGTATTCATGATCTGAGCAAGTTTAGCTCTTGTACCGGCATTTCTATGAGAGTAATTTTTAAGAATTTCTGAAACTCTTGACATTCAATTATCTTATTTCAATTCAAGTTTTTAATATTTTAGATTTTTATCAAGTATAATTCTTTATTTATTGAATTAAGCAATTATTAGCAGCTATTTATTTTTGAGATATTAGCAAATATCAAATAATGTGTATTTATCACAATAATATGTCAAATATCAGTGTACCGGAAATATTATCCACACTACTTATTTTACAACGAAAATCAATTGGCAGGTACCAACTATCTGAGATGCTTGGAGTCACAAGAGCCAAGACAAGAAATATACTGGATAAATTACAGAATGATGGAATTATACATCAGAGGGCAGGTAGAGCAGGTTCAGTTCTAAGTGAGAAGGGCGTAGAAATAGTTGAGAAACTGAATCGCTATGTGGCATTGAATCATGAAGAGGGTATATTCTCTATCCCCGAGGATCTTCATATAGGGTCTGATCATCTATCAATACTATTCAATGCACCCATAGATACTATTGGGCTGGATGAGAGGGATATTGCGGTAAGATCCGGTGCAACGGGTGCTATAACTCTGATCTATGATAAACACTGGTACATACCTCCAAATGATGAACCACCGGTTAAGTTGAATGTGAGAGACAGTGAATTATTGAATAGATATAGAATAATCATCATTACTTTCGGAGATCAAAGATACAATTTAATTGCTGCATCAAAGGTAGTCTATCATCATCTAACTGAGGAGATCTCAGAGATACTTGACTATAGTTTGTGGTAAATTATCAAATAACTTTGAATTTCTGAATAAAGTGAGATGTAATAGCAGACTAAATATTATCATTGATCACAATTAAAATATATTCAAATATGTTCCAACAATTATGATTTCTAAAGAGTTAGAACAGCGGATCTTTGATCATTTCATGTTCTTTCTTGTGACAATAGCAGGATATGCCTTCTCATATCTGTTTATTCAATTCCTCTCACTGAATTTTTCAGTGATATATCCCAAATTTCTTCCTAGTAGTATGGTATATCTAGTATTTCCAACATATGTGGTGCTGACTATGATACTGATTGCATATGCTGTGGTTAGGTACAGACCTGAGATGCAAATAAAAAACTATCCAAGTTTACTATATCAGTTAGTAATTATACTTATCATGGCATCTGGGTACAGTATTACATATAGTGGGGGATTAACACTTAAATGGCATATCAAAGAGTTCAATGAGGTGGGCCTTGGTTATCTTATTATTGTGAACTATATACTGTATACCCTGGCAGTTCTATCAATTGCTAGATTACTGTACAATCCACATGCCAAGGGCAATTCCAAATATTTCAAAATTATCAGAGTGGCAATGATTGAGTTTTCCGTTATGATTTTTGTAGCATTTCTCACAATTCAGATCATTTTCTCAGTAATATACTATGGTCTTGAAAATTATGATCTGACTTCAAATACAATTATTCTTCTACTTTTTCTTTTTGCAATAGCAACACAGCCAGAAATTCCAGATGGTAAAGAGGATGAGGTAATATTCAATGAAATTGATCAAGAAGTGACAAAAAGCGGATGAGGTAATATTCAATGAAATTGATCAAGAAGTGACAAAAAGCGGATGAGGTAATATTCAATGAAATTGATCAAGAAGTGACAAAAAGCGGATAACTTGGATCTTTATTTTACATTCCACTTTTCATACTTTAAAGTTGCAATTCATTTCTGACAACGATTTATTTTTTATTCTCAAATAAATTGATCATTCCCTTCTAATTTTTATATTGTGGTTCTATATATAAAATTGAGTAGAATTGTTTTATCGAGTGATATCATTCATATTAAGTCTAATAGTTCTTGCAGTCTCAATCTTCTATTTTATTGAAGATATGGACGAGGAGGCATTTCTTTTCCTGTATCTGACAGTGTACACCTTTCTTACATCATTTTATCTATTTAAATCACTTTATTACAGGGCAGAATCTGCAACTTTCAATGAATTGTTCTTTGTTGCTGGATTACCAACTGTACCAATAATATTGAGTATAACTGCAAATATTCTTGAGATAAACTCATTTTTTGACAGGTCAACCTTAATTATCACCACCATCAACATTGGAGAGGTAAGGGAATTATATGTGCATACCACGGGTATACTTGTTCTACCATTCTATATCTTCTCACTTTATCTATTATTGAGAACTTTTATTCGCTACAAATTTATCAGATGGACTGCATATTCAGAGGGGGGCATCCCCGCAGTTCTGTTCGGAATAATACTTTCTCTTGGCATTGGTTTTGTTTATTTTATGATCTCGATGATCATGGGTGATCTTTTATTATTATTGTTTGGATTTATGTATGCATTAACAGGTATTCTAGGTTTCTTTGCCTGATTTATAAGTACAAGATAATTCAGATTATATTATAATAGTATAGTTATTCAATTACTATTAACAACATCCTGCATCACCAGAACATGATCCACAGGAAGCACCTGCCTGTGCAAGTAATTCTGTATTTGGACTGGTAATCTGGAAGCCAGTTTTCTCTTCAGATTTAAGAAAATCAACAGTTGCATTCACAAGGTATGGGAATGATATTCTATCAATTCTCACATCTATATCCTTGACAACACATGAATGATCATCATCTGCTTTTCTAGTATCCAAGGCCATTCCAAATGATATTCCTGTTGTTGAGGACTGTACATATAATCTGAGGAATAATTCTTTTTTATCCTGCTGTTTGATAACGGCTTCTATCTGATCACGTGCGGTATCAGAGATTGTTACAAAAGGTTCTCCTTCCTTTGGTTGTTCTACTATTGCGGCTGCATCTTCCATTAAATCATTGAGTGGTAAGGACATTCTAACCCAATACTATCTTCGTTTAATATAAAGATAAAGATTAACTCAATTATCAAACTATGGAATGGCTTCGTATACACTAATACAATAGTATTTTGTAAAATTTATTTATTAAATCAAGTGTGCATTTTAATATTCCAGTTTTAAAACCTACAATATCTGTACATAAAAGTTCAGCTGGTGTTTCACATCAATTTATTCTGTTTCGCTATACAAAATATGCCTTTGGATAAAATTCTCAATATCGAAATACACATAATTATGAAAAACTTATATATTTCAAAATATTGTGAAACATGGTAATGCTGAATTTCAGTTTTACCAACGTAAAATGTGATAATATGAAGACTAAAAACAAATCAATCATGTTGCTTGTATTGGTGGTTTCAATGATGTTCTTCACATCTGCAGTCTCAGCTGAGACACTCACTGCAAGAGGAAATGGAGCAGGCGGAAATGTCGATCCATTACCTGATATTGCCATGGGTGGTGATGCTATTACTGGAAATCGCTATGCGGTAGTCATTGGCATATCTGATTATGATGGAGATTCATCTGATCTGACATACGCAGATGATGATGCACTGGCATGGAATGAATATCTTGTCAATCATGGTTACACTGTTAATCTATTGATTGATACAGATGCAACAGAGGCGAACATATTAGCAGCTCTACAATGGCTTGCTGATGTAGAACAACCTGGTGATGGTGTTGTGATCACATATTCTGGACATGGATACTATGACAGAAGTGCAAAGATCTCAATGCTGATTTCCTGGGAACTCACAGGTGTTACATCATTGGAGATCAAAGCGGTAACAGATCAGATTGAGACTGAACATGTTTATTTCTTTGATGATGCCTGTAATCAGGGAACTATGCAGGATATCGCACGTCCAGGATGGGTACTTGCTATCGGCTCTCAGACTAACACATACACCTATGATGGAACACCAGAGATGGCAATGGGTATTTTCACATACTATATGATGGAAGCACTCTACACTCCCATGTATATCATGGAAGATGCATCTAATTATGCAATCACACAGTTTGAAGCAAACACAAATGGTGATGCATTCTTACTGGATTACTATACCGGTGACTTCTACCTGTAAAACAATAAAAATACTTAATCAATAAATATTAGCATAATTTCAGATTTAGCACTTTTTCACATTTAGTACTTTTTACATTTAATAAGTACCTTGCTAGACTGGTAAATATCTCTTGTATCCATATAAGATATTCAAATTATGTGTCACGATAGCTCTAAATAGACAGATCATATTATTTGTACGTATATATTTTAAGTTGTGAAATTAATTCCACACGCTTTTGGGAGGAATAAAATATTTATTAAATTGTTATATTAACTTGTTAGGTATTATCTATAGTTCACCCATGAACCTTCTGATCCATTTCCATTCAAACTCGATATCTTCCTCTGCTAGAATAAGTAATTGCTCATCTATATGCGCATATCTTCCCTGTAATTTGGTATATTCTTGAAATGGCTTCCTTTTTGCAGGATCATTGTATCTTGCACCTCTTTTGGATAGAGTGACTACTCCATCAACTGCTTCCCACAATGGCCAGTAACCTGTCTCAGTGGCGAGTTTACCCATTGCATGTGTATCACGTGTATCAACATCCCATCCCGGTGGACATGGGCTGAAAATCTCTATGTATCTGAAGCCACCTTTGAAGTCCTCAACTGCTCTTGTGATCTTATCGTACAGATCAGTGGCAAATGCAGAATTAGCAGATGCAACATATGGTACACCCTGTGCAACCATCATTCTTGCAATATTCTTACCTCTTGATTTCTTACCTGTGGTTGTGGTGGTTGTTTTTGTACCTCGCGGAGTAGCACCTGATTTCTGATTTCCTGTGTTCTGATATCCAGCATTATTGTACATGATATAGATAATATCCTCATTTCTCTCTGCTGCTCCAGATAGTGCGGCAAGTCCTATATCCGCAGTACCTCCATCTCCTGCCCATACAAGTACTGTGGTATCTGTATTACCTTCTTTGAGTAATCTCCTCTTTATACCCGAGGCAACTGCTGGTGCTGCTGCGAATGCAGTGTTCATGATTGGTACGTTCATACCATATCCATCACCTGCACCCTGGATTACTGAGGTACAACATGCTGGTACCACTGCAATTCCATTGTTCTTGATTGCAGTCAAAGAATGTTTGAATGCTGCATTTAATTGACATCCTGCACATGCAAGATTTCCCTGTTTAATTGAGTTTGAATTCAACTCTAGTTGTACTAGTTCTTTCTGTGATACCATTTTTATGCTACCTCCTGTTTCATTACTTCCTGGAACATCTTCACAAGTAATGTATAGGGTACTTCCTGACCTCCAACACCTGTGATCAGACTTTTCACAGGGGTGGATATATTCGCCTTCTGCAGATGATTTCTTATCTCAGTGACCAATGGTGCATTTGCTCCCATTGAATATGCTCTGTCTATAACGATGATCTGACCATATCTTCTGGCTGCATCAACAACCTCTTCAAATGGGAATGGTCTGAAGGATCTCAATCTTGTTGCACCGAATGAACCAATTCCCATTGTATTCAGTATATCAACTGCTTCCTCAGTCTCCTCTGCAATGGTTCCAAGAGAGATTATACCTACATCTGCATTCTCCTCTCCATATATCTCAACTAGACTTCCCCAATTCCTACCGGTCAGTTCAGACATCTCCTCAAATCCTTCTCTCAGATGCTTTCTGGCTCTATCCATAGATTCTAGATGATCCTGTCTTAATTTTGCATATCTTCCTGGTAATGTGAGTGAACCAAAAGATACTGGATCTGCTGGATCCAATTTGAATATAGGATCAAATGCAGGTAGAAAATCATCCACTAATTTCTGAGAAAGTGGCTCCACCTGACCTGCCACATGACTGAGTATAAATCCATCAATATTGACTGCTGAGGGTACGTACACATCATGGTTCTCGGATACTTTGAAGCTAACAGGGATCATATCATGTGCTTCCTGATTATTCTTTGCTATTATCTGTATCCAACCTGCATCTCTCATGGAATACATATCATGGTGATCTACCCATATATTCCAACCTGCAAACAGTGATCTGTTGACAACTGCCATAGTCATTGGTAACCTTGTGAAACCAGCCATGTAAACCATCTCCATCATATATAACAGTCCCTGTGAGGCTGTTGCAGTGAATGTACGACCACCTGCTGCTGAGGCACCTACACATCCAGCCATTGCTGCATGCTCACTCTCTACTGAAATATATTCTACATCCATCTCTCCTTTTGCTGCCCAGTTGGATATTGTTTTGATAATGGGTGTGCTGGGTGTGATTGGGTAGGCTGCAATTACCTCAGGTCGACTTAATCTCACTGCATTGGCTACTGCATCATTACCCGTCCATATTTTGATATTCTTGGTCTTTTCTTCTGTTAACATAATAAATCACTCTTTTTTGGCAAATCTTTATCGAATTGCGAGTACGAAAATTCTATATATTTTAACGGGAATCGTTTTTTATTATAATAACTCGGGTTATGGCTGAATAATTCAATGAATTTACAAAAAATAAATTCGCTTTATTCCGAAAAATAAATATACTTTTTTCTACTCAAATTATTGTATTATTTGAAATATTCATATACATTGGATTTACTATACATTCAATGCAACTTACTGATAAACTATAATTTATAGCCTAAAGGTTCTATTATCAAAATTTCGAATACTGAATTATTGATAAATATTTTAAACAAAAAGTATAAGCTATTTTACTCTATTTCCCTATTTTTTTAAAGAAACTATATGAAAATTACTTGTAACATCATATTTTGTTATTTTTAAAGGTGAATTATTATTACAAGTTCAGAAAGAAGAGATATTGCAATTCTATCCCGAGGTGGCCAAGGTGGCGTGACAATGGGTACTATTCTTGCCTATGCAGCAACATATGACGGTAAATATGTAGTATCAATCCCGAAATATGGAGCAGAGAGAAGAGGCGCACCCGTGCAGAATTCAATTAAAATAGATGATAAGCCAATTAAAAGACATGCACAGATTGAGAATGCAGATGATATTGTATCGCTTGATAGTTCACTGGTTCCCCGGTTCTTCAAGGAGGACCTATTTGATGGAAAAGGTACATTAACATTGAATGCATCTGAGTATCCATCAGCTTATGATATTTACACACCTGAGAAATTTGGCCTGTGTAATGTACAGGAGATCACCCAATCAGAGGGGCTTGTAAAATCAGGCTCTGCAATGACTGGTATTCCTATGCTGGGTGCATATCTTGCAACATCAGATGCCTTGACAATGGATGCACTTCATTATGCTATTGATCAGGTATTTGGAAAGAATAAATATCTTGAGGCAAACCACAAGGCAGTGGATAGAACCTACAGAGAGACCAAGGTGAGAAGAAGATGAGTGAAGAGAGACATATACATCCAATAGTAAGGCCCATGGAAGGCGTGGCAGGAAGAACCAGTGAATGGAGAACTGCAAGACCTGAATTATTTGATTACAATTGCATTAAATGTATGCAATGTGTATTGCACTGTCCAGATGATTGTTTCACAATCAATGAAGATGGTATTCCAGTGATTGAGCAAACATACTGTAAAGGGTGCATGATCTGTGCCTCAGTCTGCCCAGTTGACACAATTATTGAGATCCCAACACTTCCTGGCGGTGAGATAGATGCAATAGATCCCAAATCTGTAGCTCCAGAACCAAAGAAAAAGAGAAAATAATCATTGTGAACTATTTGTTTAAAATAACTAGAATCACTTTTATAATGAGTTTGTATTATAATAAACTTCCCAGTTAAATTATACTACTCTAAGCTTTGATTCTGTATTTTGAAACTGAGATCTCGTAGAATGTATTTTCAAGCATTGAAATTACACAGTAATTGAAACGCATTTATTTCCAGAACTTGTCTTTTTGCAGGGATATATTAGAAATATTACCCATAATTGACCCATAATTCAATTTAGAGGAGTTTAATTTTGAACAATCTCATTATGAGTATTTTGTAGAAATATAAACGAACAAAAATAATGTATTAAATTATTTCTTCTCATCATCTTATTTGCAAAAGAATGTGTTTAAATAAAAAAAAACGTTAATATAAATGTCTAGCTGAGGTGTGATTATTGCGTGAGGATATCATCAAAGCCAAATCATGGCAACTACTGATCAGATTATTCAAAGAAGCTAAAAAAGATATGGAAATAGACTTTGATGAGGGTAGAATACTTAGTTCTGCAAATCTCAATATTAATAAACTAATTGCATATGTTAAAATGGCATGGGAAGATAAGATAATAGATCACACTGAGCGTAAGGATATTGAGTTTCTGATACGAAAAATAGAGGATGATGCAGTATCATTGGCTGAGTATGATGAGATAATAACGGCACAGGAAGAGGCACTACTCGGTATAATTCGTGAGTTGATCACTGATTTCACAGATGAGAGCCATTATTATTGATTTGTTAGTGATTGTTAGTAATTGTTAGTAATTGATTTAAAGTAGATAGATATTATCAACATATGACTGATATAAAACTTCTTTTTGAGTGGAATGCATGGGCAAATGAAAGATATCGTAATGTATTCAGAGAGATTGGTATTGATAATCTGAGAATAGATACACCCTATGGCAATATGCTTGATAGAATCGTGCATATATTTGCTTCTTTTGAGATGTGGCATAAAAGAATGCAGGGACTATCACCTAGTACTGTGATAAAAGCAGATCAATTCACTACCTGGGATGATCTTGAGAGTACATGGATAAAATTTGATAAATTACTCATTGATTACGTATCTGAATTAAATATTGAGGATATGCAGAGATATGTTGAGTACACCTCACTTGATGGAAAGCAATATCGCAGAAAAATACAGCATATACTACTACATCTAACAGCCCATCCAAATTATCACAGAGGACAGATCTCATCAATGTTCAAAATGATGAAAATTGCTGATTTGCCTGCAACTGATATGGTTGTATTCTTTCTTCAGTGAATTTATCTCTCTATTATAGGAAACTATTTTTTATACCCTGTTTTTAATATATTATGTCTTTTATAGAAGTATCTGCTGAAAGTGATTTTCCAATTCAGAACCTACCATATGGGATTTTCAAGCATATCAGCCACGATGTACCAAGAGTAGGAGTGGCCATAGGTGATTTTATTCTTGATCTCAGTGTGATAGAGCAATCTGGTTTTTTCAAAGATCTTACTGATCATGTATTCAGTAAAGAATATCTCAATGATTTCATGGCTCTTGGATTTGAGATATGGAATGGAGTAAGGCAGGTTATAATCAACCTGCTATCTGAGAATTCATTGCTTAGTGAGAATGATGAACTAAGGAAAAAAAGTATTTTCCAAATGAATGAATGTGAGATGTATTTACCAGTAAAAATAAATGAATTCACTGATTTTTACTCCTCCTATAACCATGCATTCAATGTGGGCTCTCTGATCAGAGGACCTGAGAATGCAATTATGGAGAATTGGAAACATATACCAATTGCATACCATGGCAGAGCATCATCTGTGATCCCATCAGGCGTTCCAATTAGAAGACCACTTGGACAGACCAAATCCGCGGACAAAGAACTACCGGATTTTGGGCCATCCAAAAGACTGGATTTTGAGCTGGAAATGGGTTTCTTCGTCGGTACTCCCAATGAGCTTGGAAAAAATATACCAATAGAGGATACTTACAAGCATATTTTCGGCATGGTACTTGTGAATGACTGGTCTGCAAGAGATATTCAAGTATGGGAATACAAGCCTCTAGGACCATTTTTATCAAAAAATTTTGCCACCTCGATCTCTCCATGGGTAGTTACTCTGCAAGCACTGGAGGAGTTCAGAATTCAAGGTATGAAACAGGACCCAACACCACTCCCCTATCTACAACTTGCAGGTAAGAATGCATATGATATCAAATTACAGGTGGCATTGAAAAGTGATAAGATGGATAATCCCAGAATTATCAGTAATTCAAACTCATCGCATCTTTATTGGAATATATTCCAACAATTAGCACATCACAGCATCAATGGATGTAATATGCAGACAGGTGATCTGCTGGGATCTGGTACTATTTCAGGTGTTGAGATTGATGAGAGAGGCTGTTTACTCGAGATGACTCTTCTTGGTAAACAGAGTGTGAGAATATCTGATACTGAGGATAGAAAATTCCTGGAAGATGGTGATACAGTGATACTAAGTGGATATTGTCAGGGAGATAATTACAGGATTGGATTTGGATCTGTGGAGACTAGAATTCTACCTGCAATTGATTTATAATCTCTTACAATCTCAATGAATTAAAAATTTTATTTTTTCACTGGTGCCTTCATTGTCCAGATTGCATCTAATCCAGTTGATTTAACCTTGTCAAAATATGGCTCAAGTATAATTTTCAGCTCATCTTTAAGTGGATAACCCTTGAAATTATCAGTGGTGTTGTATATCAGCGTGAATGGATATGGGAACTCAAGTGCATAACTGGTTGATTGGCCCAAACAGAAAACTCCAGTACCTTTGAGAACCTGATGTACGTTTCTAATGAATGGCTCTATATGTTTATCACTCATATAGTGAAGCACTTGAAATGCAGCTACAATATCAAATGAGTTATCTTTGAACTGTGTAAGTGCATTCTCCAACTCCACATTGATGAAATTCATATTAAATGTGATTTTCTTCTCGGCTGTGATGTGATTGAGTGTACTGAGATGGTATTCTATCTTCTGCTTTGCTCTGATCATCAGTGGCTTGATCTCCTCAATCAATGTATAATTAATTGTGATATTATCATATTTCTTCACCATTTTATCAATTGTCTCAATTGTTCCTAATCCTGTGAAAACCCCAATTTCAAGATAATCCAATGTATCATTCAATTTTGGCAGGTTGTTATCTATATTACGTATATGCTCTACTCTGAGTGCAGTTATCAGCTCATCATTATGAAGGCTCTCCCACAGTGGTTGCATCTCAGAGGCATCTCTTGAAACAACTGGATAACCATTCTCAAATGTTTTCTGTGTATAGACAATAAGATCATCAATAGACATCATGAATAATCTATTACTCTCTCTTGCCTTTGCGATATCATCATCAGATGGCTTATCCACATCTTTTTTGAATTTGTACTCAAAAGTCTCTGCCTCATCTTTTCGCTCAAAAGCACCTTCCTGTGT
>JAJRQD010000034.1 GCA_024280435.1 archaeon | reverse complement strand
TTTCTAGAATATAGACTCATCATAAATAAAAGTATGAAGAACGCAAATACGGGCATTATACGACTAGTTGGACGAATTTCCCCGATATCGATTGAGAACTTAGTTGTTATACTAAATATTGGAAAAATTGGATAAACCTCTTCATCCAAGGCATCTCCAGTGTAGGTACTATTTATCCCGTATATCAGTGATATTTTAACTATAGAGCTTGTATTTGATTTTATAATTAGATTGATCTTTTCATTTTTTATCTGTGATAGATATGTAAAATTCATGGGATTATCAGTCTGGTAATCGTTTAAATTGTAGAATACAGAATTATTGTATTCACTGCTGATATAATCAATTTTAATATTCAAGGAGAAATTGCTTGCTATTGTGATATTCATCTGCTGTGAGGGGTATAAACTGTATTCTCTGTTCATAGAGTAATCAGTTGAGTTATCTCTGTCGATAATCACACGATCATGTGTTTCAGGGTATGTTATCAACACCATTGAAGCAAGAATTATCATTGATATAGTGAGGAAATAATAGGAGATGTATTTCATTCTAAACACCTGTAACTTCAAGAAATTTTTGTTCCAGTAGAGAACGATATGAGGTGAGTGAGGTACCCCTTGTCAAATTATTCCTTACACTATTTAGCTCATCAATATTGTCTAGTTTTAATATCAGTTCATATTCTGCAGACCTGGATATATTAAATCCTTTATTTTTCAGATCATTCTCAATAATATTCAGATCTGGACCGCGTATAATATATTCCCTGTTAAATTCATCTCTGATCAAATCATTGATCAATCCCTGATATCTAATTTCCCCCTTATGCAGGATGGCCACTGTATCACAGTATCTTTCCAAATCACTAAGAATATGACTCATTATTACAATTCTTACATTGTATCTGTCAACTAGATCTTTCAACATCTCTAATACCATAGATCTTGATTGTACGTCCAGATTGGCCGTGGGTTCATCAAGAAATATTATATCTGGAATACCGATAATAGCCTGAGAGATCCCGAATTTCTGTGTCTGCCCGGCTGATAGATTTACCACCCTCTCATATTTTTTGTCGAGTATTCCGAACTTTTTCAGTAGATAATTTGCCTGCGCAGCGGATTTTTTTTTGTTTAATCCTCGGACCTCTCCGACCCATTGAAGATAGCTGTGCACCCTAGCCCAAGACGGAAATTTTGGGTTTTCATGCAGAATACCAATATGTCTCAATAAATCAATATTATTGCTTGAAACAGAAAATCCTTTGATTGTTATATCTCCAGATCTTGGAGTTCTCAGACCTAGACAGAGTTTTAGAAAAGTAGATTTTCCTGCACCATTTATTCCAATTAATCCATTAAAGTATCCATCTAAATTAAATTTCAAATCATCAAAAACAGATGTATCTTTACTATATCCAAATGATAGATTTTTTACTGAGATCAATACGGTAATTTATCTAAAATAGTTTTAAATATTTTGTAAATATTATGTAAAAATTGCTATTTAATTATTCATCTATAGATTACTAATTCAATAGGATAAATTTATTATTAGAAAAAATTATATAAATTATTTAAAAAATATAGTATATATAAAATATATGTAAATATTTATCCCAAGCTAAAAATATATTGGGTTTGGGACTTTCAAATTGTATTTTATTTTGATTATAAGCATTATTTATTACTCCTTTTCAACGATCTTCCCTAAAGTTCAGCCAATCGGACATAAAGATTGAATTTTTAATTTTTAATTTTCTAAAAATGAAGCCAACTGCATCAGAGACCCTATACAGCCAATATAGTTTATCTTGCCTCTAGTTTTTCTCACCAATATTAAATATCGAAACAATCGTTCTGCAATATTATTATTATTAAGAATAAGATCTACCTATTTCAACATAGTTAGGAGATCAATTCTCACATTCACCACATTTTTATGAAATTTTTTAGTTTTTGTTTTAAAGTCTTTATATTATTGCTATAATTTCTCTAAATTTACTTTCTACTTGTATTTTGATACCCCTATAATTTCTTAATATTGATAACAAACCCATTATGAGATGATTAATGGAGAATAAAATAAATATACATAAATTTAAAAAAATATAGAAATAATTTTGGATTTTCCTAGAAACAATTATATAGAAATGATTTTATTTCAGTTTATTTCAGTATAGCAAAGGTGATAAAAAATAAAAAATAAATCAACTTTAATACTTGGAACAATGGTTATATTTCTAACCATTATGAGCACTAGTGCAGGATATTGGTATTGGGCAGATGTCAATTCTGTAACTATTACATCTGACATGTTTGTCAGCGAATACAATGATGATGGATTATCAGCCGAATCATATGTTGATGCAGATGACCCATCAAATATCAATATTTTAGCCACCACATCAGCTTCTTGGGGAGATGCATATTCAAGATTCCTTTATGATACTGGTAAGAACAATCTTGGAGGTAGTGATACAACTATAAATGCAAAATACAGAGCAATAATATATTGGTATTTATCAGGCATTTTTGATGATAATGATGCCAGTACAACATTTATGAGATATACCTATACTCTGTATTATATGAGTGGAAGTACACAAAAAACAGTTGCAACCAAAACTGTAACAATTAATGATAAGGATCATGGATATGATAACACATTAGTTAAACACTATGTGACTACTGGAAGCAGTGTTCCTAGTGACGTTGTTTTATATGTTAAAATTAAATTTGAACTTAGTGCAAGTGGCACTTCTTCAGAATGGAATCTGAATTCAGATTTCAATGATGGGGCAAATAAAGTAGTATTAAGTAAAGTTGTTTATCAAAATTATATTTATAAAGACTCAAATATAATTTAATAATACAATAAATCCAACTAATGTACCTAACATAAAAATTAGAGTACATTTATTCATCAGCATTTTACTATTGATTGTTCAGAGAATATTACATAGGGAAATCAGTAAATATGATAATACCAGCATGTATCGAATTGTTGCATTCAGAAAGGAAAGCCAGACAAAAGAGAAACAATCTGTAGCAAAACTCCACTTATTTAGGTCTGGGACGCTCTGATTTATAATTCGAGATTATAAAGACAATATATGTTTGATACACTAGGTGAATACTATATATGGGTACATGATCGCTACAGAGCAGCATCTGAAGAACTATCCGTTGGGGAATTCGAGAGTAAAGATGAACTAATGGGCAAGAGCATACGTGGTTTGCTAGAACATGTCCTTTATGTCACCAGATACTCATTTGGCAGGGATGGATCCGAACCCATGGCAGAGGATGATTTTCTGGAGTATTCAGAGATGATTATGGAGACAGACAAGGAAGAACTGCTGAAACAGTGGAGAGAGCTTGATCTGCATATGAAAAAACAGTTATCAGGGATTGAGCTTGGAAAGAGAATGATGATGATACCTCTAACAGGTGAGGATCCCATAGAGCTAACTCAGGAGGAGTACTACCTGATATTCACAGACCATATGACTTTTCACCGGGGACAGTTCCTGACTGCTCTGAAACATCTAGGAAAGCCGGGAATAAGCTCAGATCTTTACTACTACATGCTTGAGAAGAATTCTAAAGCGAGGATGTAATGAATAGAAACTGGACAGATTATACTATTGAATTGTTTAATAACCTTAAACACATATAATAATCAATGCGTAGCCTCTGTATCGATGATATCATAGATCACACTATCTGTTTTCCCACAGTATGGGCATTTATCTGCCTGTCCGAACCATATATCCAGATGCTTAGTATGTGCATAGCTCTCACAGCATGAAAGCATGGAGATCTCATCCAGTAATCTGGGATCTTGTAGACATATTATACATACAGGAGTTCCTGTATTGCAGTTTGTACATATCTCATCAGTGTAGGAGATACTATTCTTGCAATTGTAACAGGTATAGGCTCTGAAGTCCACAGTATGTAGCATACTGTACTCCTTGGGTTCCATCCTGAGCAGTGATCGGAAGAGCAGTATATCATCAATTACACGTGTATAGGATCTGAGTTGATAGGGAGACAGATTCCTGGCGAGTACAAATTCCATTGTTCCATCGGTTAATTTCATCCTCAACCTGTATTTTTCAAAAAATTCAAAGAATTGTGGCTCTCTCTTGGTAATATATTTCAGAATTTCAATTGGTTGGGGTGTGAACACCTTGTATTTGTTATGAATATACTTAACATCTCCAGAATCGTCACCAAGTATAGTTTCAAAGAAACCACGTCTCACCACTCTGAACTTAGGTATATCCAGTTTTTTCATGAAAATATTAAAAATGGTGTAATTCACCTGTTTATGCAGCTCAACCCGGATCTCAGCGTTCTCGATTGATATTATTCTACCATCTGCAACTATCACCTCAAATCCATGTTTTTTGAGAGTAGAGATTGTCTGAGTCCGGATAATAGCTTTGAGAAATATCATTATCAGTATTATCCCGGTGATGATGATAAGAAAGAGTAGATCCTCAAGCACATGAAAATTATAGTTTGTAGAATATAAAAAATAATTGCAGGTGAATAAGCAATAATATCCAATTTAAGTCCAAATCCATCTTAGCTACTGGAAACAAACTAAAAACATATTTGGGTATTTTTACAAAGTATTGATCAGTAACCGAAGGTAATATTTTCTAGATCATGGATAATACTCTCAGTGATATATGAGAAATATCAGTGATGAATAAGTTTAGAGTTATTTTTCAATAAATTCTTGCAAAGCTAATTAGCCAGAAATTTCACATAAATGTAGAATACAGCGATAATAGCGGCCATTGCGCGGAATACAGGTGATTCGAATAGACTTGACAGTATACTGCTACCAGAATATGAGGACCCAGCTGCCTCTTCAGAACTTGTGGTGAGATCTGAAGCAATCTCAGTCACCTCTCCACCACCATTGATATTCTTTACAATCTTGTTGATATGCACGTCAAAATATAGGAATTTTCCATATAGACTGTGCGATGGATCCGTATAACCCTTATCTGGTGGAACCACAATTTCCTTGTCCTCACCAACCTTCATACCGAGTAGACCCTCGTAGAACCCCTGGATCAGCTTATTTGGACTGACCTCGGTCTCGAAGTCTGGACCCTCCTGCTGCACCTCATCATCATAACTGAGCACATAGTCCAGATTCACCACATCCCCCGTCTCGATTCCACCAAATGTGGTGTATGCAGAGCCAGATACCAGTGCAGAGAGGATTAACACAGCTAGTAGCTGCAAATAGAATAACTTTCTCATAAATTTGCAGAATTAATTGTTATTATTAACAGTAATCGCGGATAGTTAAATGTTCATTTTATCAACTAATTAAACGAATAATTTAATTATATTCAAAAATATTCTTAAGTGATGATTAGACATCAAAATTTGGATACAAAATGGCTAACCATCAAATATTCAATAATTTACAAAGTCAAAAAGTCTTTGATAGTGTATTGGAAAATGCACAATCATGGATTGGAGATACCAAATATTATTCTGAAGAACAGTTATTCAAGGTTCTAGTAATTTCAGGTCTTGAAAATTCATCGATGGAAGATGTAGTAGATGAATACAAGAAAAAGAGAGGAATCAAAATTCCATCCGCAGACACAATCATGAATTCACTTGATAAGATGTACAAAAAACTATCTTTGGAAGAGATCCAAGATAAAATTGCTAATAATCTCCAGGATGTGGCAATTAGAATATTGCCACATTTTACACAAAAGCAATATAAAAGTTCTAAAGTTACATTAGCAATAGATTTGCATGATGAGGAATATTACGGGAAACATCTTATTGATAAAAATGGTCTTCAAATCACGATGATTTCTCCAAAAACTAGCAAATCTGGTAAAAGAATGAAGGTCTTCAGGACTGCAACGATAACTATCGTTAAATGGGGAAAAAGCCTAAATAAACCGGTTACAATTGGGTTTGCAATAAATTACAAGTGTCAAAATCGAGAGGAAATTATTGCACAATTACTAAACCAAATAGATCACCTTAATCTTGATATAATTCATCTAACGCTTGATGGTGGATTTGCTACAAAAGATATATTCAATCGCCTAGATATGAAATCATTTGATTTCATATCCAGAGGTAGGTTTAGTAAGAAAAAGAAATATTCTGGTAAAATGAATGGATCTGGATTTGAATATCCAATGGGAGGAACTAGAAAAAATTCAATAGTTGGATATTTAGCATCTTTACCATCACCAGATGGTAAAGAGATAAAAGTATTATTTTTGAGTTCTATGAAAACCAGCAAAACACGAATCAAGAAGATCTATAAATTTAGATTTAGAATTGAAAATACGTACAGACATGCTAGAGCAGTGAAAATTAGAACAAATACCAGAAAACTCCATGCAAGATGGGTTTTCTGGGGAATCAGTTTATTACTTGAGCTTATTTGGGAGTTAATAGCCTATATTCATTAAAGAGCTGGTATCCCAAAATATGACTATCGGCAAAAATCGGTAAATCGTGAGCTGAAGGCGATTTTAAAATTGAATTTAGGTGGTTTGAAGCAATCGTTTATATAACCAAAATTCTAATTAAAAGGAGGTGGTGCTAAGGATTCGTGATTACTGTTATCTGAAGAATGGGTCTGATATCTCTCAGCTATTGATTATGCTGGGATCTATTAACTTGATTATAATATTTAATGCATATAAAATTTATAATAATTTATGGGGAAGGTATGAATGACATCAGACAAAAAAATTATCATAATAATAAGAATAAATATTAGTTCTTTTTCTCTATCTATCTCAATATAGTTGTATTCATCATTATATCTTAGATATGCGTATATTTTTCTCAGAAGATACTCAAGTCTGTTCATCCACCAGAATATTGATAACAATAACATACTTGTAATTAAGAAATCTCTTGTAGTTTCAAGGGGTTTATTCAGATAAAATTTATCCTCAGATCTATTGAAGAAATATTGATTAATTAATATCAATATTACAATCAATGAAAAAGTAGTACTATATGATAAATTTGTATCTGGTAAATTGCTAGAATATGGACTGTACTTCAGTGATTGAATAAAGTTAAACAATTTATTTAATATCGCTATAAAAATCAAAATAAAAATCAATTTATCCATTATCTGGTTCCTTGTTATAGTGTCTGATTGTTTAACTCTATCAACTAATTCTCTCACAAAGATGTATATCCAGAATGATAGAAATGCAAAGCTAGCAATATATAATTTTGCTATTGACAAAAGATGTGGATTGAAAGTTTGATCTGAAATACCATAGATTATACTCAGGAATATACCGAATAATGAGTAAAAAAGAATTTACATTTGCTTATTTTCTCAGTATATAACTTTGAAATATAGTAAATCAAATGATTATTATACAAATATCTTATTAATACTTGCAAAATTGTATTTATGTGATGCTAGATCTGCCTGAACCTAAACTCAGTATAATCAAATTGTATAGAGGTGAAAAAGTAGAGCCAATATTACCAGATATTGATAGATCAGAATACAGATTGCTCTCAGAGAGTTGTGAGGATTATATGATGACTTACTATCCATTTCTCTACACAACAGAGAAAGAGGTTGACAAGGCACATCTATTGACACTGCAATCAAATTTATATGAAAAGGATAAGGCAATTGAGCAGATAAAACAGGCAATTCAGATTTATCACAGATACAATAAGCCATATATGCTAAATTATGCATATAACAGACTAATTTTACTGGAAAAAGAATATACACATATTCGTGAGAAAAAAAGAAATTATCTTGCATTGATAAAAAAATATCCCGAGAATAAATATATTGAAGCATATTATAAATATTCTAAGATGCTTATGTATGATGAAAATAAATACTCAGTAATGCTAATAAGATACAATTCAGATATTGAAGCATTTTATATATGGCTCACAAGAATATTCAAAGAACATCATAATAGAGATGAAATTATAGAATTGATTAACTCAATAAAATCAGATGATAGTGACACATATCAAAAGATACTTCTGATTATGACTAAATGTCTGATCAATTCGAATTTAGATAATAAAAATATTGAACTCACTGATAAGTCATATATTTCAAAAATTGTGAGATATGCCATAAGTTACATGGAAAATTCAGAATATAGAAAATTTGCACATGAAATATCAGATCCATATCTCTCATATCATCATTATTTACTTGAGATACTACATGATCATGTAGATTTGAATGAATTACTCAATTTCTCAAAAATACATGGATTGGGAGATATTGAGTATATAATCTCACACAATCTTGGAATTCAAGTACCTAATATAGATATTTTATATAATACAACAAAATTATTTAAAGATGATTTGCATAGTTTTGCATTGTTTCACTATTCAAATGAATTATTTGATGAGATGAGGAAGCATGACTACAAAGAGGTAAATAATGTATTTAGTCTTGATGATGATGATTATCTGTGAGAAAATTAAGTATTCCAATTTAGTATTCCAATAAAGTATTCCAATAAATTGAGTATTCTCAAATCAAAATTAAGTATTCACATGCTATATTATTTCACTCAGAAGTTGATAATAATACTATTTTCTGTTTAATGTTCTTGCCTCTTTCATGGGACATTTATCCTCTACAAATAATAATCCCTTCTCAGTTGCTGCATCCTCTGCTTTCTTAGAGGTAATATTCTCGGGTAACCAGATAAGAGGTATTCCCAAATCAATTGCTTTAAGTGCTACATTCTCTGCAATTTCCTGTTTCCTGTAGATTATAATTCCATTTACCTCCTCATCCAGATCTTCAAGATCTTTCAGTGTTTTCTCGCCAAATAATTCTGAAACCATAGGATTGATTGGAATAATTCTGAAGCCAATTTCTTTTAAAAATGCAGGTACAAAGTGTCCAGCCTTTTTCTCATTACTAGATGCACCAACTACTGCAACTGTTCCCTTACTATCCAAGAATGATTTGATCTCTTGATCGCTTGCTTGCATATTATCACTTTAAAATATCAATTATTTAATATTATCGTCCAATACCACTCATAATCTCAGTTATATAATTATTTTGTATAATATTCTGTATAATATTCTGTATAATCTCTATGTGATTTAATTATTCAATTTCAAATTATCAGATCAATTGCTCTCTTTTATTCATGAAAATAGAGATTAATCCAAGTAGCCCTATAAGAAATATCATGAACAATGGAGATGGAAGGCTTGGCTGTTCTCCAGGACCTTCTATTTCACTAAATATATCGATACTGAAAGAATGTTCAATCTTATGACCTGCCTCATTATATACAATCATAGTGAAATTGTACATTCCAGCGATATTTGTTGAGAAACTGAATTCAATCAACTCTCCACTGGTCCAATTACTCGAATCAATCATCAGATCGTTCAAGTACAGCTCATAATAATTCTCGAAACTTCCTGATACTTCCCAGATCAGATTGAGAGTGGTTACATTCTCAAGTGCAATTGTCATATTCTCTGGAAATGCAGTCCATGACATATCATTGATGAATTCAGAAATGTTAACAATAGTTGTGAAAGTAGCTGTATTGTTATATCTATCAACAACCATCACTGTGAAATTGTAGCTACCACTTGCAAATTCTTCAATCAGATATTGTAACTGATATTCAAGTAAAGAGCTAGAACTGAAACTCATCACACCATCAATATACAAGCTATATTCATATGCACTACTATCAGATATATTCCATGATAAAAATTTAGATTCATGTGTATAGAGGGCCACTGAATTCTCACCAGAAATGACTGGATCAATAGAATCACCTGTGATACCAATAAACACTGTATGAACATCATAATTATTTGACTCATCATAGAATATTATTGTATAATTGTAGCTATTTCCAATAATCAGATCACTAGCATCAATAAACAGATCGAGTTGATCATTCCAGGTACCAGATTGAATTACAGAACCATCTAGATAGATATAGTAATTTGAGGGATTATTATCATCAACCATCCATTCAAGTGTGATATTATCATAGAAATCAATTGTCATATTATCAGGAGATGCAGTTATCAATGGTACTGGATCCTCTAAGAATGTGATCATAGATGTTCTGATAAACTCAGCTGCAAAAATATCATACAACAGGATTGTGAGATTATATACGCCCGGAACTTTATCTAGCAGATAATCAATTGTCCCATTAGCCCAATTACCAGATTTTACCTCAACACCATCTAGATACAAGTAATAATTATCGGGAAATAACGCTGATACAGTCCAATTGAATAGATAATCATATCCAAACAACACATCAACAGTATCAGGAGCATTGGCATATGGCCCGGGAGGGGCAAATACACTGACAAGCACATAATCTGTCTGATTGTAGCCATAGGTATCATTCACCCATATCTGCACAATATTATCGCCCACATCGAATCCATCAAGATTAATAGTTAATAATCCACCATTCCAAAATCCACTTTCTAGAAGATTATCTGAGTAATATATATAATATTTATAGGGATTAGAGTCATAGAAGTCCCAGATTACGGTGTTGCCAGTACTACCATACTGATAGCTGATATCGTCGGGGTAGGAATTGATCACTGGATTCTCAGAGCCTACAATTGCCTTCAATCCACCGAAAATTGTGACATTGAAGAAAATGGATGTTCCCTGCTGAACTTCTATGTTGTACAGTCCAGGTGCAAGTATAAAATTTACAAAGCCATCATTTCCCATCCATACAGAGGCTATCACCACATTGGAAGTTGCATTTCTGATAATTGTGTATGCATTTACCGGCACTCCACCAGATGCAGTGGCAAATACATCTAGATCTCCGAAACTTGCAGTGATATTCAAAATATCTCTGTTGTATATAATTACGTCTCTGAAATAGATATAGTTTGTCTCTCTGAATTCAAAATCATACCAACCATCAACCAGTTCAAATTGTATCTCTCCATTTGTATCAGTTACATAACTGCTTATATAGTCTCCAGATTGTTTGTCATAGATATACACAGTTGTGCTCTGACCGATATTATTTGATCTCTCAGATCGCAGATTAATTGTATTGGTCTGAGAGGAAAGGAATAATCTGAAAAATACAGAGGCATCTCCATCTGAAACAGTTATATTCAGAATATATGCAGTCTCAGTTGCAGGTGAGAAATAATCAAAAGTAATCAAGAATATATTCTCACTGCTGAAATAACCTCCTGATGGTAATATAACAGTACCTGCACTGCTAATTATTGAGATAGTAATAGATGAGTAGTCATAATCCACATCAGATACCTGTAGATCAATACTGACAGATGATGAAGGTCCTATATTTATATCATCAACCATCTCAATCACAGGTTTATTATTGATTCTATTTCCAAGCTCCACTCTTTTACCAGCCAAGAATTCTACATCTTCATATAGCATACCATTAATATTCACATCATAAATACCAGGTGTGATTATTTTGTGTAAAACCCCGTCTGTTGATGTATAGCCGGTATAGAATGAAGTTGAGGTATTTGCATAATAAAATCTGATTGCTCCATTCTGAGGATTGATACCATCATTGATATAGCCGACAAAAGTACTGAATTCAATATCTAAAACTATTTCCTCATATTCTCCTACAAGAATATTATACTTGGTATATGAAGGCGTTGATGACATGATTAATGAATAATTTCCAGCAGGAGTATAGAATTCTTGGTAGCCATCTGCACCAATCCAGAATGATACAATATTAGTTGTACCGTTCTTCAGAGTGATATATGAGTTAATCATATTTCCAAATGATTGGGTTATATTTACCACAAGCGTTGAATATTTAATATCAATCAGTTTCCATTCATTTGCAGAGATAGTTACATCATTATATATTTTTTTAGCTGCATTGCTATAAACTTCAAGATCATAAGTGCCAGGAGCAATTGTATGGTTTATTGATAATCCAGATCCTGGAATCGTTGTGATAGAAGTGATATAGGCACGGGTCTCACTGTTAAGTAGCTTTATTGTAGAGCTTATTCCTCTGTTATCGAAAGTTGTTGCATTGAACATAATATCAGCAAACCTGAAATCAAAATTATACTCAGAGTAATTTGCTACAAAACGGTAATTAATAGTAGTACCACCGAATGAGATAAATATATCGTAAATCTCATCATAAATATCTGTGAATTTGATAAATCCATCTGTACCAACCCATGTATCCTTTATATTCACATTATCTCTTGCTCTTCTGATAATTATTTTTCCATTAATCAGCTTACTCTCGCCTCTTGTGACTGTGGCAGTAACATTGGAATATCTATTTGAAACATAGATATATGTGGAGGCATTTCCACCAAAATTATCATATACAGTCACATTAATGCGATAAGGTCCGGCATTTGTTGGTGCAGTGTAGTTTATTATAGAACCACTACCTGTGATTATACCATTACCAGTGGTCCAGTTATAACTCAGTATATCAACTGGATCTGCATCAAATGCAAGTATCTCAATTGTCATATTCTCACCTGGATTTAACCTCTGATTAGTTGGATTTATTGCTGAGATAACTGGTATTGAATTGCTGAAATTACCAACTGTCACTGCAATTGATGCATTTACTGAAATATTCTCAAATAATACATTTACAGAATTATCCAGTATAGAATAATTGTTGTACGGAGCTAGATAGAAAGAATGTATTCCATCAGTTCCAGTCCATATATTGGCAATGTAATTGCTATTATTTATTAA
>JAJRQD010000033.1 GCA_024280435.1 archaeon | reverse complement strand
CATCCATCTTTGTACCTGCATGGTCTGGTGCAATGGCAGATTATACTGAGAATAAAAATCGAGGTGGCTTTATTGGTAGAATGATGGGAGTTGGGTCTGCATTCGTTACGCTGATGCTGGTGACATATATTATTGGTATAATATTACTAGGTGCTGCATATGGCATTATTGAAGAGGGAATAATACTAAGAAGTTTCTTCAATCCAGACTGGTCTGATGCTTTTGGTTTTCTATATGGAAGAGTAGGTGAGATAAATCTGATATGGGCTATTGAATTGATAGTATTCCATTCATTTATCTCAATTTTCATGGCGATCTACATGGTAGATATCACTTTTCCTACATTGAAAAATATACGATTAGTATCTGATAAAAGATTGAATGTTATTATTTTATTATTTATAATAATTCCTACACCTCTGTTCTATCTTGATAAACCATATTCCCCTCCTTTACTTGAATATGTTTTGTCTTTTATTATTATGATTTTGATTGTATTAATTGCCAGAACTGAATTTATAAGTAACTTTGAATTCAGTGATAGAATATATTCAGATCGAATAATACAACTACAAGGAGTTCTATTCATATCTCTGTTATTTCTAATTGCATGGCTAGGTCCTGTATTTGAATTGAATGTATATCTGATAGTATTTTTACAATTATTGCATTTCATTACAATGATCTATATTATCCGTCCATCCATAAATTCTGATAGAAACATTATTTTTCTGAAGGGAATGATCTACTCATATGTATTTTTGATGCTTTTGATCAATATTGTCGATATTGGGCAATGGATCGCATCTGTGATATTATTATTCTATAATTACAGAATAAATCGCATCAATTCTTATTAAATACCTCTTCTAATTTATTCAGATCTGTGATTATATCAAGCAACATGCAGTATGTGATAACTGAATCAGTATCTGGACAGTCAAATGTAGATGCGGCAGATGCTAGCATACTTGTTCGTTCCCATAATTCCTTGTATTCTTTATTCCGAAAGATATGCATCATCTTATCTCTTAATGCTTGCATTCTCATGCGATATGTTATGGTAGTACGACCCATAGATATTGTACTGTAATTTATATATTTAAATTTAATAGACATCATTAAAAGTGAATTCTATTCGTTTTCCCTCTCAATTATTTTTACAGGTGCAGCAGTGACTTTTCCATCTATAAGATCCCAACCAATAAATGTGATGGCAAGTTTATCTCCCAGTTTGGCAAGTATTTGCATTGGATTATCCTCATCAACCTCAAGTAACTCTCTCCAGTTATCAGGTGTTATCTCCTCTTCAAGATTGAACTTGCCCTTTGAACCAAGGAAACACATTGAATCATAATCATCCACAAATGTGGCTCCATCTGTCATCTGAGATAATGGTATTCTTGCCTCGATACCATTTGGTAGCGTGACAAAAACTCCACCTCCTGATATTGATGTGATGATTCCCTGTTTATTCTCTGAATAATCTGGATTTCTGGTGAGAAAACTGAATCCAGATCCGACTATATTTCTCTCAAGCCTCTCTGCCATCTCAGATTGTTCTGAACAATGTATTGCAACATCCTCAATCTCATCTGCTGTGTATACAAGATCATCATCTGCAATCATAGCTTTGCATACTCGATGTGCAATTATATCCGGATATCTTCTGATAGGAGATGTGAAATGTAGATATGCAGTAGATCCCAGTCCGAAATGCCCTGTATTTCCAGGTGCATATAATGCCCGGCTGAGTGTTCTCAATACTATCAGATATGCCAATTTACGATCATAAGCATCCTCAATTGCCTCCACCTTATCCAATGCCTCTCGGAATGGTAATAGTATCTCTTCCTGTTTTTCAGGTGTTAGCTGTGCTAATCCATCTGCAAGTACCTTACCAAGATCTACCTCCTCCTCTTTTGCATCAATTTCCTCCTGCAACTTGTTTGCAGAACTACCCGCTCCGATACTGAATGATATACTACCTCCACCTTTGGATAGCATATCTGCAAAAGTTTTCCTCTCTTTTTTCTTCTTCTCAAATAATACCGGATACTCAATATGATGATCCAATCCAATTACTTTTGCATGTACATTGAATCTGAGAACATCTTCCTTGTCTGGCAATGGATGATTTCTGTATACCACAGGTAGTTTCTCTCTCTGCAATATCTCTGCCACAGTCTCATTCGCAGCAACCATAAATACCTCAATCATCTGTGTGGAATTAGATGCTGTTTTGCTTGATAACGACATCTCGCCACCTAGCTCTAATCTCACATCATCAGTCTGTATTCTCAATCCACGTCTATGTTTTTGAAGTATTTTGGAGAATTGATGCAATCCATAGAATGGTTCCTCTTTTTTATCAATGGCTTCATTCACCATATCATAGCTTAGATTCTTATCAACTAGTATTACAGAGTTATGTACTCTACATTTATCCAGCAGTTTATTTCCATCAAGATCATAATGTATCTCTGCAGTCATTGCAAGCCTTGGTACCTGTTCTCTTAGTGAGCATAGATTATCTGATAGATGATTTGGAAGCATAGGCAGTGTTTTTGTGGGTAAGTACACTGAGGTGGCTCTTCTTCTAGCATGCAGATCTAGACTGCTATCTTTCTGTACATAATGTGCAACATCTGCGATATGTACATACAGAATATACGTATCATCTTTTCTAAGCAGTGAAACTGCATCATCAAAATCCTTGGCAGATGGTGGATCAATTGTGTATGCCTCTAGATCCTTGAAATCAGTTCTGTTATCAAATGCTCCCGGGGTATCCTTTGGTTCTTTGAACTTGGCTGCAATCTCCTCAATTCTCTGTTCAGTCTCCCAATCGAAATCCTTCGCCAGTAACACTTTCCTTTTGGAAATAGCAAGCAATGCATCTGTATCCGTCCAGTAAGCAGTTTTAATCAGAAATTTGACAAAAGCATCGGAATAGCTGGTCTTACCCTCATTAATCCAATCCTCTGCCAAGTATGATGTGAAGTCATGTAATGAGAAATCATCCAGCGTATGGATATGTGTGCCACCTAGCCCTGTTTTTCCCCAATTATCATGTTCCACAAAATATGCCATTATCTCCTGCAGGAACTTAATCAACTCATCATCACCCTCTGCAAATTCTATATATTCCCATGGTTTAGGTGCTCTGATCATATGCATCTCATCAGAATCCTCCTCAATTGGTACTTCTATCAGATGAAACATCCTATTCTTCAGATTTCCAAGCTTTGATATAAAATCAGTTGCTGCTTTTCTATCATCTTCTGATATCAATTTCCAGCTTTTACCAATATTATCAAAGTATCCTCTACCATATGCTCTGTTACTCTCCAGTAATTGTTTCAATTCTTTCTGTTTATCTTTATTTATATCCTCTATTGCCAATTCATACCATGTTATCATGATTGTGGTGAGGTCTGTCTCCTCAATTCCATTTTTTCTCAATTTCAACCAAAGTTTCCTCTCTGATAGTGCACCTACTCTTTCCTCTGTCTCAAGTACTCTTGCAGCATGTGCATTCATATCTTTTATCCATGTCTGTAATCTTGGCTTCATATCCTTGATAGGTGGCAGTGCTTTTCCTTTCATCTGGATTTTTTTGCCAAGAGATTTGTTGATCAGATTATTCTGTTTCATCTCAACCACTCCCTTGAGTGTATACACTTTGACCATATGAGTTTTGCTTTTTTTCTTTCTGAACCTCTCTATAAATATACCATAATTTTCTGGGATTTCTATTCCATGTGTGGGTTTGAAACTTACTAGATCACCTTTGTTTACCATTTATATTTCTCCTTGAGATATTGATAAACTAATATCTAATAAAGAATTAGTAGACTACATCTAATCTTGTGAAGAATTTGTTATTTAAAGAGGGATAATGTCTGCATATCATCATAGTTTATAAATGATCTTTGCTCAGTAATTTTATGTTAAGAGAATTAGAACTGAATGATATTATCACAGTCTGTGCATGGTGCAGAACACAGATAAATGATAGAGGTATCAGAATGAATAAAGTATTTGAGAAATCAGAAATGGAAGGATTGAGTAATGGTATCTGTATGGTCTGTGCAGTTGAGAATTTCAAATAAACAGTGAATACTAGTCTATAAATGAGAATTTCAAATAAACAGTGAATACTAGTCTATAAATGAGAATTATGAGACACTTATTTTTTAATTCAAACTTAATTCACATTTGACAATTCTATCTGGCTTTTAACCAGTTTTGAATAATGGCCATCAATCCTCAATAATTCATCATGAGTGCCCTGCTCTACAATTGCACCATCATCAATAACAAGTATCCTATCTGCATTTCTAATGGTTGTTAACCGGTGAGCAATGATGAATGCAGTTCGATCCTCTAGTAGCAGTTTAATTGCTCTCTGTATTTTAATCTCCGAGAACAGGTCCACATTGGCAGTAGCCTCATCAAGAACTATAATTCTTGGATTTGCAATCAGAACTGTGGCAAACACAAGTAATTGCCTCTGACCAACACTCAATCTACCACCTCGTTCTTGAAGCTCAGTATGCAATTTTTTTGGCATCCTCTCTATATAATCCTTCAATCCTACTCTATCAAGTGCATCCCACATTGCCTCTTCGGATACCAATGGATTGCCTAATCTTAGATTATCTGCAATAGAGCTGGAGAATAGGAAGAAATCCTGGGGTACTGTGGCTATCTGATCTCTGTATGATTTGAGTGAGTAATTTCTAACATCCATACCATCAAGCAATAGAACTCCAGATTGATATCTGTACATCCTGGATAGTATATTAATTATAGTGGATTTACCCGCACCTGTTTTACCAACCAGGGCAATCGTCTCACCTG